>DAHXLH010000029.1:0-72590 GCA_027366115.1 Phycisphaerales bacterium
CTCTGACGGCCGATGGTAGTGCTTACGCGCGAGAGTAGGTGAGTGCCAGATTTATGACCCGGGCGGATCGAAAGATTCGCCCGGGTCTTTTTATGCGCTGTTCCAAATCCGGTGATTTTCGGCTAACGTGGCGGCCATGCGGATATCGGTTTGCATAATTTGTAAAAATGAAACCAGCAAGATCGGCGTGTGCCTGGATTCTGTCGCCTGGTGTGATGATATCGTGGTTGTTGATTCCGGTTCCACCGATGGCACGCCGGAAAAGGCTGCGGCGCATCGCGCAAAACCACGGGTAATCAGCCACCCCTGGCTGGGCTATAGCCGGCAGCGGCAGTTTGCGGTGGGGCAGTGTCGGTACTCATGGGTGTTGGCGCTGGATGCGGATGAAGAATGCTCGCCGGAATTGGCGGCTGAAATGCAGGCTCTTCCCGAGGCACAAGCATCCGCCATTGCCATGTACGAAATGCCGCGGAAGAATTTTATCGCTCTGCGCTGGGTGCGCTGCTGGTCACCGGATTATCAGCTTCGGCTGATTCATCAACAGCGTGTGGAGTGGGATGAAAAAAGCGCTCCGGAAATCCGTCGGCCGAAGCCAGGCTTCCGCGTACAAAAACTCCAACGGCCGCTCTTACACAATCGCCTTTCGCCCTTTATCAAAGCAGATATTAATGATGGCCCGCGCATGGCGGAACATGCCGCTATTTTGGCCCAAACGCTGCGTGCCCGCGGCAAACACGCCACGTTGCGGGATATGTTGTTTCGCCCGGTGTTGACGTTTCTGAAATATTATATTTTTCGTGGCGGCTTTCTGCAGGGCCGCTTCGGATTGGTGATTTGTTATAAAACAACTATCGGTGTCATGCTCAAATATAGCGTTCTGTATGCGAATGAGGAATTGGTCCCGGCCAGCAGGGCGGTAGATCGGTCGCGTGACGAATCAGATATCGGGGAAGCGTCGCGTTAGAGCACCGTGGTGGTAACCCGGTGGTGGTTGGTGGCATGGGATCAGCCACCGGATTGTCATCCGGTGCTCTCGACGGGGCGCATCGTGTTATGGCGCATCATGGGGTTACCCTGCGGTGGGTTCTTTGCCACGGGGGGCAAGTTGTGTTCAAATACGCATTATGTCTGAACGGTCGCCTGTACCAACTGATCCGGCTGTGTCGCGCGGCCCCAACGCAACCTCAGCCGTGAAAGCGGCAGGATGGTCCGCATGGTGCCGCTTCATCGGGGCCGCACTGGCGCTGCTGTTGCTGACACAAATTGTTTATTGGCCGCTGCATACCGCAGGTTATATCTGGGATGATGCCCAGTGGCTGGTACAGAATCATTTTGCGCATCATTGGCGGGGCTTGTGGAGTATCTGGCTGAACCCGAAAGCTTCGCCTCAATACTACCCGCTGGTTTACACCGCGTTTGTGGTGCAGTGGCACCTGTGGGGTGCGGACGCTTTTGGCTATCATCTGGTTAATATCTTTTTGCAGGGACTTAACGCGATATTGCTATGGCGTATTTTAGTGAATCTGAACCTCCGCGGGGCCTGGATCGCGGCGGCAATTTGGGCCATCCATCCCGTGCAGGTGGAGACCGTCGGGTGGGTCGTGGAGCAGAAGAGTCTGTTCTCCGCGTTATTTCTTTTCCCCGCAATCCTCGCGTGGATTCGTTTCGCCGATTTGTCGGGAACACGGCCCGCCGATGCGCCATTTCTGACCGCGCGTGAAGGGCGTTTTTATATTCTGGGGACTCTGGCATATCTCTTGTCACTGCTGGCAAAAACCGATGCCTGCGTTATACCCGTTGTTCTGTTGTTTATCTTGGGGTGGAAGCGCGCTGGGCTGCACCGGCGTGATGTGCTGCTCCTGGTTCCTTGGATGCTGCTGGGATTTCTGGCAGCTCTGATGACGATTCATATTGAGCATGGACAGGCTGGTGCCCATGGACACATTTACCACTATACAATTACGCAACATCTTATCATTGCGGGCAAGGATTTGTGGTTTTATCCCATCAAATTATTCTGGCCCTGGCCGATGATGGAGATATACCCACGCTGGCATATCAATCATTTTGCGCGGTGGCAGTGGATATTTCCGGTATCCGCATGTGCTGTGCCGTTAATACTCCTGGCGTTGTCCAGAAAGATCGGCCGGGGGCCATTCGTGGCGGCGGCGGCTTATGGGTTGCTGATTTCTCCCCTGCTGGGTTTTATCGCGTTCTACACGGAAATTTACACCTTCGTCGCGGACCATTACCAATATCTGGCCTGCACCGGAATTATTGTTCTGGTAACACAAGCCGCCGTTCGCATATTAGATCGGGTGGCCAATGCTCTCTCCGGCGCACCGGTTAGTCCCGCTGCACCGATGAAAACGGGGACGGCGGGAATTCTCTCGTGGCCGGCCATATCCGTTTCCGCCCTGGCACTTTTGGCGCTCGGAACGATGACCTGGGCACAAAGTGAAATTTATACACCGCCAGTGCGAGTCTGGAAGCATGACCTGAGATACAATCCGACGTGCTGGGGGGCCATGGAGCAAATTGGCACCCACGACTTTGTGCAGGGGCGACATGCGGAGGGCTTGGCATTGCTGCATAAAGCCAACCAGCTTTCCCATGGCGAAGATTTTGTGGTCAACTCCAACTTGGGTGACGCCTATCGTGCGCTGCGGCAGTATGCCAAGGCTATCCCGTATTACCGTCGATCCCTGGCTGACGCCAGCATAAAGGCACCAACAATCCGGCACTTGGTGCAATGCTATGAAGCGCTTGGCGAATGGCGTGCTGCGTACCTTGATCTGTTACGCGCTGTCCGGTTGTTCCCCCATTCGACGACATTGCAAACACAATTGGCGAATATGCTGGCCAAAGCGCGGCATCCGAAACGTGCCATCCCGCATTATCGGATGGCCATAAAATCCGAGCCGGAAAACATTAAAGCGCTGTTCGGTCTGGCCCAGGCGCTGGCCCGGCTTGGGCAATGGCAAGAAGCTATTCCTTATTATCAGCGGGCGCTGCAAGCGTCACCTGCCTTTGGCCAAGGCCATTTTGCCTATGGCGTAGGTTTGCTGCAACATGGCGGTCCGGGCGCCGCCGCCGCCGAGTTTCAGACGGTTTTAAAGCTAGGTCGGCAATTGCGGTTGCGACAGCACACTCTGGGCCGCCATTTATTGCCCGAGCCGTGGCGAATACAGACGCATCAACAACTAGCTTTGGCGTTCATGGCGCTGCATCACCCTAAGCAAGCTGCTATTCAGAATTCGCTGGCTCGCGCGTTGGTGCGGCGTCAGAAACAATGGGCGAAAAAGCAAAAACTTCGCAGGCGCTCCGGGGGCGTCGCGCGTTAGAACACCGTGGTGACAGGCGGGCGGTTGGTTGGCGGCCCTGGATCAAGCACCGGATTAATCATCCGGTGCTCGGGGGGAGCATCGCGTTATAGCGCACCGTGGTGATAATCCGATCGCTTTCGCATCCGGCGATTTTCGACTAACGTGGCGGCCATGCGGATATCGGTTTGTATCATTTGTAAAAATGAGATCGGCAATATCGGCGTGTGCCTTGATTCTGTCGCATGGAGCGATGATATTGTCGTTGTTGATTCCGGTTCCACAGATGGAACGCCGGAGGCAGCATCTGCACATGGGGCCAAACCGCGGATCATCATCCGCCCCTGGCTCGGCTATAACCAGCAGCGCCAATTCGCGGTGGGGCAGTGTCGGCACCCCTGGGTGCTGGCGCTGGATGCGGATGAAGAGTGTTCGTGTGAACTAGCTGCTGAGATTCAGGCTCTTTCGGAGTCACAAGCATCCGCAATCGCCATGTGTGAAATGCCGCGGAAAAATTTTATCGCGATGCGTTGGGTGCGATGCTGGTCGCCGGATTACCAGCCTCGGTTGATTCATCAACAGCGTGTGGATTGGGATGAAAAAAGTGCTCCGGAAATCCGCCGGCCAAAGCCGGGGTTTCGCGTGCAAAAACTCCAGCGGCCGCTGTTACACAATCGCCTTTCGCCCTTTAGCCAAACGGATATTAACGACGGCCCGCGCATGGCGGAACACGCTGCTATTCTGGCGGAAACGCTGCGCGCCCGGGGCAAACACGCCACGTTGCGGGATATGTTATTTCGACCGGTGTTGACGTTCCTTATATATTATATTTTTCGTGGCGGCTTTCTGCAGGGCCGCTTCGGCCTGGTGATTTGTTATAAAACCACCATCGGTGTCATGCTTAAGTACAGTGTGCTGTACGCGCAGCAAGAGTTGGAACAGAAAGGAAAGGGGTAGCGGCGCACGATATTCCACGGCGGGAGCGCATCCTATTTTCCCATGTTGTATATTTCCACGCCGGAAACTTTCACAGGTCTGGTGTGTAAATGGCTTAAAAGCGACCGGCAGTGGGAGGCGTAGAGATCGCTGACTATAAGCGACGAAATCCCCTTTTCCCAGGCGAAACGCTTAAATTGCTCATAAAATCCCGTAGTGGCGGATCCACTGTATAGGTCGCTGACGACAGTGCCGCGCCAAGGGCTGCCAAGATAGAAATACCCCCCGGCGATGCTGTAGTAGAAATTATCCTCCGCCTGCCATACGAGGCTGTCACCGTTAATTCCATAGGGAAGCAGTATCACATTCTCACCTTTATGGATGTATGATTTGTACAAGTTGCTTGCGAAGAATACCGGGTTGTCAGGGGTGCTCGCGAATTGATCGCTGAAAACATTCGGCATTAATGTAATAATGCACAAAGCCAACAGCATCCATTTGAGATAATGCGGCTTGGTCGCCCCCCAAACTGCAACCGCAAGGGATATTGCTATGTATGCGTATAAGCAAAAGCGGGCCGGAATGGCCTTGTTTAAAACCGGCACGTGAAATAATACCCAATAGGGCAGGCCGATTAAGGTGCCGTGCCCATAGACCACCAGATGGGAGCCGAAGCTTAGTACCAGTGAGAGAATCACGATAATCATTATCAGCGCGCCAAACGGATGTTTTCTAAATTGGATGAAAAACAAAGCTATGGTCAACAAGACCGCGGGTCCGAGATAATCGTCAAGTTGCCATCCGTTCAAGCGGAGAAACGCCTGGTGGAAGGCCGATCCTCCCAGCCAAATAAATGGTGAAGGAATAACAATGCTCATCAGATCATTTGAAAAATCAATAGGTTTATGGATCGCCCCGATAAAGGCCCCCGGGCCGAACAACCCATAGTAAATAAACGGCGATGCCAGCAAAGTCGTAATGATTAGGCTCATTAATGACAGTCCGCAGAGGCGTATCAGTTTTGGGTAAACGGTGGTTTTTCTATACAGGTAAAGCGACGCCAACATGGTTATGCCCGACATGAGTACGAATGTTACAAATATTTCGTCCGTCGTGTAGAAAAGACTCGTTAAAATAAATGAGGACGACAGAACAAACCGGCGGTCGCTGATTTCAGCTTTCGCGTACTTGATCGAAAGCAAAATCACTATCGGCAACGCCCACAGGGTAATAAGGGATGGCTTTCCATTCATGTCATACTGCACATAAGGTGAATAGGCAAATATCCATCCTCCCACGACGCTTGGGTAAAAACTGCGCGTGATTTTGTGGCACAGCAAATACGCGCACCACGCATTCGTGGTCAAAGCCAACAAAATGCTGACGTTGTAGGTCACGATCGGTCCAAAAAGATAAGTGATCGGAGCGTATATAATCGCTGTAAACGGCGTTGAAACGGCCATGCCAAGGTTTTGGCCGGTTGGTGCCCACACCTTGTACGACATCATCGGATTGATCAGGTGGAAAATTGCGTAGGGCCACCAGGCATAGAACCACACCCACTGGGAGAAATCTGGTATGCCCCAGCTCTGGGTCAGGATGCCATGTGCCATACTGAAATGAATTCGCGCCAGAAAGAGGGAGGAAAACATGGCAAATAAAACCAACGCGACAATTGCGTGCCGCGACGCGTAGAATGCACGTAAAAGCTTAGGCAAGATAATGAAATTCCCCCTGTTTTGCGACTAAGACCGCCCGCGCTGTCGTTGACTGATTATTCGGAACATGTTACCCAACGCGGCCACGGCGGTCAAAGCAATATTTTCGGCGTTGTGATCGTTGCTGTGCGTAGCTGATCAGCGCCTTCATTGGAGATGCGGGTGCGGACGAAATATGTCGGATCGATGGGATCGCGGCCGCGCCATCGCGGGGCCATGCGATGACCAGCGTATGTCAGACAGTGAACTATATGGCGGTGCAGCGCCGCATGAAGCAGCAATGTGGGAGACTACTTGTGAATATGCGGGCGCAAAAGAAAGCGGCCCGTTCCGACGTATCGGAACGGGCCGCAGAATGTCCTTAATTCAACAGAGATAACGGTAACAGAATTACCATTCGCCCGTGCTGACATCGCGAGCGGGAAGCATGCAGATGTCATACGGCGGGGTGTTGTACAACATCTGAACTGTTCCGGCTGAATCCGATACTGTACCAGTAGCGGGCGTGGAGCTTCCCGGTCCGGTTCCCGTTGCGGTATAGTAGGTAAAGATGTTGTCGCCGCTCTGGCCGACATACGGGTTGACTTCCCAACTGACATGGTCATCACCAAAGCCGACATTCTGGCCGTCGCCATTATGGTTGCCGGAATTGTAGATGTAGTTGCCGTAGGTGTTGCCAGTAACCAAAGTCGTCGTAGCGCGCTGCAAGGTGCTGCCAGCAGTGCCGCCGTCATCTGCGGGAGCCATATCGCTGACTTCAGGAACATCCGAGCCGGAATTATCCGTCCACCAGCCACCGACGCCGCCGCTATTGTTCCACGGGCAAGCGACCGAATAGCTTTCGCCTTGGCCACTGGTATTCGTTGTAGTCCCCAAAATGTTGCCAAAATTATAATAATATGCGGCACCAGACGTACTTGCAGTGGTCTGATACTCCAGCGACGGTGTGGTCGCAATCGGATCCGACGGGCAAATGAAGCTCTTGGGAGTATCCTGGCCCTGCAATACCAGCATCCACAGACAGGAAAGTGGATCGGCGTAAGTCGCTGTACCACTGTACCAAGCGGCGGTAACCGTACCTGCTGAGTAAGGTGTAGCCGGAGCGGTATTGGGGGCACCCGGAGCGCCACCGGGGGTTATTTTAAGCGTGGTGGTTCCAGTTGTTGGGGCAAGTGTTGCCGGGAACTGGGAGTTGTTGCTCTGGGCGTAGATGTAACAGGATTGAATAATACCGCGAATGTTCGCCGAGCAGACCGCCCGATTGGCCAGTTCCTTGGCACGGGCCAAGCTGGGTAACAAGATGGCAATGAGCAGCGCGATGATCGAGATCACCACGAGCAACTCAATGAGGGTAAACCCCCGTTTTTTTACGATAAAACTTCGCATAAGGAAGCCTCCGAAAAAGAGAAACACTTAATTGTGTATCCTGCGTCCCATAGCGCATCGATCTTGCCTGAAAAGCACAAGACCGGATTATTATGGGAACCGAATACCGCGCGGGAGCCAAGGAAGGCATCGGCTTGGTTTTAACCAAAAACCATGGGAAACGATCCCGTGGTTTTGCCGATTCGGATGAACCTGCGCGTGGTAGCTCCGGACTGCACAGTCCGAATATAAGCCACCTCAAAAGCTGTCAAGCCCTTTGCTTCAGAGCCGGACACACAATCCTTTGTTAAAAATCCGCCCGTTATGCGGGGCGCAACCATACCGCCGGAACCAAATTCGAGATATTTTGAGACCCGTGTCCAGGGTTCCGGCATTGCCGACGACGGATCAGGCGAACATGATGATGGGTTGCGTAGGAGCGGAATAAAAGAAAAAACCACGGCCTAAAAGCCGCTGGCACCGGAATACCGGAGCCAATGATGATGACGGTATACGAAACAATCGCTCCTGCTTCACACCACAAATCATCCTATCACCAGTTATCGGCGGCGTCAAGGAAAATCTTCAGGAATATTTTGAAAAAGAAAATTATGGGCTGCAACGTGGCGATACATTACGCCACTTCCGATAATGCAAAACATTGGATTATGCCGATACGTATGGGTTAGACGCAGTGCCGTCATGGAGCACCGTGGTGATAACCCGGTGGTTGGTTCATGGCATTGAATCAACCACCGGATTACCATCCGGTGATCTCGGAGCGCGGTGCGGGATTGGCCAGTTTTGAGGATAGATAAATTCGCGTTTACGGTTATTTTTATTGGATTTTCCCTTGGACATTTGCCTCTGCGGGCTGAACTATGTAGAACAGAGGATGTGCGGGCGATAAAAACGCCCTGATTTTCGGAGAAAAAAACGTGGTTACCTCGGATGTTGCCGGTAGCGATTCTCAAGCATCGCTGGAGGGATTGAGTCCCGAATTTTTGCAAAATCTTTATGAACAATGGAAACTCAAGCCGGAAGCGGTTGATCCGCAATGGCAATGGTTTTTCAGAGGCTTTGACTTGGCGGCTGATCGGCCTGCATCGCAAGTCGGTGCAGCGGTCACGGCCGCCCCGGCTGCGGAAGGCGAGCCGGATTTGCAGATCTCGGACTTGGTGCATAGCTATAGGGAACTGGGCCATTTAATTGCCGATTTAGACCCGCTGGGGCATAACGCCACAGACCATCCATTATTGAGCCTCAATGAGTTTGGCTTAAGCGAAGCGGATTTAGATCGGACCGTCAATGCGGGAATTTTTGGGGGCGGCGGCCGCGTGCCATTGCGGCAACTGATTGCCATGTTGCGCGCCACGTATTGCGGCACCCTGGCTGTGGAATATATGGACATACGTGATCCCCAGCAGCGGCAATTTCTACAAGATATCATGGAGCCGACACTCAATAAGCCGGAGCTTTCCGATGCGGATCGCGCCTTTATGATGTCGCGACTGGCGGCATCGGAAGATTTTGAATTATTCCTGCCGCGCCGGCACCCCACCACCAAGCGATTCAGTATTGAAGGCGCGGAATCGCTGATTAATCTGCTGGATGAGGTGGTGGAAAAAGCGGCCGAAAATGGGGTGGACGAAATTGTCATGGGCATGCCGCACCGCGGCCGGCTTAATGTGCTGGCCCATACCATGCACAAGCCCTACGAAATGATTATGGCGGAAGTGTTGGATCGCCCGCAGAAATCCATGGGGGATGGCGATGTGAAATATCACCTGGGCTATGCCCATGATTCCACCACACGCTGCGGCCGGTCCATGCACTTATCGCTTTCGGCCAATCCGAGTCATCTGGAAATTGTTGACCCCGTGGTGGAAGGCATAGTCCGCGCCAAGCAAAACCGCAAAGGTGATGTAACGCGGCAGCGTGTCATGCCGGTGTTGATGCATGGGGATGCCGCGTTTACCGGGCAGGGCATTGTGGCCGAGACGCTATATCTTTCGGAACTTGAAGCGTATCGCACGGGCGGTACCGTTCATATTATTGTAAATAATCAGATTGGCTTTACGACCAATCCAAATGATGGGCGTTTTACCCGCTATCCCAGCGATGTGGCCAAGGCGATTCAGTCCCCGGTGTTTCATGTCAATGGCGATGATCCGGAAGCGGTGGTGCAGGCCGCTCGTCTGGCGATTGCCTTTCGTCAGCGTTTCAAGGCGGATGTGATTATTGACCTGGTCTGTTATCGCCGGCGCGGTCACAATGAATTAGATGACCCTGGCGTAACGCAGCCCGTGATGTATCGGGAAATTTCCAAACACCCCACCACCCGGCAACTTTATGCTAAACGTCTTCTGGAATCCGGGCACATGACACAAGTCCAGCTTGATGACATGGCGCGGGAGATTCATGACCGCCTGGATAAGGCGCATGAATACGCGCAAACCTTCAAACCCACCGAAGCCGCACCACCCGTACACGGCCCGTGGAAAGATTTGCTGAAAGTCCCGCGCGATATTCGCGATTGGCGCGTGGATACATCCGTAAGCTCCCAGGAACTCCTGAGCATTGCTGAAAAAGTCTGTAAGTTCCCCGATACGTTTTCGCCGCATCCGAAAGTGGCACAAATGTACAAGCAGCGGCTGGATGCCGTGCGCAAGGGCGAAGGCATCGACTGGGGCAACGGGGAAATGCTGGCCATCGGCTCGCTGCTGGATGAAGGCATTTGGGTACGTCTGACCGGGCAGGATGTGTGCCGGGGAACTTTCAGCCATCGCAACGCCGTTATTTTTGATTCGGAAACCGGCAATCCATACAATCCCTTGGCGGCCTTCAGCGAAGCCAAGGCACGCTTTACGATTATCAATACCATGCTTTCCGAGTTGGCGGTGGTGGGTTTTGAATATGGCTTTTCATCCGCGGATCCCCATGCGCTGGTCATGTGGGAGGCGCAATTCGGTGATTTTATCAATATGGCTCAGCCGATCATTGATCAGTTTCTGGTAAGCGCCGAGACCAAGTGGAGCAAACACAACGGTATGGTCATGCTGTTGCCGCACGGTTATGAAGGGCAGGGGCCGGAACATTCCCATGCCCGGCTCGAACGATTCCTGCAGTTGGCCGCGGAAGATAATATTCAGGTGTGCAATCCCACCACGCCGGCGCAATATTTTCATCTACTGCGCCGGCAGATGCACCGCAGTTTCCGCAAGCCGCTGATTGTCATGGCACCCAAAAGTCTGCTTAGAAACAAAATGGCGGTGTCGCGGCTGGAGGAATTCAGCGGCGGGCAATTTGAAGAAATCATCGACGAGACCTCCAAGCTCGATCGCTCACGCGTGCGGCGTGTGCTGGTTTGCAGCGGGAAAATTTATTATGAACTTCTGGCGGAGCGTGATAAAAATCATATTACCGATATCGCCATTCTTCGCCTGGAACAAATTTATCCCTTTTATGCGGATCGCCTTACCGAAATCGCGCGCACGTATCCCAAAGGTGTGGAAATGGTATGGGTTCAGGAAGAACCGCGCAACAATGGGGTGTATCCATTTATCGGGGCGAAATTGCATTATCATTGGCCGGGCATGCAAAAATTGACGTATATCGGGCGCAAGCCGTCGAGTTCGCCGGCGGCCGGTTCGCATGAACGCCACGTGAATGAACAGGCGGAAATATTGGCCCGAGCGCTGAATTTGTCGGTTGCGGATGTGGTGGGCAAGGAACATGCCCCAGCAGGCCAATCCCGCCCCAGCGAAGTGGAAGTGCGGGAAGGCGCTCCGATGGCGAAATAAAGGCGGAGCGGATCCGCGGCGCAACGTGTGATGGAGCACCGTGGTGATAACCCGGTGGTTGGTTCGTGGCACCAGATCAACCACCGGATTACCATCCGGTGCTCGGCGGGACGCTTTTCGGTTGCGCACCGGCGCGTTATAAGAGACGGCCGGTTAGGAAATATGCCGCGAGGCTAGGTCACAAAAATCATGAAAGAATCTATACATTATGAGTAACACACTTGTAGATTTGTTTGTTCCGGGACTGGGGGAATCTGTTACCGAGGCCCGCATTGCCAGTTGGGTAAAAGCCGATGGCGATGCCGTGCTCGCTGATGACGTGGTGGCGGAATTAGAAACTGATAAAGCCACGGTTGAATTGCCCGCCGGCGCGCAGGGAGTGCTACGTATCGTCAAAGCCGCCGGCCAGACGGTTAATGTCGGTGACGTGGTTGCGCGCGTTGAACCGGGAGCCAAGCCAGCCGCTAAAAGTCCCACGGCCGCTCCGGCGACGGCTGGACCAAAAGCCGTTGGCGGTGACAAGGCCGCGGGTAAAACGCTTTCACCCGCGGTGGAGCGCATGGTGAAGGAAAACAATATTGACCCCGCAACGGTTTCTCCCACGGGTCCTGGCAATCGCATTACCAAAGGGGATGTGGTGCAGTTTTTGGAGGCACGTGGTAGTGCGCCGGCTCCAGGGGTCGCTGCGCCGCCGGCTTCGGCAGCGCGGCCAACGCCGGTTAAGCCGGGGGTCGCGGCCCGGGCCCCGGCCATTCAAGCCGATGGCCCGGAAGAAACACGCGTGGAGATGTCCAAATTACGTGAAACCATTGCCCGCCGCCTGGTTGAAGCGCAGCACAGCGCGGCCATCCTGACCACCTTCAATGAAATTGACATGTCCGCCGTCATGGCCTTGCGTGAGAAATATAAAGAGAAATTTGAAAAAACGCACAGTGTGGGCCTGGGTTTCCTCTCCTTTTTCGCCCGGGCCGTCTGCGCCGCGGCCAAGGCTGTCCCCATTGTTAATGCCCAACTGCAAAATCGGATTGTTATTTATAAAAACAATGTGCACCTGGGCGTGGCGGTGGCTACGGAAAAAGGCTTGGTGGTGCCGGTGGTGCGCTATGCCAATAAACTGTCCATGGCCCAGATTGAAGCGGAAATTAAACGCCTGGCCCAACGCGCCCGCGAAGGAAAAATTACGCTCGATGAACTGGGCGGCGGCACGTTTACGATCACCAACGGCGGCGTATTCGGCTCGCTGTTGTCCACGCCGATTCTCAATCCGCCGCAGAGCGCCATTCTGGGCCTGCATAAAATTGAAAAACGTGCCGTCGTGGTGAACGATCAAATTGTCATCCGGCCGATGATGTATGCGGCACTTTCTTACGATCATCGCATCATTGACGGGCAGCAGGCGGTGAGCTTTCTGGTACACATAAAAGAATCGCTGGAAGACCCCACAAGGTTGCTGCTGGAGATTTGATAAAATCTGTCACGCGCTTGTATGGCGGCCCTACGTCATGGCACTGTTTTGCGCCGTGACACGAGAGGTGATTTACCATATCCCGCCAAGGCGCGATACACTATGGCTCACGCGCTCGTAGCTCAATTGGATAGAGCATCCGCCTTCTAAGCGGACGGTTGTGGGTTCGATTCCCGCCGGGCGCATTTTTGCCAAAGGCAAAAATAGAGCAGGAGTTCGGAGAGAGTAGATAGTAGAGCACATTCGGCTGGCGCATAAGAGGCTGCCGCCGAGACACGTGGCTCCTCCTGCGGTCTACTGCTCTACTCTCTACTGCTCAAGCCCCGATAGAGCAGGCGAGAGTAGAGCAAATCCGGCTGGGGCCAACGAGCGGCTGTCGCCGAGACAACGCCGTCCCTCCTGCGATCACCTGTTCACCTGGTCAGATTTTTTTGCCATCAGGAAAAAAATAGAGCAGATGTTTTTTAGAACAGTTGAGCAGTAGCGCAAATAAGGTTGGGAGTAATAGTAAGTGAAATACATTTGTATCCCATCTTCCCGGCGCAGCCGCCGCCTCTCCATGCCAAGGCGGTATTCGTGGCGTCATTTTTGGACCCCGTTCCGGGCAACACTTGCCTTGCGACTCCTCCGCAAGGAGGATATTGGATAGACCCAGACGCCGGCAGTGTGCAGCGGATGGTGCGAGACGTTTTTAAGCACCGCAGCGTATTGAGGCTTGTCAACATCCGGAACAACAATTGCGCCAACGTGGAAGCGCCTGGCAAACGCGGCCAGTTCCGCATGATAATGTACGGGAGCCGTGGCTGCATAGAACGCTTGGGGGATCGTCTGCTGCGCGTAAGGACCGGTGAGGGCCAGATAGCCGCCGGCCAGACGAAAATAAAATCCCGTCTCCGCCTGCCAAATCATGCTGTCTCCATTAATTCCGTAGGGCAGCGCGACAATATTTTCTCCCGGCATAAGGCTGGCTCTAACTGCAGGCCCTGTAAAAAAAGAAGGGTTTGGCGGGCGCACCGCCCATAAACCGGCAGCTATATTGGGGAACATGGTGGCCGCGACCAGAAGGCCAAGCGCCGCACGGAAAGCCGGACGCCGTCGCGATTTCGTCAGCCACCACGCGGCAATCAAGGCCGTTACCAGACTGACATACAGGCTCAATCGTGCAGGAAGCGCCTTTTGCAGCACGGGGATATGCCCAAGCAGGCTCCACGGCAAGGCAATGGGAAGGTTCCATCCGGCGACGGTCAGATACGGCCCCAGACTCAGGAGCACCATTCCCAGTAGCAGCAACAGCAGGAAGCACGCGGCCGGCTTTTTACGGAACTCCCAGCCGTACAATCCCACCAGCACCAGCAGCGGCAATCCGATGTACGCAGATTGCTCGGGAAGGAAGCCGGAAAAGCGGCGGGATACAAACGCCATCGTATCACCACCCGCCCAGAGAGTCCGGGTAGGAATCAGGAGGTTGGCGGCATCGGCGCTAAAATCCCGTGCCGGATGGATTAGCTCCGGCTGTCGGCCCAATTCGGTGAACATCACGTAGAGAATGGGGGAGAGCATAACCCCAATGACCACCATGCTGGTCAACGTGCAGGCGAAAAGGCGGTAAAGCCTCTTCCGCGTCTCGCTATCTCTCCAGCATATTATCGCGGCGATGGCGGCGATGATCCCGGTGAGCACCGTTGTGGCAAAGAGTTCCGTGGAAGTCAGAAACAGCACTATTCCGGCAGCGGAGAACCAGCCGGTAAAGCGCCGGGGCGATATTGTATTTTTCATGTAGCGAATTACCAGCAGCGTCATCAGGGGAATCATCCAGACACAATAAAGGTTCGGCCGCCCCATCAGCTCCGCCATGACATAGGGAGAAAATCCGAACAGCCATCCGCCCAGTGCCGCAGCCGGCAACTTGGCCCCAATCTGTCGGCATGTCATCAGTGCGGAAAAGGAATTGAGGACAGGGGCGGCAACCGCCAGCAGGTTGTAGCTGATTATTGGTCCCAACGTCAGCGTAACGGGGGCCAACAAAAGTGCCAACACGGGCGCGGATTGTGTCCAAGCCAGACTTTGTCCCGTGGGTGCCCAGACTTGGCTGGTGAATAGAGGGTTCAGACCATGACTTAGTGCAAAGGGCCACCAGGCGTAAAACCACATTGCCTGGGAGGCATCAGCAATCTGATGGGCGACAAGCATGGTGGAAAAATTGAAGTTGATGGGGATCAGGAGGCCGGCCGCACAGAGAATATAAACAACCAACACGGCCGCAGGCTGCAGGCAGTACGGGAAAGTCGAGAGAAACGATATCAAGCCTCGCTTTTCTTGCGAAGTGGTTTGAGGGCGCGTTTCCTCGTGTCGCTTTGCATCCATGCTGTCCGCTTGTTTGTTCATGTCCTGCTACCTCAGGTGAACAGCCTGGGCGAGAGAACTGCCCTGCCCCCGAATGGCGGCGTGCCTCGGCCACTGCCCAACTGATCCCGCGACGTGCCGCTGCCTCAGTTGCGCCGAGAATGGGTTAATCATTTCGAGCCAGCCGGGGCGGACCCGCATTGGCCAATCCGCCGAGCCGCGGCGCTCCAGCGGATGCACCCTGCAAAACATTTTACGGCTAATCGTCCGGTGGGGTGCAATAGAGCGGAATTTAGCAAGGTGAACGGAGCCTATTCCGCTGGAACCGGCTGAGTGGCTCGTGCTGACGCGAGAAAGCTCGTCCTGCAGGCGGATGGAGCAAGGGACAGGCTCCTCTCGCAAACCAACCTGAAACTAGAATCGCGACAGTCACCGGAACCTGCCGGTGGCCTTCATTTCCAGCTCATTATCCTCCGCCTGCTATCGGCGAAGCACGAACCCCGCGGCACGCCGGTTGGGCCGCTTTGGGGTGCCACGGTTATTTCGCGGCCTGATAAATTTCGGCAACTTTGGCCCAGTTGACCACTTCCCACCAATTGGTGATGTACTCAGGCCGGCGGTTTTGATATTTGAGGTAATAGGCGTGTTCCCATACATCCAGGCCCATGATCGGCTTGCCCGACAGGCCGCAAACCGCGTCGCCCATCAGCGGATTATCTTGATTGGCGGTTGAACCAATGGCCAGTTTGCCATTCTTCAGAACCAGCCAGGACCAACCGGAGCCAAAGCGTTTGGTCGCGGCTTCGCCGAAACGGGTCTTGAAGTCAGCAAAGGATCCAAAGGAGGAGTTAATCGCGGCCGCCAGGTCGCCGGTCGGCTCGCCGCCGCCACCCTTGCCCTTGGGGGCCATGATTTGCCAGAACATGCTGTGATTGGCATGACCGCCACCGTTGTTGCGTACGGCGGTACGAATATCTTCAGGCACGGAAGCGAGGTCGGCGATCAGCGCTTCCACGCTTTTGCTTTCCAACGCGGACTTACCGGCGACGGCATTGTTCAGATTGGTAACATAGGCACCGTGATGTTTGCCGTGGTGAATCTGCATGGTTTGCGTATCAATGACTGGTTCCAATGCGCTAAAGTCATAGGGTAAAGAAGGAAGTTGAAAAGCCATAAGGGTACTCCTGAAAACAATTTACTCATCCAACCAGCCACTTACGTGCGGCAGTATTTTCACTCTCATAATTGTAGCACAATTCCGCACACGTCAAGGCCGTAATGCGGGGGAAATTATTGCGTTATTGAATAATTGACGATTTTATCGCCCGATGAAATTTGTACACTGGCCTTGCCGCCCTCATGCACAGTAACGGTTTTAAGCCAGACACGCATTTGTGCGGCGGAGTGCGTCCAGATCAGTACATCATATTCGGCTGGTCCAAGCTTAATGGGCTTATTCATCGAACCTTGTGCGTTAAGCGTTGCCGCCGCCACGCGCTGACCAGCCAGTAACGGTTCAATGGTACCGCGGAAGTAACTGCGTATGCGTGTCAATGAACTATTGGTATTGGTGCCCACTTGAGACGCAAATAATACCGGTAATAGCTGCGACCATGGGGCATCATGATGCAATCTGAGATTCAAGGCATTTTGATGGTACATCGTGGTCATGGACGTATTGGGCGTTCCGCTGATATTGGCGGATGACCATGGCGGCTTGCCGGCTATAATGGCACGATGAATTCGTCCGAGTCTGGCCGATGCGGCCTGCATGGCAAACCGTACAGCGGCCATGCGCGTGCCGGCGGGGATTATCCACATATTGACCGGGGCTGATGAAAGATTCTTCGCGGCTAACTGCACCGTCAGAGAGGAATTATTGTAAGGCAGTTGCGGATAAGCCGAAGCCCGCAGGGGTTCAAGTTTTTCAGTGGACAGGCTCGCGAGGTCCACACTGGCTGTCTGTTTCATGTGCAAGGCTAAGGGCTTTTCATTGGAGGGAATAAGGAATATCCAATCCTGTATCACGCGCCGATGGCCATGCACGGTTCGGTAATCGTCGACCATGGCATTGTTAAGTTTCACCGGCGTATATTGGCGGCCGTCCTTAAGATATCCGCTGGGAAAGTACATTTTGCCGCCGGTGGTGACCATTTGCACTTCTGCCGGTGTCAATCGAAAATAGCCCTGATCCGAGCTGACATTGGGCTGGGCGCTGCCATGGTTTACTTCCGTGCGGACCAAAATAGCCTGTTTTCCAGCCGCGGGAATCCCGTACTGCTTAAGTACGGCCACCGGCAGCGGTGCGGCAAAGGGAACATGCAACAGACTTGGTGGAAGGGCTTTAGCCCCAGCATATTGGACGGTGTAGCGGTCGGCATACCATTGCCGGAGGGGCTGGGGATTGTACTTGCTGAAGGGTTGCCCGCCTACGCTTCGGCCGCTGACCATGCCCCAGAGGCTGGTAACAAAACCATCCGGATCCAGCCACAGGCCGGTGGGTGAGTTACTGGCCAAATCCGCCGCCGTGCTGTACCGGGAATATCCCAAAATACTGCTGGGCAGCGGCAGCATTTGCACGCCCACCATTACCGAGCCGATTAAAATCATGGCGGTAAAAAAGCCAAAGGCCCCTCCAACGATGCGTCCCGGCCAGAGCGGGAGTTCCACATCGCCGCGAATCAGGTAGTCAAAGGCCGTGCGAATGAGGGAAAAAGCCAGGAAAAATACCAGTAAAAACGTAACGCCGTACGCAAAATCAGGACGATGATTCAGAATGGGATTGGCCCACGCCTGATAGACCCCCATCGCCAACGTAGAGGCAAAGAAGCTGGCACACAACAGGAGTAATGCTGACAACGGCCCCTCATTGGCCATATATAGCGCAAAGAGGATAATGAACAATAGTACGATGAATTGAAGAATCATTGATGATCTTCCAATGCGCTGCGGCGTGTGAATCGCAATCCGGCAAGCGATTCAGAAGCCTGTGTCACTTAACTGTTTCCAGCGGACGATCCGCCGGCCTGAGAGCTACCGGCACCCGTGGCACCAGCCTGAGTTTGCCCCGGTATCTTCCCGGTCTTGTCCGTATCTGCCTTGGGGGGTCCGGAAGGCGCGGCTTTCGGTTTGGAGGCCGACTTTTTGTCCGGAGTGCACACGCGAATCACTTCCTGGATTGAAGTAATTCCCAGGGCAAATTTTCTAAAACCGTGTTCCACCATGAACATCATATTATTTTTCCGCGACAGGGTGCGGATTTCTTCCGCCGGCCGTCCGGTGGCAATAGCCCGGCGAATTTCGTCATTGATCACCAGGATTTCAAATATTCCGGTCTGTCCGCGGTAACCCAGACTGGCGCAATCCGGACACTTTATTAAATTCCCCTTTGGATCACGGGACGGTTGTGTGTTGGCCTTAAAGGCTGAGAGATCGCGGCCGACGGGTAAATTCAACTTGGCCAGCATCGCCTCATCGGGCTGATAAGCGATTTTGCATGTCGGGCAGAGCAGGCGCACCAGCCGCTGGGATATGATGGCGCGCAGCGGCGTGGCAGCCACTTGGTTATCGGGCAAAACTTTACGCCACAGTTCCAGGGCGGTAATGGCATCATTAGCTCGCAAACCAACATAAACACGATGCTCTTCACGAGAGTATTTGGCAATCGCTTCTGCCGTTGCCGCGTCGGGGCATTGCGCCACCATCAGAATATGCGGGTCTTTTAGCATAAGACTTTGCAAGGCTTTAGAGTGGCTGGCGTTGGCTGCGGAGGGGTCGAAGCGGGTTAAGGAGATGGATTCAAAATCGGCCCGCGGGTTAATTTCAAAAGTGTTGATGCTGGTCGTGTAAGCGTCATGATTAGCCAGCAGGGAATAGAGCGTGGTTGTGCGGCCCATGTGCGGGGGAGATGATACGATCACCAGCCCTTCATTGCCCTGAAGCACCTCGCGCAGGGCCGTGAGTTGTTCGGACGACATGCCTAGGTGATCCAGCGGCATTTTCCAGTTATCTTTGGCGTTTATCTGGAGCCATAGCCGTTCACCAGCTGTTGTGCCACTGGTATTGGCGGTCCAGTGGACCGGATTGTTGTCCGCATCGCGGGTGGTAAATGTTGCCGATTGCGGGCGCCGCCGCTCTTCCAGCGAAAGGCCGGTAAGCTGTTTGACGGATTGGATCAGCGGTTCGGCGTTGGTGCGCTGCATCCCGGATTGGGGGTAGGCCACCCCGTCTGTACTGAAGGACATTTCATAAGCCTGAGCCGCCGGCATAAGATCGATACGCTGCGCCCGGTTTTCCAAGCCTTGTATCAGCAACTGATCCAGCAGCACCACGCCGTTGTAACCGGGGTCTTCCACCGCCGGCAGGTGCAGCGGCTTTCCGCCCTTTCCTTCATACCGCAAGCCCAGTTGGGAAACGGACTTTTTTGCCCGCCGCCCGGCGGAAAACTGCTCCATGTGCCCGGATATCACACCCAGCAGATCGCCGGAAGATCCCAGCACCTGCACGCGTGTGCGCCAGTAATAACCCAGTAAAGCTCCGGGAATGAATATATTCAGTAGCAGTGCAAACCAGAAGTTTGGAATCAGCAGCCAGATCAGCAGGAGAATGGCCACGGATCCCAGCAAAGCGCCTTTCCATATCAGGGCGGGCTGTTCGGGCATGTTAGGAAGGTCATTGTCAATCCAGACAAGAAAGCGTCCCCAGAGCACAAGAACGGCAACCGCCACCGCAACATAAATGACATTTACATACATCAAAGCAATCATTCCTGCCTTCGCGTGTAGCCTCAGGCACCATGCTACGCGCCGCCAAATGCAAAACTTACCATGATCCGGCTAATTAAGCCAGAGATTTAATCGGAATCATCCTTGACGCCACTTAGCGCTTCTGCGCTATTTCGCCTCCCGCAGGGGTTAATTCGTACGAATGCCCTTCATGCGCATGCGCAATTCATCCGGATTGGGCGACGCAATATAGGCCTCTTTGTGTGTAATGGTCTCGCTGGCCACAAGTTCACACAGCATGTCATTAAAGTCAATCATCCCGGCTCCGCGCTCGGACCGGATCACCTGCGTCAATTCATTTTCCCGGCCTTCAAGAATGTATTTCCTGACCGAGGGTGAATTCAACATGACTTCGACCACCGGGACTCGGCCAATGGCTGGATCGATGGCCGGCACCAGTTTCTGAAAAATAATGGCCTTCATATTGTTGGCAATGGCTTGACGCATGTTCATGTGCATATCCGGAGGGAACAATTCCAGAACGCGTGTGATGGCTCCCGGAGCACTGGCGGCATGAATGGTGGAAAACACCATGTGCCCGGTTTCTGTGGCCTGTACGGCAGCCTGAAATGTCAGGCGGTCACGCATTTCCCCGATCAAAATAACATCAGGGTCTTCACGCATCATGTAGCGGATGGCCATTTCAAAGCTTTCAACATCCAGACCCACTTCGCGCTGGTTGATAAAGGCTTTCTGATCCACATAGGTGTATTCAATAGGATCTTCTATGGTGATAATGTGGCATGACCGCCGATCGTTCACTTGCTGGAGCATCGCAGCGATGGTGGTGCTTTTGCCGCTGCCCGTGATGCCCGCGAGCATGACCAGTCCCTGTTCGTTGTCCGCAATTTTTTCAAAAACTTCAGGCAGGTGCAACTGGGCGAAATTCGGAATTTTCGGATTAATGCGCCGCGCCGCCAAGCTGACCATGCCGCGCTGGCGAAAAATATTGACGCGGAATCGCTCGGTGGGGCCTATGGCGTAGGCGATATCCAGTGATCCGCGATGCAGGAAATCATGCCACTGCTCTTCGGTGAGCATTTCCTTGACCATGGCTTCGATTTCCGCATTGGTCAGCGGTGTGCCGGTAGTCGGAACCAGCCGACCGGATTTACGCACGCGCGGCAATACCTCGGCCTTGATGTGCAAATCGCTGCCTTCCACCTTGGTGACAACTTCAAAATATTTATGAATCTTCGGCGTTGCTCCGCGCTTGGCGGATTCGGCGACTTCAACTTTTGTACCCTGCGATTCTTTAGTCATGCGACCATTATCCTTCTTACTAAAAACTAAAACTTACAACACACGCGCTTAAAAAGCCAGTCCATCCAGGGATTTTAGCCCCAGTGTTTCCTGCACGAAAAAGGGTTCCGCGAATCGACGGCGAATGGTCCCGCCGAAATATCCGTTGATATTCTCAATGTAGGGGAGGATTTCCCACTGCGATTCCGCCGGCCGCCCCGTACTGAACTGCGATTCATAACACCGCACCGCCTGACGTTTAGCATCCATGGCATCTGTAACATCCACACAGAAAGAGGCCGGAAAATTAAACCGCAGATGGGAGCAGAAATAGTAGATCAACCGCGGCGGATAAAATGGTTCACCGGGGATTTCGGATTTTGTCAGCTTGGCGTCAAACCGGGCATCTTCAGCGATTTTGGTCACTTGCCGATGGTCCGGGTGGGCGTCCTGGGGATAGGGAAGAAATACAATATCAGGGCGAAGCCGGCGAAACACGGCGGCCGTGGCATGGCGCGCGGCAAGACTCCATGTCACTTCCCGATTTTTCAGCCCCAGTGACAGGCGGGTGGCTCCCAGAATCTTGGCGGCAGCGGCTGATTCGGCCGCCCGCGTTTCGGGTGTGCCGAAGGGCGTCGGTTCGCCATTGGTCATGTCCAGAAGTGTCACAGCGTGCTTCTGTCGCGTGAGCAGGGCAATCGTTGCGCCCATAGCGAGTTCCTGATCGTCGGGGTGGGGTCCAATTACCAGAATGTTCATAGCATCAAGCCCGATTAAGCATGGCGGGGTTTCATTTCCAAAACGCCTTGAGAAAAAATACGTCAGCGGGATTCAAACGATTTCCAATGCTGATTGCGCGGTCCGATATATTCCGCGCGGGGCCGGATCAGCTTGTTGTTTGAATATTGCTCCAGAATGTGGGCAATCCATCCGCTGGTGCGGCTGATGGCGAAAATCGGAGTAAAAAGATCAGCGGGTATATGCAGATAGTGATACACTGATGCGCTGTAAAAATCGACATTCGGTTTCAAATTTTTTGTTCGTACCACCAAGTCTTCGATGCGCACAGACATTTCATACCAGCGCTGCTGCCCGGTCAGGGTGCCGAGCTGGCGCGACATTTCCTTGAGATGCCGCGCGCGCGGATCGCCGTTTTTATAAACCGCGTGTCCAAAACCCATTATTTTTTCGTGGTTGTCCAGCTTCGCCCGGATATAGGCATCCACGGTGTCCGGGTTGCCGATTTCATTAAGCATCCGCATGACCTGTTCATTGGCTCCGCCATGCAGGGGGCCTTTTAAGGCACAGATGGCGGCTACGAGCGCGGAGTGCATATCGGTCAGCGTGCCTGCCGCCACGCGTGCGGCAAATGTGCTGGCATTTAATTCATGATCCGCGTGAAGAATATAAGCTTTGTCCAGGGCGCGTGTGGCCAAAGGTTCGGGCGATCGGCCGGTGAGCATGTATAAAAAATTTGCCGCCAGGTTCAAATCACGTCGGGGTGCCAGAGGTTCGCGGTCGTTGCGGATGCGATCATACGCCGCTACGACGCTGGCCATTTGACCCAGAATCCGCAGGGATTTTCGCTGATTGGCCGCGGCGGACATGTCTTCGGATTCAGCGTCAAACATGGCCATAGCGCTGGCGGCGGTGCGCAGAGCTTCCATCGGCGTGCTGCGCCGGGGAAAGGATTTCATCATGGCCAGCAGCCCTTCCGGCAATTGTGCCTGCTCGGCAATGGATTGGCGCAGATCGTCCAGTTCTCCGCGCGTAGGAAGTCGCCCGTTCCAAAGCAGAAATACCACTTCTTCAAATGTGGAATTTTCCGCCAGTTCATCGATGGAAATGCCGCGATAGGTCAACACGCCGTTTTCAATGGAGCAAATGGAAGAGCTTAACGCCACGATGTCGCGCAGGCCTCCGCTGGTTGCGCCGACGGTAGTCATGGGGGTCTGGGTCATACGATTACTCCTGAACGCACATCAGAGATACTAATAATACACACTGGAGATGGAATCGTATAGTTTTGGGCGCAATAAAAAAGCCGTGTGGAGGAGGGTAGGTCCACACGGCTTGGCGGAGGAGGAAACGAGTTTAGGTGATAGTGTATGGTGCAGATCACACCCGCACAGACCTCCAGGTTGTGCTTGGGAAGCGGTGGCCCTGCGCCATACACGATCCATATTCACTTGTCATATTCGAGCACCGTCCCGTTCTTTCGGTCCCGAATTTCTTGCATTCTCTGTCACTCCCGCGGTCCTTGCCGCACGTTAGATATATTGCAACTCTCATGCCAGTTCGACATGCGGCGGAATTTTTTTTGCGAATCCCTACACGACGTCGCACTTTGATTTAAGGAACAGGATTTTTATTGAAAAAAAGCCGGGCCTTTTGCCTTATTATTGGACAGACCTGTTTTAAAAAGCCAAATGGGGCCTTGAAAATGGGCGGGTGCCGGAGCCGGACACCCCACAACCCAATGCCTAAAGTTAGTGCAGCACGCCCCAGAGATGCTTATACGCCATGCAAGGCGCTACTCCGGCATGCCTAACACGTCAGGACAATCCTAAGATTTGCGGGAATTGCTCCGGCAAGCTAAAACTGTTGCCGCACACCCGCTCTGCGCCGGGGAACCTTGCCGGATTTTCAGGAGTGACCGGCGCAACCAAGATGAGGATCCGTTGTGAACACGACCAGCACCACCAAGATTGGCCCTTTTGACCCGTTGACCAAAATTGAACGATGGGGCCTGATCGCGTTGCTGATCGGCGTTTTTGCCTTCGGCTGCGTGACGGAAGTTCGATCCGCCTTTCTTAAACGGCGGATGACCGATGTGGATACTTATTTTCGCGCCGCATGGGCGGTGCGCGTGCATAAAGATCCCTACAATGTCACAGATACCAATGGATGGCATTACAATTATCCGCCTCTGCTGGCAACCCTTTTGTACCCTCTGGCTGATGCCCCGGCCAAATTCAGCCGCGCGGGCTTATTGCCCTATCCCGTTTCCGTGGCGATCTGGTTTCTCATCAGCATTGGCTGTATCTGGTGGGGGAGTCATGCGCTGGCGGAGGCTCTGGAAAAAACTTCCACCGATCCGGCTGTGCGCAACATGCCGCGTTTTTGCCGCCGGTGGTGGGCGCTTCGCATTATTCCAATTTTGGTCTGCCTGCCGGCCATTGGCCGCGCGGTGGTGCGCGGACAGGTCAATAGTGTTCTTTTAATGCTGTTTTGTTTTGCCGGGGCGGCTTTGGCCACGCGCAAACGCTTTTGGGCCGGGTTTGCCAATGGCTTGGCGGCGGCGCTAAAGGTTTTCCCGGGCTTTTTAATTCTTTATGGAATATCGCGGCTGCGGTGGACGTATCTTGTCGGTATGGCGGCGGCGTTAGCGGTGGGCTTGTTGGTTATCCCGGGGATCATCATGGGGCCGCAACACATGATGGCTGCGTATCACCGCTTTGCCCAAGTGGTTTTGGAGCCTGCCCTGGGATTGAATCATAATACCTCGCGTGATAAGGAACTTCTGGATATTAATAAGACTGATTCGACCAGTTTTGAAGCGATGATAGACCATACGGTTTACCTCGGGCGCCACGCTCCAGCCCCGGCAAAATGGATGAAATTGGCGCATTGGGGAATTTCCTGCGTGCTTGTGGCGATTACGCTGCTGGTGGAATTTCTACGCCGAAAGGATGATCCGATATTTCGCAATCTGTTTCTTGGCGTGCTGATTACCATCATGATGCCCATTATCCCCATTTGTCATCCCCATTATTTCTGTATGGTGCTGCCGCTGATTACAGCGCTACTGGCGGCGCGTTGGGAACATGACCGGATGCTTCCTCTGGGCGGCGCATTGGGTTGGGTGTTCATCTTTTTTGCCGCATCCCATATTATGACGGTGCTCCCGCCGCCATTTTATATTCTGCGTGGCCTGGGGCTGGTTACCTATTCGGCTTTGGCGCTCTGGGGTCTGGGATTATTTGTGATGTGGCATTGGGAAACCCCGCGCGAATGGCTGCCCGCTGCGGCTGGAACATAAACCACATCGTGAAGAAATCGAATGCATCGAATGGTGCATAGAACTTCCCAAACCGGTCATGAGCGGATAAATTCATCAGGATCGCGGAGCCTGCGGGCCACACGCAGCGGCCCCTACGAAAATGTTTTGGAGTATTTATGCAAATGAATCCCTGGGTGCCGGCTTCGAACCGCTACGACACTATGGTCTATAACCGCTGCGGCAAATCCGGACTTAAGCTGCCGGCAATTTCTTTGGGATTGTGGCATAACTTCGGGGGAGTCGATCTGCTTGAAAATCAGCGGGCCATGCTGCGTTGTGCGTTTGACCTGGGCATCACGCATTTTGATCTCGCCAATAACTATGGGCCGCCGCCCGGATCAGCGGAGGAAAACTTCGGACGCCTCTTGCAACAGGACCTGCATCCGTGGCGCGATGAACTGATTATTTCCACCAAAGCCGGCTACACCATGTGGTCCGGGCCGTATGGTGATTGGGGATCGCGTAAGTATCTGCTGGCAAGCCTTGATCAAAGCCTGCAACGCATGGGCTTGGATTATGTCGATATTTTCTATTCCCATCGCCCCGATCCCCAAACCCCACTGGAAGAAACTATGGGCGCTTTGGATGCGGCCGTGCGACAAGGTAAAGCGCTTTATGTGGCCGTGTCTAACTACAAGCCCGCCGAGGCCCGACAGGCATTTGCCATTTTAAAATCACTGGGTACGCCGTGTCTGATTCATCAGCCCCGCTATTCCATGCTGGAACGCTGGGTTGAAAGCGAATTGCTGGATGTGCTGGGTGAACATGGGGTCGGAGCCATTGCATTCTGCCCGTTGGCCCAAGGCTTATTAACCAATAAATATCTTAAGGAAATTCCCGAAGACTCGCGCGCCGCGAAATCCTACAGCTTCCTCAAGGCGGACAAAATTACCCCGCAATTGCAAAGTCGTATCAGAAAACTTAATGATATTGCTTTAGCGCGTGGCCAGAGTCTGGCCCAGATGTCTCTGGTCTGGGTGCTCCGCGACGCGCGCGTAACCTCCGCACTGATTGGAGCCAGCCGGGTGTCGCAAATTCAGGAGAATGTCCAGGCTCTTAGCAATCGCAATTTTACAGCCGGTGAACTCAAAGCCATTGATAGTGCCTTGGAAAGTTAGGCGCTGCCCGCGTTAGAAAATCCGGAATTTATAAACATGGTACATAACAATTTGGCAACAGATCAGTTTAATGAAAGGGGCGCAGCACCGGCAACACCGGCCGGCGATGTATTGACATTTCGCGCCCCGGCAAAATTGAATCTGGGCTTGCGGATATTTCCCCGTCGGCCTGATGGATTTCATGATATTGAATCCTGGTTTGTGCCCATTTCCCTTTACGATACGCTGACCTTCCACAAAGCGCAAACGCTGACCCTGCAACTCTCCGGACTGGCGGCGGAGCTTTCCAATGAGCCGGAAAAAAATCTCGTGGGTCGCGCCGCGCTGGCGTTGGCCCGAGCCGCTGGCGTGGCCGCCCATGCACAGATTTGTCTTCATAAACTGATTCCCGCCGGTGGGGGTTTAGGCGGCGGAAGTTCTGATGCCGCAACCACCTTGCTGGCCCTGAAACAATTGTGGAATATTCCCATTTCCACGGCAGAATTGTCAAAGCTTGCGGCCGCGCTGGGCAGTGATGTGCCGTTTTTTATTTACGGGCAATCCGCGGTGTGCCGCGGGCGCGGCGAAATTATCGAACCGCTGCCATTTCGCCGCCTCTTGTTTGCTGTGTTAATCATTCCGCCCTATGGCACAAGCACCAAAGATGTTTATCAGGAATTTGATAATCAACCGGCGGCCGTGGATAGTAAGACGATCCTCTGGCAGGAAATATCGCAGTTAAGTGCCGCGGAGATTAGTGCTGTAATTCGCAATGATCTCGAAGCCCCCGCATTTTCCGTTACGCCCGCTCTGCGCGCCTTACGCGATAAAATCACAGCGTTAGTTGGTCGCCCCGTACACCTCAGCGGCAGCGGCTCAACACTCTTTATCCTCACCGATCAACCCGCCCAAGCCGACGGCTTAGCAGAAACCCTTGAAAATAATCTGCCCGAAAACATACGCGTTCTGCCGGTGGGGCTATTGGCCCGAAATCCAGTGGCGGATCAGCGGTAGTACGGGTTCGCCTTGTGGTGAATAGGCTCCGTAGTCGGTTGGTTTACAGCCGGGAAGCCATTCCCAGATAAAGGCACCCACAAAAGAGCTTGCGGGTAATTTCCGCCAGACTCGTATAAACGCCTGATAAGCAATGACCTGATTGTGCGGATTTATCAGGCCCGTGCCAACATAATCCCATGGCTTAGCCAATGTGTTGTTGAGATTATCCCAACCGATTTCGGTAAACAGCACCGGCTTTCGTTCCCGTGCGGCGAATGTCAAAATGCGATGTTTAATGCGCTGCCAGTGGGCCACCACTTCAGCAATGGAAGGATCCTTGGAATCGGAAAGATCGTAATAGGAATTCATGCCGATGTAATTAAGCTGGGGCCAGAAATGGACATATTGATAATGGTCCCAATTCGCGCTGTACGTAAGTTTTCCAGAAAAGCGCTGCCGCACCAGGCGAATAATGCGGAGCCATTGTGTGTTAAAGGGTTCTGTGGAAAGTAACTCACTGCCGACGCAGAAAATTGTCACGTGGGCCTGCTGGGCCCATGTGGCGGCAGCCAGAATGTAGGCGCGATAGCGGGCAAACCAGAGATTCCAGCTTTTGGGTTTTATGACGCCGCGCCAATCGTTGCCGGTGGCATGATTCAAAAGAACTATGGGCATGAGCATGGTATGGATACCCAGATGATGGGCCGCCAGAAGTACCTCATGGATCTGCAGGGGTGTCAATGAAACTTTCGGATCGATATGAATATTATCCGCATGAACATCATGCTGCCGGGCGTTAATAACAAAATTAATCCAGGTGCAGCCCATGGACCGCAGCTTCGCGATGGCGTGCAAATATCCGGACAGCCCGTGGGGATTATTCAACTGCATTGAAAACCCGCGAATGGGGGGCAGGGCGGAAATGGGATAACGCAGCGGCGGCAAGGGCGGTAATCGGCGCGTGACAGGCCGCTGGGGTCGGCCCATGCCCCTGACGTCCAGCATAAGCATCATCGCACTCAATACGATTGTGCCGACCAGCATGATTGCGGCGAATCTTCGGATCAAATTGTGATCTCCGAGTTAAAATAATAGCGAGCATCCTGCATCGCAAGGCTTCGAAGCACCGCCTAGTCCGCAGTCGGATGGGGCGCTGATTGCAAATAGAAATCCACGAAAAATTCAATGGGCACGGGCACGCCCGGCGTGAAGGGCGAATATTCCTTGGCCATGTGAAACTCCTGTTCGCAGCGCCGATCAGCGAGCCGTAGCCGGCGATTACTCGGACACGCTCCTCGTTCATTATGCCCGTGCCAGGAAATTGGTCAAACGCTGGGCTTCTGGGCAGGCGTGACGCTGTTGCGCAGCGGGATATTCCCAATACGATAATACGTCAAAAAGTCTACCCCCTTTGATTCGCGCCGTTCGGCTACTCGCCATTCATCTTCATTCCATTTCGGAAACCAAGTATCGCCGATCGCCGGCGTATCGAGTTTTATGATGCTGATGTACATGCGATCGGCCAAAGGGATCGCCAAGGCATATATTTCCGCACCGCCGACAACGAATAATTCCTGTTCACCGGAATCCTCGGCTGCGGCAAGGGCCTCTGGAAGTTGAGTAAACCATTGCGTGCCCGCCGGAATCGGGGATGGAATATTCCGGCTAAGTATCAGATTGCGGCGCTTGGGCAGCGGCCTGCCGAGGGAGTCAAAGGTTTTGCGACCCATTAAAACAGTGTGGCCGGTGGTAAGGCGTTTGAAGTGCTGAAGATCTTCCGGCACATGCCACGGAAGTTGTCCTTTCCACCCAATCACATGATCCGGCGTCATCGCAGAAATAAGGCTGACAAGCATCAAGCACCCGTTGTAAAAATCGCGCCAGGAATGAACCTCCACTCCGGATCGCATATACAAACCGCACCGACCATCAATCGACACACCAGTCGCGGTTGGAATTCTCACAATTTTACGCCAAAATTCCGCTGCGTCCATAAAAGTGGTCAAGTGTTCTGCCACTGAAGTACACTAGGATGCGTAACAAGAACGCGCGGCAAGGAGGCGGTGCGGATTGAGGGGGATCCAGTCTTAAATTTTGGCACGCTGTATGCGGCCCAAACAGGTTGTAAAAAAAAGACCGCGGATTACGCGGATAAACACTGGCCCTCTGTGTTCCGGGACCTCGATACGCGTCACTCACAGCGCCGTTTGATAATTGTAATGGTAATCAGAACTACTTTTCTCCGCCGCCCATACCGCAGCGACCCCAAACCAATCCTGCTCGTATCCGCGTGACCCGCGAAATCCGCGGTTCTCTCCCGTAATGTTCACTTTACGTGGACGATCTGGTTACCGATGAACACCGGAGATCACAAGGTGTCGGAAAACTGCTGCTGGATTGGCTGGTCGCGGAGGCACGCCGACAAAAAGTGCAAACACGTCGCTCTGGATTCCGGCGTGCAGCGGTTTGCGTCGCATCGCTTTTATCTGCGGCACGGTATGAACATTACCGCTCATCATTTCGCGATGGAGTTGTGATTCCGGGTTTCGTGCAGCGGAGAGCTTTCATATAATCAATCTGACTCTTGGAGCGTGGCAATGTCAATGGTGATGTTTACGGTTTTGTACCCAGACCTCGGTGCCGCTGAGACACGATGTATTATCGTGCAATCCGGCGGTCGTTGGCACCGGCGCGAGGAAGAGGCGGAAGAATTTGCATTGTTCGAATTATATTGCGCCGAGCCGGGATGCAACTGCCGACGGGTGTTGTTCAACGTGGTATCCAAGCGCTTGGATCGGCATGTCGCGACCATCAACCACGCCTTTGAGGCCCCCGGAGAAAAATCCGCAGTTTCGGAACAGACATTTCTTGATCCACTGAATCGGCAGTCTGATTTATCCGAAGACCTGTTGGCTATTCTTACGCGGCGGGTCCTGATGGATTCCGAATATTGCAGGCGACTGGAGCGGCATTACGCCATGTTTAAGGAAGTAGTGAATAATCCGCAACACCCGTTGCATGGAAAAATTCTCCCATATTTTGATGAACCAAGGGAGGAAAACCGCAGGGATATTTCAGACATCACCTCATGGCGTGTCCGCAGGCGGATGAGGGAAAACCGCCGAAAGCGCGGAAGGTAGCCGGGCTATTTTTATGATGCCATCAAAGAAACCAGTTTATTCCTGGTCTTCGCGCAACTTGGCTAAAACCGAATAGTCTTCCAGCGTGCTGGTGTCGCCCACGGCTTGTTTCCCGGCGGCGATGTCCCGCAGCAGGCGTCGCATGATCTTGCCGGAGCGAGTTTTTGGCAAGGCCTCGGTGAAACGCACTTCATCGGGACGGGCAATAGCACCAATTTCCTTGGCCACCCAGGCTTTTAATTCCTGTTTCAGGGCGTCATCGGTGGCAATTCCCGCCTTGACGGTGACAAACGCACACAGGGCCTGCCCCTTCAGTTCATCGGGGCGGCCAACCACGGCCGCTTCAGCCACTTTGCTGTGGGCCACCAGCGCGCTTTCAACTTCCATGGTGCCTAACCGATGTCCCGCAACATTGACGACATCATCCACGCGGCCCATGACCCAGAAGTACCCGTCTTTATCCCGCCGCGCGCCATCACCGGTGAAATAATAGGGGGGAATATCACTGTAATACTGTTTCTTAAAACGCTCATCATCCCTATACACCGTGCGCAACATGCTCGGCACGGGTTTACGGATCACCAGATATCCTCCGGTGTCCGGCGGCACTTCCTGCCCGTCCCGATCCACGACAGCCAGATCCACCCCAAAAACTGGGATCGCACAACTCCCCGGCCTGCCCGGCGTGATTCCCGGCAATGGTGTGCACATAATGGATCCGGTTTCCGTCTGCCACCAGGTATCGACAATGGGGCATTTTTCACCACCGATGACGCGGTGATACCACATCCACGCCTCCGGGTTGATTGGCTCGCCGACCGTTCCCAACAGTCGGAGGCTGGATAGATCATGGCGCTGCGGGAATTGGTCACCCCATTTTACAAAGGCTCGTATGGCTGTAGGCGCGGTGTAAAACACATTGACGCGGTATTTTTCAATGATACTCCAGAATCGGTCCATATCCGGTTGATTGGGCGCGCCTTCATACATAACCACACTGGCGCCGCAGGCCAGCGGGCCGTAAACCATATAGGTATGGCCCGTCACCCAGCCAATATCCGCGGTGCACCAGTAGATATCTTCTTTTCTTAAATCAAATACATATTTACATGTCATATAGGCACCCAGCAGGTAGCCGGCCGTGGTATGCACCACGCCCTTGGGCTTGCCGGTGGTGCCGCTGGTGTACAAAATAAAGAGCATCTGTTCGCTGTCCAGGGCGGCGGAGGGGCAATGGTCGGAACTGCCGGAGATAAAGTCGTCGTACCACACATCTCTTCCCGGCTGCATGGTAATATTCTGGCCCGTGCGCTTCACCACAATACAACGTTGCACGCATGGGGCTTTGGCCAGCGCCGCATCGGCATTCGTTTTTAATTCGACAATTTTTCCGCGCCGCCATCCCCCGTCGGCGGTGATTAACGCCACCGCCTGCGCATCATTCATACGATCTCCCAGGGATTCAGCGGCAAAACCACCGAAAATCACGGTATGTACCGCTCCAATCCGGGCACACGCCAGCATCGCCACGGCGGCTTCAGGAATCATGGGCATATAAATCGCCACGCGATCGCCCGGCTGTACGCCATGAGATTTCAGGGCGTTGGCTAAGCGGCAGACTTCTGTGAGTAATTCGCGATAAGTTAATGTTTTACTGTCACCGGGTTCGCCCTCCCAGAGAATAGCGGGTTTGTCGCCCCGGCCCGCATCCACATGTCGGTCCAGACAATTTTGCGCAATATTGATTTTTCCGCCGGTGAACCATTTAACAAAAGGGGACTTGCTGTCATCAAGAACATGGGTGTAAGGGGTCAGCCAAGCCAAGTCGCCGGCCATCTCCGCCCAGAATTCCTGAGGATGGTCAATGGACCGGCGGTACATGCGTTCATATTGTTCCTGAGAACTGATGTGCGCTTTGGCGGTAAAGGATGCGGCCGGTGCAAAGGTGCGATTTTCACGCATAAGAGATTCAATATTTGCGCCAACGGACATAACGGCTCCTCATGAATTCCGGCGATTTCCGCCTAAATGATGTCACAGTATTCCATGATAGCGAACGCCGGAATAAAAAGCACGGGTTGACAGCCAGTGGACAGAACGTGCGGTCATTTGGTGGTCATTATCTTCCTCCACTTTCACGGCACTCATGACCTCTCCTGGCCCCGACACCCGGGAATAAAACCAGATCCAGCAGACTATCCCGGGACCTTGAGTCGGCCAAACGCAAACAGCGGCAGGAAATTTTCGCAGCGGAAGATCAGATTATGGAAAAGCGTGATCGGCTTATCGAAGCCCTTCATCGCCGCATGAGTCAAAAAACCAGCCGGACACGGCTGTTTATGATCCGGTGGGAAGTGGTGTGAAACGGTTGCGCAGGCGGGAACAGCACCAGTTGCTCCATATGGGGCTGCCGAACAGAGTTTCCCGCAGCCCTTTCATGCGATCGGGCGATCAAGTCCCTTGCGGCCTGATCAGTCTTGAACAGTTGCGCAATGCCAGTGCCCATTCTTCCATCTTTTGTTCTTTCTCTGTGTCGCGGCGATCCAAGCTGTTAAGCTCCGGTATAACGGCGTGGCTAGGATCCTTTGGAAGTGGAGCACCGCGGACGCTCAACCCGATGCGATAAACATCCGACGCCGCAAATTCCGCCAGTGGAACACGCTCGCCGGTATCCGGACGGCGGGACGCCGTGACGGCATCCGTCAGCAATGCGCAATTAATGGAAATGCCGTCTGAGTCGCCGAGGCGCTCATCAGATTGCCACGGCCGCGGCATAAAATACCTCTGTGGAATGACGAGCGTCGGGGCACGAGACCAGGCACCCGGCAGCAGTCGTCGGTAAAGCAGCTCTGCACCTGGAACGCCCGTGGCACTGGCAGGCCCGGATGGCACTGCGGGAATTTTTGTGTCGGGCATGCGCAACTATCCTTGAAGTTGCAATCGTCGGCTTTGCGGATTCCGCCGCAGGGTATCCCGCGCGGCAACCTTGCCCGCGCTGTCAAAACGGATATACGAGGCGGTGCCCAAGCCTATAAATTCTACGATGATCGTTTCAGACGGCGTATTCCACTCCATGGCAATCCGACCGCCGCCCGACGGTACAATGCTGTCCGGGGCACTTGTTCCAGTGTCGCTTTGGTCTACCGCAAAATCAATCGCAGTATCGGCAACATCCTGCGCCGGGTAATCCTCGCAATTCTCCACGATTCTTGTTTTTTTCCACGCCAGCATCTGGTCGATCGCCTGTTTCCAGAGGGCCGCCTCCCTATTGGGCGGCCGCGTTAGCGCGATTCCTGCGGCATATGCGGTGCCCCCAGCGGGGATAATGCGATCACGCGCAATTCCGTTATCCTGGATTAGCATCATCGAGCCTTTCATGTTGTACGCTCCCATTTCCAGTGGGCTTCATGTCCCGTCAAATCACAAAACGCACGGACAACGGCCTGATGGCCAAGTTCCAATCCATTATACGCCTGCTGCATGTTCCCTTCCCGCACACCACCGCGCGCGGCAATCTGCAATGCCAGAATCTCTGACGCCGCGGGATCTAGGCTATTGAAGCCATGGAGCAATTCGACATAGACTCTTCCTGCATTATCGGGCATCAGGGACTGCGTTCTGCAGGATAAGGATTCCAGTGTGCCGACCGAAAGACCGTTTCCCTCGGCAACCAACCCGGGTAGCATCGCGGGCCAATCTTTCGGGCTGTTCCAGTCTCGCCCTCGCATCAGGTGGTTGACATACACCACCTCCCACTGATTAGGTAATATCGGCCCTAAATTTTCCGCCGCCAAGGCCTCGTTAAATGTTTTTACCGCCTCACGAAATTTTGGCAGCAGTCCTTTCCAGTGGGGATAGTCCGCGTTTTCTCCCTTTCGCCAATTAAAAATGATGCGGCCATTCTGCACCTGCGCCACCGTGCAATTATCAGAGGACGTCATTTCCAGCCGTGCGGCCGCACTAGCCGGCGCAATTTGGAAACTTGGCATGAGACGGGGACGCAGCGCCTGCTCACCAAAGACTTCGGTTTGCTCAGGAAGTGGTTGGGCGTCTGAAACCTTTGGAAAATCCGCCCGCATGGCCTGCCAAAAAATCGCCAGATGGACGTTTTTCAAATTCTTTATCGCATTAAACTGAAGCGCGACCGCAGTCTCCACCAATGGCGGCTTTCTGAAGGATGGCAGTGGTGTTTCCATATCACCTCGACGGATTCCGCACGCAACTGTACAAAGCCCCCGGCCCAGAAGCTCTGTACGCTCCGATGCCCACCGCAGCATCAGTATGGAAACATTTTCACTCCAGGCGAGGAAACCGTCAACCCGATTCTCTGTGCCGTTGGCTTGGGGCGAGGAGTCGGTCCGGCCAATCGTCGCTTTGGGAGCGTGATTTTTGACTGCTATCAAGCACGATCCGTGGAGTATTGATTGATCAATGTAAAAAATCAGTCGGTTTTAGCGTCTGAGTAATCACCCCTTTCGCAGTATGTTTTCTTTTTTATCATTGGGCTCTAGCCGTCGGAAGCAATCCCCCTGGGGACCCACCGCCATGACGGGGCATTCACTTTCCCGCACCACGGTTTCCACGGTAGAGCCGAGAAAAAATTTGCCCGCGGTCGTGCGCCCGTGGCTACCGATGATAATTAAGTCCGCGTGCCACTGCTGCGCCACCGCCAAAATTTCTCCGCCGGGATTTCCGCACCGCACAAAGTGTTCGGTCGCCGCCAGTTGGGCTTCTTCCACCACCGACCGGCACAGGGATTCCCCCTCCCGCTTAAGCCTGTCCAGCGCCGGGGGCGTTAAATGTTCGCCGCCGGAAATCGACACGGGCGACACATCGACCACATGCACCACCGCAACTTCCGCGGCCAGATCGTGGGCCAAAGTTATGGCCGTTTCAACGGCCCGCACCGCCGAGGGGCTGAAATCAACCGCCACAAGAATGCGACGAGCCTTGCAGGGACGATGCGAAGGCTGCGGGATTGCAAGCTCCTGGGAAATATTCATGATCAGTTCATCGGCACGCCATGAGGGCATACCGGCCGCCATCAGCACTTTTCGTGCTTCGGGAAGGAAGTTTTTTATATCCAATGCCGGGGTATTTCCGGACATTACAAATCTCCAGTTGCGACCGACCATACGGCGTTGCGCCCATGGTCAAGTATCGCGTGATGGAACTACAAAATCCATCGGTGAACGCCGGTGTCCGGCCATCAGAATAAGTCGTAATTCGCCGTAGGATTTTGACCTATACCTGGCGAAAGGGTGCAGCCATTGCCGGCGGAAGCTTTTTGTAAGCAACTGTGAATAATTCCCGAAGAGTTCAGTTCCCGCCCGCTCTGCCATGGTCAATGTCAGTGCGGCGACATGTCGCGGAGTTTTTATTTCTCAGATTTTATGGAGTCTTCACGGCCTCGCCTCCGCCTGCGGAGACGGAGGGTTTATCGGCGGCGGACTTCTCCGGCGTGGCCGCATGGACGATCAAAACCGAGCACGTGCTAAGCACCGCAACAGAGCTTTGATTACTGCCCAGCAGATGCTGTCGCAATCGCCATAACGGTGACATGCCCAGAATCATGAGATCGTAATCGCGGGAGCACTCGCTGACGGCGGAAACTGGCGTATCGGTTTCAATGACGGTCATGCGGATTTGATTGCCGCCATCGGTTCCGGGCAAAAATCGATCCACCAGCTCCTTGACCCCTAAAGGTTCCGCGTCATTAGGGCGTTTGGGTTTCACAACATGCAGGATGGTGATTTCCACATCGGCATTTTTACTGATTCTCTGCGCTGCCAGCAGGGCACCGGCATCCTGCGCTTCACCGAGATAAGGTACGAGCACCCGGCGAAGGGTGGTCAGGCGTTTGTTGATGAGAATGGCCACATTCTTGCTGCTGTGTTTCAGCACATGGTCCACCACGCCGCCGAGCACGGACGTATTGACGATTCCCTGATGGGCACCCAGCACGGTCCAATCCACCTGTTGATGTTCAATAACTTTGCAGATATCCCGTGCAATGTGCATGCTGGGCGGCGAAAGGGTTGTGAGTTCAAAATTCAGAGTTTTCGCTTCCGCAGCGGCAAGGGTAATAGGATCGAACTCGTCGGCCTTCGCGGTATCACTAACGATAGATGATTCCGCAGGCTGGCGCAGCAAAAGTGCGGTAATGCGCCCCGGTTCGCCCCCCAATAGAGCGTGCGATACGTGTATTAACCCTCTCACTGTGCCGGTTTGGGAAAGTGATGCCAGAATATGGAGTTTCGGGGCTTCATCTTTTGGCGTTTCGGTAGCGGCGATGTCGGCCTGCGATCGGCGACGCATGGGCAGTCGTGCCACGCGCAGCAAAATTGAGGCTATGGTGGTAATAGCCAGAAACGCCAGCACCAGCACCGTTAAGGTTCTTGAACTGATCGCCCCCATTTGCCACGCCAGACTCAGCACCACAAGTTCCACCACGCCGTGGGTATTCATCAGCAGACCGGTTAAGCCTGCGGCGCTCCAGCTTGAACCGGTGATTTTGGCCGTTACGCTGCTGAAGAAAAATTTCGCCAGCATCAGAACTGCGATCAGATATCCCCAGCTTTTCCAGACGGCCAGCGAATGCAGTTGTGTGATATTGATGTGCATGCCGACGCTGGCAAAAAATATCGGAAGCAGCAGCAGCAAAGTAATATCTTCAAGCTTGCTGGAAATATGGCGCACGAAATTTTCGCTCGAAGGAAACACCAGCCCCAGCATGAAGGCCCCGAATATGCCGTTGATACCCAGCGCCGTTGTCACCAGGCTGCTGACCAGGAGAAGAAAAAATGTCAGCGCCAGCACATCGCGGGTCACATGACCGCGAAGTTCAAAGTGCGACTCAAAACGCCAGAGAAATCGGCGCACAAAAAACATCATCACAACAATATAGGCCCCGGCGAGAACCGCCGTTTTTATTCCCAATCCCACCGAGGATAATATATCGCCGTTGCCGGAAAGTTGCACTTTCGCCAGATCATACACGACCGCCAGCAGGCACCATCCGGATACATCCAGCACGGCCCCCGTGGTGATAACAAATGCCCCGACCTCGGTGTCTTTCAGATTCTGCTCATTGATGATTCGGGCCAAAACCGGAAACGCGGTCATCCCCATCGCCAGTGCGGCCATCAGGATAAAGGCCGCCGGCGATTTTACATGTCCCACCAGAGCGGGGTGCTTGAGCATCAGCCACGCAATAAGCAATCCTGCCGCAAAAGGACCCAGGAGACTGACTAAACCGGTGGCAACGACACTGGCCCCTTTGCCCCGCACGCGAGCCAGGTCCAGTTCCAAGCCCACGATAAACATAAAAAACATGACGCCCAGTTGGGCAAGCAGGTTCAGAAACTGCATTCCTTTAGCCGGAAACAGCCAATGAAAATAGGCTCCGTGGGCCAGCAGCCCCAGCGCGGAAGGCCCAATAATCAGGCCGCCGATCATTTCTCCAATGACTTCCGGTTGCCCCAACAGCCGCAATAGCGCACCGCAAAAACGTGCCGCCAACAGGATCACGGCAATTTGCATAATCAGATGTTCAATGGTCAAGCGGTACGTAAGCTCCAGCAGGAATTTCCCGTATTCTACAGTACCATGTCCTTGCGATGACGGCTAATGCACGAGGTCGATTATGTAAGGGTATATCAGCGCGGCAACTAATACGATATAATGCCCGATTCGGGCCGCTGGGTGCCCGGCTGAGGAACGCAGTGAGTCATGAAACAGATTCGTGTTGCCATTATAGGCGCTACCGGTTACACATCCTTGGAGACCATACGCTGGTTGCTTAAGCACCCGGTTGCGAAAATCACGTACCTTGCCAGCCGGCAGCAGGAACAACCGATCAGTGAACTATTTCCGGAACTCCTGGGCCGCATCCATCTGCCCATAGCGCCGTTTGACGCGGACGCCATTAAACAGGCTGCGGATGTGGCGTTTTTGTGCTTACCACATGTCGCGGCCATGCAGCACGTTCCGCCGCTGCTGGACGCTGGCCTGAAGGTCATTGATTTATCAGCGGATTATCGGCTTAAAGATGCCGCGTTATATGAAAAGTGGTACAAGCACGCCCATATTGATGCAAAAAATCTGGGGGCGGCGGTTTATGGCTTGCCGGAGTTTTTTTCCGCGGAAATTAAAACAGCGTCCTTCGTCAGTAATCCGGGATGTTACCCCACCGCGGCTGCCCTGGGCATTGCGCCCTTGTTGCAAGCCGGGCTGGTAGAACCAACAGATATTATTATTAATGCGGCCTCCGGCATTTCCGGGGCTGGCCGTACGCCATCGCAGTCGCATCATTTTCCTGAACGCAACGAAACCTTTGAACCCTACGGCATTGCCTCGCATCGTCATGCACCGGAAATTCAGCAGACACTTGAAGCCATTTCGGGCCACGCTGTACACATGCTGTTTGTGCCGCACTTGATTCCCATAGATCGCGGAATCTTGGAAACCATCTATCTCAAAGCCAAGCCCGGCGCGAAGCTCGATGACGCGCTGGCCGCGTATGACCATGCTTATCGTGGCAAGCCGTTCGTGCGGATGCGGATGAATAATCTGCCGAGCACAAAATATGTCGCCCATACCAATTTCGCCGATATTTCTGTGAAATTTTACAACGGGCGGTTTGTGGTGCTGTGTGCCATTGACAATATGGTCAAAGGGGCCGCGGGACAGGCCATTGAAAATATGAATCTGATGTTTGGAATCGATGAAACCGCCGGACTGCTCTAATGGCCAGGTTGCCGCCCCGGTGCGATGTGCTCGAGGCGCTGGACCAGCGGTTCAACTAACGGCCTGCTGCCGCAACTTGGTTGCAAAAATCCAGGGGACACTTTTTAATTTTATTAATTCTCCGGCACGGCTCGGAACGGTCTGTACACCGGTAAGCTCAAACAGGAGTGCTTCATGAAATTTTCCGCTGGATCGTACCGGCACGCGAGTTGGAGCCTTGCTATCCTGCTTGCGGCGGCCGCAACGGGAATATGTCAGGCCGGCGATACGCAATATCTGGCACAGCAGTCCTGGCTGCCTGGAGAAAATATGCAGTCCTTGAATGAAGGATTCATAGAAAATAAGTCGTGGATACGTAATGACTCTTCGCCTGCACAAATCAGCATGCTAAATTTTTCCGGCCGATTGCGACTTGCCGACACCGGTCGCTACAGCCCCACGGTGGCCTATGATTCAACGTATATCGGCCTGGGCACGAGCACGGCACTGTTGCCGCGGCAACTCAATGATGAGTCTGTATCCGTAGGAACGCCCATCGGGCAATTTGGCCAGTGGGGGGTGGGCGTCGCGCTGGGTGCGGGATACGCGGGCAATGCGCCGTTTAATGACCCGAGTGCGATTTACGGCATGGCACGTGTTACGGTGCAGCATAAGTTGTCGAAAAATACCGAACTGGATCTGGCTTTGGATTACAGCGGCAATCGGCAGTTCATGCCCGATGTTCCCTTGCCTTCGGTGGAAGTGCAGCACCATCAGAAGGGCCTGGAGTATGCCTTTGGATTTCCCTACGAATCCATAAACTGGAACGTCCTGCCCCGGCTGTGGCTGAAAATAAATTACTTCCCGATTGACACCGGCACGGCCGAAGTGGACTACACGATCCTGCATGGGCTTGCGGCGTACACCGAATTTGAAAGTGACTCCTGGGCGTTTCATGTCAGTAGCTATCAATCAGATCAGCGCTTGTTTTTCACGCAGTGTCGGCTGCAAGCCGGCCTCAAACTCTTTACGCTGCATCGCGATGTGAATGTTAATTGTGGTGCCGGGTACGCCTTTAATCAGGCCTTCAGCCAGGGCTTTGATGCGCGGGACGAACAGGCGGTGGCGCAAATTGCCAATGCGGCGTATGTCATGGTCAGCCTCGACGCGCGATTCTAATTACTTACACCACGGGCCGGCCTACTTTTACGCGGTGTACAATTCCCAATAACGCTGGCAGAATCACCAGCGTCAGCGGCAGTTGCACACACAAGCCGGTGATAATCGCGATAGCCAGCGGCTGTTGCATTTGTGATCCCTGGCCCATGCCCAAGGCCAGGGGCAAAAGAGCCAGGATCGCGGCAATCGTGGTCATGGCGATCGGTCTCATGCGGTTCTTACCGGCGTCAATCAGGCGTTTAAGCACCGCCGTGTCATCGCTCATATCGTTGTATTCCGAGTAATAAAATATTCCGACTTCCGTCACAATTCCCACCACCATGGTCATGCCCATCATGGAAGAAACATTAAGCTCTGTATGCGTAATCCATAGGCCGACAAATACGCAGCATAGCGCCAAGATCGGAATCGACAGCATGGCCAGAGCCACGCGGAAATGTTCATAAAGAAATAGCAGCACCAGGAAGACCAGCAAAACCGCCGCGACCATCACCACCAACAGGCCCCTAAATGCGATTTGCTGTTGTTTGTACAATCCACCCATCGCATAATACATACCGTGGGGAAACATGCCGGGTTTATTGAGCACCTGTTGCACCGCTGCAACTGTCGAACCCATATCACGGCCGTTGATGCGGGCGGTAACGGCGATCATGCGTTTGAGATTATCGCTGAAAATCTCCTGCTGCCCGGTAAGCGTTTCAATCGACGCCACATCTTTTAGCGGAAATAAATGTCCATCGGGCGCTCGCAACAGCAGATCGTCGATATCCTGTTCTGTGGCGCGGTCGGCCTGGGGAACCCACACACGCACGCCAATCATCTGCGGCCCGCGTTGAATTCGTGTGGTCACCGTGCCGGAAAGATACTGATTTAATGCGGTGGTAATAGCGCCGGCGGTCATCCCCTGCAGGGCGGCCTTTATGCGATTCACACGGATCTGCAGCGCATCGCCCGCGATCTGAATACCGCTGCGTACTTCCACCACGCCCGCAATCGAGGATATGGCCCGTTTCACTTTCAGGGCTTGTGCATCGAGCAGGGGGCCGCTGTCCGAGAAAATTTTTATTTCAATGGGCTGCGGTACCGCGGTCAGATCCCCGATGAGGTCCTGCATCATCTGGGCGGTGTCAATTTTCAGCCCCGGCACCCGCTGGCGGATTCGTCGGCGAATAGCGGTCATAATCTGCTCAATGGGTGGTCTGGGGAATCCCTTCAGGCGGATAAAAAAATCACCGGTGTAGGATCGTGTGGTGCCGCCGCCGAGTTGTAATCCGGTTCGGCGGGAAAATGTATCGACATATTTATTAGCGAGAATTATTTTCTCAACTTCCAGCAGCAGCCGATTGGTTTCGGTGGGGGATGTGCCTGGATTAGCTACGTAGTTGAGAATAAAACCCCCTTCATCCATGTGGGGCATAAAACCACTTCCGACGTTCTTATAGGCGACAAACCCCAAGACCAGAATGGGAATAAGCACGACCAGCACCAATGCCGGTGCTCGCAGAATCCGTACCATGATCCAACCATAAAGGCGATGAAGATAGGCGGTGATTCGCCCGCCTTCGGGTTGATTGGCATCCCGTTGATTGAGAAAACCCGCGGCCAGCACCGGAACCGCCAGCCAGGCCATAAAAAAAGAAATCAGCAGGCTCGCCGCCATGGTCAACGACAATGCTTTAAAAAACGCCCCCGTGACGCCGGAAAGAAAGGCCAGCGGCGCGAAAATAATCATCGTAGACGTAGATGATCCGGCCAGCGGGCCGGTAAATTCCCGTGTCGCTTTGATGACCCGCCCGCGCATCTCGCCAGTGGCTCCGCGGGTGCGCCGCACAATGTGTTCCACCATCACAATGGCGTCATCAATAATCAACCCCACCGCCGCCGCCATACCGCCCAGCGTCATGATGTTGAACGTCATGTGGAACAGATACAAAAGAAGAATGGTGGAACTTAACACCGCCGGTACCACCAGCGCGGCGATCAACGTAATTTTCCAGTTGCGCAAAAATAGCAGCAGTACCACAACCGCAAGAATGATTCCAATGATGACCGCATCCCGCACAGATGCCGCAGACGCCAGAATAAGCTGACTTTGATTGTACCAGGTGGCCATCGTGATGCCTGCTGGAAGATTCTTCTTAAAACTGTCGATTTTGCTTTTGATATCCGCGGCAATTCGCACTGTATTGCCGCCCGGTTGCTGAAAAACCTGTAAGAGCACGGCCGGGTGTCCGTCGGCGTCCACACGCGTCCACTGAGGCTTTGTGGAAAGCTTAACGGTGGCGACGTCACCCAGTCGAACCAGCCCGTTGGCACCCGTGCGCAGCACCACCTGTTGAATCTGGCGGATGCTGCGATAGCTGGTGTTGGAAATAATCAGATAAAGTTTGTCATGATCTTCAAATTTCCCCACCGCACTTAATACGTTGGCCGCGCCAAGGGCTTGGGAAACATCCGCCAGCGTCATGTTAAATGCCTGCAGGCGAGCCGGATCAACAATGACGTGATATTCCGGCGTCGCGCCGCCCTGTACCTGCACCCGCGCTACGCCGCGCACCGTGGAAATCACCGGTTCAATCTGATATTTAGCAATCGTACGCAGGCGGCTGGGCGATACCGTGGAGGAGGTCAGGCTGTATCCCAATACTGGAAAGTTGGTGGTGTCCATGCGTTTGGCGCGAAAGCTCGTTTCGGCGGGCAGTCTGGGCAGGATGCCGTTAATCTGCGAGTCCACTTCCAGCAATGCCTGAGCCATGTTGGAACCCCAGGCGAAGCCGATTTTCAGTTCACATGAGCCGCGGCCGGTACGGGCTTGAACCGCTAGCACGCCGGGGATGGACCGCACCGCTTGTTCCACCGGATAAGTTACAGACACGGCCATCCGTTGGGCCGGTTGTTCGCCGGAATCCACCGAGACTTCAATGCGCGGAAAGCTTACCCGCGGAAATAGCGACACCGGCAGCCCCAGAGCGGCCAACGCACCGCCCAATGCCAAAACCAGCATGATAAACAGCACCGATCGTGTGTGCTTATGGATCCATTGATTAAAATTCATGGCTTAAAAGTCCCTGTAACGGCCATCCCGTTGGTTAATTCCGCATTCCCCACAATCACCGCCTGATCCCCTGCCATCACATTGCTGTTGAGCAGTTGCACATAGCGCGTATTGGTTAAACCAATATGCACCAGATGCAATACCGCCCGGCCATTGTGCACGGTGAATAATTCCTGCGCATTCCCCGCCGGCAGCACCGCCGCGCGTGGAACCACCAGTCCCGTAGCCTTTGCGATAATCAATTTTCCTTCCACATATTGCCCCAGCAGCAGCCCCGAGTGCATACGAGGCGTGACAAACACATCCACCAGCCGAGTCAGCGGATTGACGCGCTGCGTAATTAAGGAAATACTGCCCAGAATCTGGCGCGTTGCCGGTTCGCCTACCGGCGTCAGCGCTACAGCTTGCCCGCGCCGCACTTTTATGGAGTCCTCCGGTTCCAAGCCTAACTGGACTTCAATATTGCGGGAGGACACCAGTTGTAAAAGGGGCGCGCCGGGTAAAACAATCTGTCCCGGTCCTGAAAGTATCTTCGCTACCACGCCACGGGCGGGGGCTTTTATTAAACGCGGGCCGCCGATCCCCAGCGTTTTCAGATTTGTCAAATTCAGTTGCGCCAGTTTCAGTGCCTGCCGGGCCGCCAGCAGGCTTTGCCGGGTAGCCAGATGCAGGGCAAATTTTTGTTTTACTTCCGATAGTTGCTCCTCCGCGGAAAGCGCCGAACTCTGGGCCTGCGCCAGCCGCAGCAGTTCGGAATTCGTTGATTCCAGTTGCAGCAGAGGTTCGTTTTTTCTGACGTACTGCCCCCCGGCAACCAGAATGCGGAGCACCTGCGCATTAAATGGAACCGCCACATTGCGAATTGAACTGGCCCGCGCCACGACTGTGCCATAAGCCACGACCGAAGCGGAAATGCTTTGCCTGCGGACCGGCACGGTTTTGACATAGGCAGTCACCGGTGGAACGGCCTGGCCGGTGCCGGCGACCGCGGTACTTGCCGCAGTCGCCCTCGGGCCTGTCTGGTGCCAGACGGCAACGCTGGTCCCCAGTGCCGAAAGCAGCACCACTGCCCAAGTTATCCGTTTCATGCTTCGAGTCATGGTGTGGTCGCTCCTTGTTGCACAGGTATCCGCTTGGATCGCATTTCCGGCACATACGTGCCGGCGGCCAGAGCCAGTGCAATGCGATTACGTTCAAGCTGGTTTTTAAGCTGAATCACATTGATGCGTTTTTGAATTAACTGATCCACTTCCGTGTAGTAGCTGACAATATCAACATTGCCGAACTTCAGCGCCTGTTGATAGGTTTGCACAAGCTTCGCCAGACTTTTTACCGCCGCATCGCTGGCCGCAATTTGTGCCCCTAACGCATGAATATCGGAATAGGCCAGGGCCACCGCGGAACGGGCGGTAAATTCGCGGGCAATATAGCTGTCATAGAGGAGCTTGCGCGTCGCTTTGTCAATGGCAATATTCCCCTGATTGCGATCGAAGATCGGCAGGTCAATCGTGACGCCGAAGCCGGTGGTATGCACATTGGTGGTGTCGCTGGCCTGCTGAAACCCCAGACTTAACCGCGGAAATTGCCGCAGCACCGCCGCCCGCAGCGTCTCCTGCTGGCTTTGATATCCCAGTTTTAACGCCACCAGATCCAGCCGTAGTCGCGGCAAATCTTTTAAAATGGCCCGCTCCGATGGTAAGGCAATGCGTGCGGGAAACCGAATCGTGCGGCTTAATCGAATGGGTGCATCAATCGGCAGGCCCATAACCATCCGCAGGCGATTGAGATTTTGGTCACGTTTTTGTGTTAAAGATTCCACCAGTGCTTGCGCCTGTTGGCTTGCGGCACGAGCCGCGCTTAAATCCAAGATGGTATTAAGGCTTGCATTGTACGCTTTCTGGACTACGTGTTCATTGGTTTGCAACTCGCTTTGCGCCAGGTGGGCCTGATGCAATTGTGCCTCGGTCGCCGCGAGATTATAAACCGCCAGCCGGGCCGCCTGCGCCGTTTGCCATTCCTGCCAGGCCACATCCAGATCCACTTGGCCACGGTGATATCGGGCTGAGGCAACGCGGGCATCATGATCAATTAATCGTGTGACATCCCAACTCACACCAAGACCATAACCTGTAAATGTCCCGGTACGATACCCCCCGGTCACCAGCGCCGTTGATTCCGACACTTGCGGGTTCGGTAAAATGCCGGCCTGAATAACCTGCGCTGCCGCTTCATGCCGCTGATCCCGCGTTGCACGCAACGATGGATTGAGTATCACGGCTATGACCGCCGCCTCATTGGGCGTGATGCCACCAGTCGGCCGCAGCGGCAGCGGCGGCAGGCCGATGCCGCGAATGCGTTGGGCGGAAATGCGCAACTGCTTCCATACCGGAACTTTCAATGCCTGATTGACCCGCGCCTCCGTCAGCGGCATAGAATGATAACTTTGACAGCCCGCCAACAGTAGAAAGCCCGAAAGAACCAGCTCGCTGAAGCCCCTTATCTCCCGCTTCCGCCGGGCGGAAACCATCCGCCTGAAAACCTCGCGCACGGTGCATTTGCCGATACACGCGGTACGGATTTTTTGATTCAGCCGGTGTGGCCGTGCCTGTCTATAGGCATTCATACCTCGGAATATCATGCGATCCATCGCCTCCATGCTTTGGAAATAACAACACAATCGTAAACCACTCGCCGACGGAGGATTCAACGATCACCCTGCCGCCGATTTGCCGCATGATATTCTGCACAATGGATAATCCCAATCCGCTGTGCCGCCCCTGATCCGTGCGGGAATCATCACCGCGCCAAAACCGTTCAAATATCTGCCGCGACTGCCGCACGGAAATCGCGCTGCCGGTGTTAGCCACCGTTAATATTACTGCATCAGAGTCACTTTTCAGCCCCACGCGAATCGTGCCCCCGTCATTGACATAACTGACCGCATTGTCCAGCACATTGCGGAGCACCAGCAGCAGTAACTCCGGCGGAGCTGAAACCACCTCCGGAGAAATACCACTACTATCTAACGTCACGGCACGCGAATTAATTCGCGCTGTACAGCTCTGCAACTGCTGCTGAGTTATTTGATCCAGCCGACAATTTGCCGACACCTGCGCCCAAGCCCCCGCTTCCAGCCGGGCCAGGGTCAGCAGGTTTTCCACCATCTCCTGCATCTGAATGCTGATATCCAGCGACTGCCGCAAGGTTCGCTGATACTCTTCGCTGCTGCGCAAGCGGGTTAAAGCCAGTTCTGCACCGGTGCGCAGGGCCGCCAGGGGCGTGCGCAGCTCATGGGCCATATCAGCCGTGAGCGCCTTTTCACGGATCACCGCCGCTTCCACACGCTCCAGCAACTTATTTAGACGATCCACAATGGGAATCAGTTCGCGCGGAATATTTTCCGAGCTGATGCGATCTTTCAGGTGCGCGGCACCAACGCCCGCAATCTGCTGGGCAATCGTATTCACCGGACGCAATCCACGGTTTAAAAGCCACGCAATGAGAGCCGCCGAACACAACGTGGCCAGAGAACAGTAAACCGCCAGCGACCAGGCGATGCTGGAAAGTGCAGTGTCCAGTTCATCGGTGGGGCGGGCAACGGCGAGAATATAATCTTGTCCAATATGTTCGGCCTGTGCGGTGTCGGCAGTTCGGTTGTTGCGGCTATCGCCCGTGTGGCCGGGGCCGTCATGGTGATGCCCCTGCTCCTGATCATCACTATTTCCCTCGCGAAAGCGGATCACCAATTCTCTTCCGGCGTGATTATCCGGCAAGGTAATAGATGCCAACCGCCCCGTATCCCCGGGTGACGTCAGGAATTTTAAATCACGTCTGCCCAGGGAGGCCGGATGGAGCACCGATTTTCCCCGCAGGCTCCAAATCTGAAAATAGCGGGGGGTACCCTGGACGCTACCGTCGGAGACGGGGGTAAAATCGGAAGTGACATGGAATCCGCGGTGTGGGTCCCAATCCAGCGTATCCACCAGCAACGTGGCGCGGGCCGCAAGGGAGGCGTTGAAATGGGATTCCAAGGAATGTTGCAGCGTTAGATACAAACTTACGCCCAGCACCGCCAGCATTAGCGCGATGGCCGCTCCGCACCAGAGCGTTAATTGTAATCGGATAGACCGCATCAAGCTCCCGGCCCAAGCATATAGCCCTGTCCGCGCCGCGTGTGAATCAGTCGTTGAAGCGAATCCGCGTCAATTTTTTTGCGCAGCAGGCTTACAAATACGTCTACGACATTACTTTCCGGCGGCGAATCATCGCAATGCACATGCTCCCAGATTTCACTGCGTGAGACAATTTCTCCCTGCCGCATGGCCAGATACTCCAATATGGCATATTCCCGGGCGCTTAATTCAATTTCCGTCCCGGCCCGAAAAACCCGCCGGGCGTTAAGGTCGATCGCCAAGGTTCCGATCGTTAGCCGCGATGAGGCAACTTTATAGCGCCGTCGCGTTAATGCTCGGACCCGGGCCAGCATTTCCTCCAGGGCAAACGGCTTGGTGAGATAATCATCCGCGCCCGCGTCCAGCCCTTTTACCCGGTCATCCACGGTATCGCGAGCTGTGAGAATCAATGCCGCAGGTCGGGCTTTCATGCGTTCCATGGCCTTGAGCACCTGGAAGCCATCGACGCCCGGCATCATTAAATCCAAAATGACCACATCAATATGGCCGCTCTGCAAGTGCCATAATGCCAGCCGCCCGTCGCCGGCTTCATTGACCACGTAGTTCTGCTCGCGCAGAGCCTGTGCGATGGATTCCCGCAGCGTCTTAAAATCTTCAACCACCAATACCCGCATGAACGCACCTGCCAACACTACCCGGGAAGCCTACGCCGGAAAAAGCCAGTATAAAGTATGGAATCGATCCAAGATAACAACTCTTCACGACGATGCCGACCATCCGGCCCCACTAAACACCCCATGTTGATGCCCCTGAAATAAAAAAACAGGCGGGGCCGGTCCATAGCGCCACGGACCGGCCCCGCTTCGGGAGGGGAGGATGCTTTGGCAATCGGCGGTATACTGTTGTCGCCGTGATTACCGCAGTGTCAGCCCCGATGGACCAACTTATGCCCTTCGCCCTCCGGCCGGCTGCCAGAAGCGTAAGCCGTTGAAATACCCGGCCGCCCGCGTTACCGGTACCCGTTCCCGGGAAGGCCTGCTTCGCCCTCGCTTACCGGCGTTCGTGGAAAGTTGCTTGAGAAATTGTCGATATTCCTGCCCCCTGTCGCGCCCCCCAGGGACTTTCCACTGAACACGCCGCAAGCCTTACAGAAAATGAATAGGAGAATAACTGCGGTAATAATGCTAAGCCACCTGACCGCGACCCCTATCTCGTAAAAGAGTTGCTCACCAATATCAGAAGCGCTGCCATTTCTCATCACCTGCTTAATCGTGCCCTGCGCGGGGGCGGACGACTGGTTCATGGTCGAGTTCAGGTAATCCACGTGTTTTTCCAGCCGCGTGCCGTCCAGGGCGATTTTAATTTCGTAAGGCATTTTGTTAATCACCACGTTGGCTTCATACGCGGCTTGATTGTCGCCGGGGGTTATATCAATTTGCTCCACTTGCCCACCTGCGGCTTCCTGCGTCGGCGTCTTGGCAACGGCTGTAGGCAATTGGGCCCTCGTAACTTCGGATGCCCCACCGTCCGTCGCATTAGCCCGCGCCGGCAGCGAACCAGTGGCCATTAAACTCAAGCCAACAATCCCGAAGATAAGAAACATTTTGCGATGCATAATGACGCTCCTGAAACGATCGCAGATCGAACCATTCATTCTGCATAGACTCAAAGTAACATTCCTGCATGAAAGGAACGTGAAGCGCTGCATAACCCGATATTTTTTTCCGCGGATACACGCAACAACGCCTTGAGGCGGACCCCCAGCCGTCCCCGCCCTGATTTTGACGTTATGTAACGCGAATCATGCGGATCGGACATAATCCGGAGTTCCACGAGACTGCCCGGGTAGTCCCAATCCGGGCCATTACTCCGCCAGGCTCTTCGAATATTTTCCGCATTTTTTCTCAAGGCCCATAACCGGTATGCCGATAACGTGAGAGTTGCGGCGTTATTGTTGTTTTTAGCGTCACTGGTATAGGTTACTGCGCGCGGTGATTGTGGAATTTCATTTTTCACCCGTTTTTTGTAGAATCCGGTTGAACTTGCGAGCCGGTGCCTGCGTACTAGACCTATGGGTCATGGTGGCCTTAGAGCAAGATCGTGTAAATACAGAATAAAAGCAGCTTTTTGAACGGGAAATGGAATTTCCTGCTGTTAAGACGGAGTGCTAACCATGGACCTGAACAACTTACCCCCGGTATTATTTCCCGATTTTCCCCCCAAGCTATCCCGGCGACGCTTGCTGGCTGGTGTGGTCGGCACGGCCGCCGCCGCAACATTAGCTGGTTGTGCTGCCACGCCGCCGAAATCCAGTAGCAGCATCAGTTACCTGCCCAGCGGCGTCCTGCCACCAGATGCGAATATGGTCCCCGGCCGCATGGATACGGGATATGCTCCGCCTGCTAATTTTAAGCCAACCGTGGTTTATCATCCGCCGGTGCCGGCCCATAAAATTGTGCCAGTGGGCGCGTTTGGCATTATCCCGCGTAGCGCCTGGACCACCGCGGGACCCAATATGCGAACCATTCAGCCGATGGCCGGCGTGCATCTGATTACCTTTCATCACACCGGGGATCCGCACCCGATTTTTTTTGACTCGTTAGAACAGACCGCCCAGTACTGGGAACTCATACGCGAGTACGAGCGCCGTGTCGGATTTGAAGATATTGCCTACCATTTTGGCATCGACCGGATGGGGCGGGTGTGGCAGTTGCGTGATTTGCAATATCGTGGCGAACATGTCCGCGACGGTTTTGCGCCGCCCCATTGGCTCATGGAGTATGTACAATATCGCAATTCCCCCACGCGACCGGTGCACGGGCGGTATATCTGGAATGCGCATAACATCGGCGTAGCCTCCATCGGTAATTTCATGCTGCAGGAACCCACGGTGCAACAACGTCAGACCATTCTGCGTTTTGGTGCCCTGTTGCGCCGGCTTTACAGCATTCCCATTTATCATTGCTATACCCACCGAGAACTGGTCGCCACGGAGTGTCCCGGTCATCATTTGCAGCCTTATATGGTTTACATCCGGAAAAATAATATTCTGTGATGCAATTTCGGCTGGTCGGCCGGCCAGCAAACCAAGCTGCGGCCGTTATCCGCGACTTTTTGTAGAGTTCCTGCGCGACTTCGTATACACTTCCTACCCATGCAGGAACCGCAATTTCAATGTGCTACTATCCTCGGCGTAGGTTTGCTGGGCGCTTCATTGGGCTTGGCGATTAAACGCCATGGGTTGGCCGCTCGCGTGTATGGGGTGGGTAGAGTCGGGTCGCCGTCCAATCAAAAAGCTTTGGAAATGGGTGCCATCGATCAGGCGTTTACCGATCCGGAAGCGGCGGTACCCGAAAGCGATCTGGTTATTCTGGCGTCCAATGTGGGACAGTTTCCGGCTCTGCTGGCGGCCATAGCGCCGGTGTTAAAACCCGGGACCTTAGTGACGGATGTCGGCTCAACCAAGCAACAGGTGATGAAGTGGGCTGGGAAATTACTGCCCGGCGCGGTTGATTTCATTGGTTCTCACCCCATGACAGGTTCCGAAAAGCGCGGCCCGGAAAATGCCCGTGCGGATTTATATCGCGATGCCCTCTGTCTGATCTGCCCGCCGAAACTGCGCGGTCGCGGCGCGTTTACCGGCAGCCGGGTGTCCGCAGCCACGAAAAAAATTGAGCAGTTCTGGCAGGCCATGGCAATGCGGACGCACCAATTGGATGCCCAGCAGCATGATCAATGGGTGGCCCTGATCAGTCACATTCCCCACGCCGCGGCATGTATGGCCGCACTGGTGGCCGGGCGCAATGAGGATGCGGGTTTGGCCATTGCCGGCGGGTTTGTAGATACCACGCGCGTGGCGTCCGGTGATCCGGCCATGTGGACTGATATATTTTTGACCAATCGTGTGGAAGTCAATAGAAATTTAAATGTGGCTATACAATCGCTGCGGAAACTTCAATTGGCTATTCGCCGCGAGGATCAGCAGGCGGTTCTGGAATTTCTGCAACTGGCAAAACAACGGCATGAATCGCTGCTTTCCCGCCGTGACCAGCGATGAATTACATCGCCTTTGCCAGGAGTTCCTCAGGGCTTTTAGAGCAGTTGGTCTCGTCGGTAAACAGGCCGGGCACAAAATGATATTCCGGGTTAGCCTTGGGATGAAATACCAGCAGATGCAGCCGCCCCAGGCCGGTATTATATAGGCAATGCGGCTTGCCCGGCGGCACGACCACGGTAGTTCCGGCCGCTACGCTCCGTGGGTCCTGGCCAATAAAAACAATGCCCTCACCTTCTAAAAATACGAGGATTTCCTCACAGTCATGGTAATGCGGGGGAACATGGCCACGGGGATCATACGTCTCTTCCAGCACCAGAGCATTGCGCGTTCCGCTTTCCGGACACGCCAGAACTTCAATTACGCCGTTTCGCACGACTTCGCGCACCAGTTCCATTTGTGAAACAGTATCCATTGTACATCTCCTGATGAATCAACTATCGGCCAATTTTCAAAGCGTACTGGCTCCGGAAACATTTTGCGGCCCACTGAACAGGGACTGAATCGGCGTCCGGACAGTTCAATGATCCACCATAATTTTCGGCTCAATGCGGACTAAAGTTGAGCGAATCGCCAATGCACGCGCGATTTATATGCTTCTGTTTTTACGGGGCCTTTTTATGGGATGCAGTTTCCCCTCTGGCAAATCCTACCGCCAGCAGTTATCTGCCCCGTCGTCCCGCCAGTTTGTTTTAGCGGGCAATTCGAATTGTGCGCACAGATAGGCCGCTGCCATTGAAAAAAGCTTTAGAATTTTTATTTTTTGTGCGCTTCCCGTGGGCCACGCGGCTGGTTATTATTGTCCCCCGTCCTGGCGCGATGGCGCGCGTGGAAATACCGTCTGCACACGTTTAGGCGGTGGAAGGTTGTACGCAAAAATTACGGAGGACACGATGTCTGATTCACAAGCACCTCTGCCGGATTTAAGGCAAGCCGGAGGCTTTCACTGGCGCGGTTACCGCTGGGCGATCTGCGTGGGGCTTTTTCTAATTACCACGATCAACTATATGGATCGGTTCATGATTTCGCTTATGGAGCCGAATCTGATCCATAATCTGCACTTCACGCAGGTGGATTACGGCAACATCATGGCGGTCTTCAGCGCAACCTACGCCATCGGTTACGCTTTGTGCGGCTGGTTCATGGACGCGGCGGGGGTTTGGCTGGGCTTCGCGCTGACGGTGGTTATCTTCAGCGGCGCGGAAATGGGCATGGCCTTTGCCACAACTGTCGCGGGCTACATGGTGATACAAGGAATCATGGGTGTAGCGCAGGGCGCCAATTTTCCCGGCGCAATCAAGGCTGTGGGCCAATGGTTTCCCAAAAAGGAGCGGGCGCTGACCACCGGTATTTTTAATGCCGGCACGAGTCTGGGCGTGGTAGCGGCTCCTATTATTGTGGGACTGACCGCCAAAACATTTGGATGGCGCGCGGGTTTTATCACGGCGGGGCTGGTGGGTATTGTGTGGGTCGTCTGGTGGCTTTTGCGGTACAAGGAACCGGATAGGAATCCGAAATTATCCGCTGAAGAACTGGCGTATATCCGAAGTGATCCTCCGGAACGGCAGCACCGCATCCGTTGGAGCACGCTGCTGGGATATAAACAGTCTTGGGCGTTTATCATCGCCACCACATTAACCAGCCCGGTGTGGTGGTTCTGGCTTTTCTGGATTCCCGATTTTTTTAATACCAAACATCATCTGAATATCAAAAACATGATTTTGCCCATGATCCTCATATACGGCATGGCGGATTTGGGCAGCATCGGCGGCGGCTGGTTGTCGAGCTGGTTTTTGGCACAAGGCTGGTCGCTGAACAAGGCTCGCAAGACCGCCATGCTCATTTGTGCCTTGCTGGTGGTGCCCGTATTTGCCGCGGCATCGGTGGGTAACTATCTCGTGGCGTCGCTGCTGATTGGGCTGGCCTGCGCGGGTCACCAAGGCTTTTCCGCCAACTTGTTTACCATGGCCTCGGACACCATGCCGGGGAAAGTAGTTGGATCACTGGTCGGCCTCGGTGGCTTTGTGGCCTCCGGCATCAGTATGTTTGTCTCCGCCGGTGTAGGTTGGTTTCTGCACTCCACCCACGATAACTACATCATGTTGTTTGCGATCGCCAGTTCGGCGTACCTTGTGGCATTACTGCTAATTCAGCTCATTAACCCGCGATGGGAATCTGCCCATGAAGTCGCCGATAACATCGTCGCATCGGCGTGAGGTGGCGGGCGATATTTGCCGATAACCATTTGCACGCAACGCTGGAATGGTTTACAACACTAGCTTTATAGTTATTTATGTGTAAATCAAAACGGAGTTGAAAAATGAAACGTGCAAAAATCAGCATCATCGGAGCAGGGAATGTGGGAGCCACCGCGGCGCATTGGGCGGCCGCGAAAGAACTGGGCGACGTGGTGCTGGTGGATGTGCCGCAAATTGACGGCGTGCCGCAGGGCAAGTCGCTGGATTTGTCACAGGCCGCCCCCATTGAAGGCTATGATGCCCGCCTCACCGGCGCAACAAGTTATGAAGCCACTGCCAACAGCGACGTGGTCATCATCACCGCCGGTCTGGCCCGCAAGCCGGGTATGAGCCGCGATGACCTGCTGATTAAAAATACGGAAATTGTAAAATCCGTGACGCAGCAAGTCGTAAAATATTCGCCCAAAAGCATTCTGCTGGTGGTATCGAATCCGTTGGATGCCATGGTGTATGTCGCGTATAAAGCCAGCGGTTTTGAACCGCAGCGAGTCATTGGCATGGCCGGCGTCCTGGACACCGCCCGTTATCGTTGCTTTATCGCCGCGGAACTCGATGTCAGCGTGGAAGATATTCAGGCGCTGCTGTTAGGCGGCCACGGAGATGACATGGTGCCGCTGCCGCGCTATACCAGCGTCGCGGGCATTCCCTTGCCTGAACTGCTTTCCGAGGAAAAAATTCAGGCCATAGTAAAGCGTACGCGCTCCGGCGGCGCGGAAATTGTCAATCTTCTGAAAACCGGCTCCGCTTATTACGCCCCATCCGCCGCCGTGGTGCAGATGGCCGAGTCCATCATTAAAGATAAAAAACGGGTGCTACCGTGTGCGGCCTATTGTGATAAGCAGTACGGCGTGGGCGGCTATTTTGTCGGTGTCCCCGTGAAGCTTGGCAGCCAGGGTGTTGAACAGATTATCGAAGTGCCGCTGACCACCGATGAGAAAAAACTTATGGATGCCTCTGTGGATCATGTGCGGCAACTTGTGGCGACAATCCAGATATGATTACCGCTGCGGCGGCCTGATGGAATTACACCATGATGCAATTGCAGAACCCGGTATTGCGGGGTTTTAACCCGGATCCCAGTTTTTTGCGGGTGGGCGAAGACTATTATCTCGCCACCAGCACGTTTGAATGGTTCCCCGGGGTGGCGCTTTATCATTCCCGTGATCTGGTAAACTGGCGGATGCTGGGCCACGGTTTAACACGCAAAAGTCAGCTGGATATGACCGGCATCCCGGACTCCGGCGGAATCTGGGCGCCGGCGCTAAGCATGCACGACGGGGTATACTATCTTGTATACACCATTGTGCGGAATCGGGTGGGGGTATTTAGAGATGTCCATAATTATCTGGTCACCGCACCGGAAATTACCGGCCCATGGTCCGAACCGATTTTTCTGAATTCCAGCGGTTTTGATCCTTCGCTATTTCATGATGATGACGGCCGCAAGTGGGTGGTCAATGTGCAATGGAACCACCGGCCGGACCGTTCGCGATTTGCCGGTATTGTTCTGCAGGAATATTCCCCAACCGAACAGCGTCTCATCGGCCCGATTGTCAACATCTTTCGCAAGGTACCTCTGATTGAGGGACCCAATATTTATAAGGCCAACGGTTTCTATTACCTCATGCTTGCCGAGGGTGGCACCGATTGGAACCACGGCATTTCCATGGCACGGTCGCGATCGATCGCAGGTCCCTATGAGCTTGACCCGCAACCCCTGGTACTTACAAGCCGAAAAAGTCCCGGAGTCGCTTTGCAAAAAGCCGGGCATGGCGAACTGGTGCAGACGCAGGCAGGACGCTGGTATCTGGCTCATTTGTGCAGCCGCCCCTTATACCCGTATCGGCGATGCCCTTTGGGCCGGGAAACGGCTATTCAAGAAGTGATCTGGTCAGTCGACTATTGGCTACGCTTAAAATCCGGTGGAACCGATCCGCAGAATCAGTGCGATGTGCCTGATGAAATAAATCCCCATCCCTGGCCCACGGAACCGGATCACGATGATTTTGATTCCCCGGACCTAAGCCCGCGTTGGCAATCACTGCGCGAGCCGACGGCACCGGATTGGATAAGCACCACCGAGCGCCCCGGATTTCTTCGTATGCGCGGCCGCGAATCCCCGCATAGCCTGTTTCAACAAAGTGTGCTGGCACAGCGGGTGCAAAGTTTCCACGTGACAGCGCAATGTGTGCTGGAATTTGAACCGGAGCATTATTCCCAGTGTGCGGGGCTGATCATTTATTACGATACCCGCCATCACTATTATTTGCGGGTAACACATGATGAAAAATTGGGAAAAGTTGTCGGCATCGTGCAGACGGATGCGGGCGTATATCGTGAATATACCGAATGCCAAATCGCGATTTCCGATTGGTCGAGAGTATTTCTAAAGGCGATCATTCGTGATGAGATCCTTATATTCCATGCCTCCGGGGAGGGCCGGATATGGCACGCTTTCCCCCTAATCTGCGAATTTGACAAACTTTCCGCAGATTATGCCGGCGGCTTTACCGGCGCCTTCGCCGGCATGTGCGTTCAAGACCTGCGTGGCACGCGTATCAACGCGGACTTCGATTCTTTTCAAATGCAGAACCACTAAGTATGTTCTGTGCCCGAGGATGCCTTAGGTCGTTAAGGTGTCGGGTACGAAGGTGCTTCCTGAAGCGTTCGGGCTCCTGCCGCGCAAGGGCGAAGGTTTTGCCGACAAGCCGCATGTTTTCAGACGTAAAATCCGCTGTAACCGGCCCGATGCAGTCGATTATTGGATGTGCAAAATGAATCAGGCGGGGATGGTTCGGGCCGCTTGTTCATCGGCGTGGTAGCTGGAGCGCACCAGCGGGCCGGATTCCACGACGGAAAATCCGAGCTTAAGCCCTACTGATTTCCAATAGGCAAACTGGTCCGGCGTTACCCAGCGATCAATGGGCAGATGTTCACGTGTGGGTTGGAGATATTGCCCCAGGGTGAGGATGTCCACATTTACTGCACGAATTTCTTTAAGTGTTTGCTCGAGTTCCTCATCGGTTTCGCCGATGCCCAGCATGAGTCCTGTTTTGGTCGTAAAGCCGCGAGCTTTGGCGCGGTGCAGCAGTTCCAGGGACCGCGGGTATTTGGCCTGCGGGCGCACGCGAAAATATTGGCTGGGAACGGTTTCAATATTATGGTTAAGAATATCCGGATTGGCGTCCAGGACTCTGTCCAGATCATCCCAGTGGCCGCAAAAATCTGGTATCAGCACTTCAATGGTGGTGCTCGGCGATGCTTGGCGCACGCCGGTGATGCTTTGCGCCCATATTGTGGACCCGCCGTCTTTAAGTTCATCGCGATTAACCGATGTAATGACAATATGCCGAAGTTTCATAATCGCCGCCGACTCGGCGACCCGGCGGGGTTCATCAAGGTCCAGTATGGGAGGGCGACCGGTTTTAATGTGACAAAATCCACAACTACGGGTGCAGACATCTCCTAAAATCATGATCGTGGCGGTTCCGCGGCCCCAGCATTCACCCATGTTGGGGCACTTGGCTGATTCGCACACGGTATGCAGCCGATGTTCATCCATAATTCCGCGCACACGGGTGTAACCGGGGCCGGCTGGAAGTTTCACTTTCAGCCAAGAGGGCTTGCGGCCCGGCTGCATGTAATCCGGGCGGTTTTCCGCATTGGCTAACGGTAAGGAAATTGGAGCAGTCACAAGCCTATCCTGTTAAAACCCATCCGGCAGCGGCCACTGGCTGAACGGATATAAGCCAGAAATTATATCACAGTTGGACGGCCCTGATAAATGCCCGCATTTTGGCATGATCTTTTATACCGGGTTGCCCTGCAACTTCCACGCCGCTTGAAACATCCACTGCCGCAGGATGCACGGCGTTTATCGCGTGGGCGACATTTTCGGCGGTCAGGCCGCCGGCGAGTATGATGGGGGGCAAAGTACGCAATTCATCGGCCTTTTGTGCGTCGGAGAGCCAGGATAGATCAATCTGTTCGCCAGTGCCGCCATGGCCCCGCGCGGAATAGGCATCCAGCACTATGCTGCTGGCCGAAAAGGGAAGTTGCGCTAGGGCGCCGGTAAGTAGCCGCAAATCATCGCGATGGGCAATGCGAAATACGGGCCAGTAGCGGGCATCTTTGGCCGACAGCAATTTTACGGCTGCCGGTTCGCCATAGACTTGGAAGTTTCGCACGCCAAATTCCTCGGCCAACTGATGGGCGCCGGCAAGACCTTCAGGGCTGCTTAAGTTCACCAGCGCGACAATCTGATGCATATTATTTATGGCGGGGAAAATTTCTGCCCGTTGTTGGATTGTGAGCTTCCGCGGACCGGCAAAGAAGTTCAGGCCGATAAAATCTGCGCCATACTCCAACGCCGCCAGCGCGTCTTCGCGGCGCGTAATGCCGCATATTTTTATTTTTGTCTTTGTCACCTGAGTCAACAAATCCATCACCGGGATTTGATCATACAGCCCGGTGCGTTGGGATTCAACGCCGGCATCGCGGTATAATAGGCGTAACGGAGTACTGTTGAAGCGTTTAAGCGAAAGGATGGATTACGATGTGGGCTAAACAGATAAAACGGGTTTTTCCGTTATTGGTCATGGGGATTGGAAGCATGATGCTTGCCGGCTGTGGGAGCTATTGGCAGGGCGGGTACTGGCGAGGTGGAGTTGTGGTGCAACAGCCCGGTCCGTATGCCTATGAATATTATTACGATCCCGGACTCCAGGCGTATTATTGTTATTACCCCAGTTACGGATGGCGCTATTGTCCTTCGCCACCACCGCCCGGAGCCGTATTCTGGCGGGGTCCGGCACCGATGTATCTGCCCCAGCCGGCACCGGCTATAGGATTCAATTATTATTTTGATCCTGATCGGCATGTGTATTATTACCGGGGGCCGGATAATCATTGGCGCTATTATCCGGGACATCCACCGCAGCAGGCGCGATTCTGGCATGGTGGGCGTCCCGGTGGGCTGCCGCACCCGCCACGGGGCGCTCCCGAACGGCGCGGCCCCGGGGGTGATCGCGGGCGGCGCGGGCATGATCAGCATTGATTCGCATTGATCCGGGGATCCGATTTAACGCATTGTGAGGGCTTTGATGGCGGATTATGCACCTATGCTCGCCTGGATTGACGCCCAGCAGCCGCGCATGGAAATGTTGGTCTCCCAATGGGCGGCCATCAATTCCGGCAGTAGCAACATCGCCGGTCTTAACCGCATGGCCGAAGTGCTGGCTGATGCCTTTGGCGTTTTGGGCCAACCGGTTAATCGTATCGCACTGCCGCCGCGACAAATCGTTGGGGCCGATGGTTGCATGACCGCAGATCCGCTGGGGCCGGTGTTGTCCATTCAGGCTCGCCCGCAATCGCCGTTGCAGGTGTTGCTGGGCATTCATTTTGACACGGTGTATCCGGCGGACAGCCCATTTCAACAGGTAGCAAAGTCGGACCCACAGACCCTCTGCGGACCGGGTGTGGCGGACGCTAAAGGGGGTTTGGCCATACTGCTTATCGCGTTGCAGGCGTTGGAGCAGTCGCCCTCGGCGGGCAACATCGGCTGGGAAGTGTTGTTGAATCCGGATGAGGAAATTGGCTCTCCCGGCTCGGCTTCGCTGTTTCTGGATGCAGCCAAGGGGAAAACACTGGCGTTGCTTTTTGAGCCTGCGTTGCCCGATGGCAGCCTGGTGGGGGCACGGAAAGGTTCAGGCAATTTTGTTTTTGTCGTAAGAGGTAAAGCGGCCCATGCCGGCCGAGATTTCTCCGCCGGCCGCAGCGCGACCGTCGCTTTGTCGCACATTATTCTGGCGTTAAATAGGCTCAATGACTGGCAGCCCGGCATAACTGTGAATATTGGCCGCATCGAGGGCGGCGGGGCCTTGAACATCGTACCGGACTTGGCGACTGCCCGAGTCAACATCCGTTGTCGATTACCGCAACAGCAGCAGGAAATCCGCCGGCAGCTTGATGCCATTATCCAACAGGCCGCCCAGATGGATGGTATCACCGTGGGCCTGCACGGTGAATTTCATGCGCCGCCGAGAATTCTTGATGAGGCGCATGCACAGTGGTTTAATCGCGTGGCCGAATGCTCAAGGCAACTTGGTGTCCCCGTGGCCTGGCATGAAAGCGGCGGTGCCTGCGATGGCAACCGATTGTCTGCTGCGGGGCTGCCGACTATTGATACATTGGGGCCGGTAGGGGATGGGATCCATAGTGCTGCCGAGCAGATCACGATTTCAACATTGGCGCAACGGGCGAAACTGACGGCGCTGTTGCTGTTGAAGCTGGCGCATGGGGAGTTTGGAATACCTTAATTAGCGGGGATAGCGCGTTGCCATTTGAACGGGCGGACACGCACCGCGCCAACAAACCCCATTCCGTGAAAAAAAAGCAATGCTGCCGCATTGAGCTAAGATGTGGGGTGACTGGATATGGACAGGCCAGGCGGGAAACGAAAAACGATGCGGTGTTCGCCAAATGGGAAAAAATTGTGTAATATTCCCTGCGGGCAGGAGTGACAGGATGAGGTAAAAGGACTTCCCATGGCAGATTCAATTCAACTTTCCCTTGATGGAAAAACCTACCAATATCCCCTGGTCACCGGAACCGAGCAGGAACGCGGTATTGATATCAGTCGCCTGCGATCGGATACGGGCCTGATCACCTTGGATCCCGGCTACGGCAACACCGGGTCGTGTCAAAGTGCGATTACCTATATTGATGGGGACAAGGGTATTTTGCGGTATCGCGGTATTCCCATTGAGGAATTCGCCAATCATCCCAATTTTATTGAAGTGGCGTGGCTGCTGATCTTCGGCCGCCTGCCCAATAAAGGGGAAAAAGACCGATTCAGCGATCGTCTCACGGCCAATGCGCATCTGCATGAAGCGATGAAGCATACGTTTGAAGGATTCCCCATTACCGCACCGCCCATGGCGATTACTTCCGCCATGATTAACACGCTGGGATGTTTTCACTCGGAACTTTATTCACTGGATGATGAAGTATTGCTGGAAGAGGCGGCCGCGCGGCTGATCAGTAAAATAAGAACCATCGCGGCCTTTACCTATCGGCGTGTTAACGGCCTGCCCTACATTTATGCCGATCCCAAATTGCGCTATTGCGCCAATTTTCTGCACATGATGTTTTCCATGCCTTATGAACAGCATCTGGTGGATCCGGAAATTGAAAATGCGCTGAATCTAATTTTTATTCTCCACGCGGATCATGAGCAAAACTGCTCCACCAGTACCGTGCGTATGGTGGGCAGCAGCAAGGCTAACTTGTTTGCCAGTTGTGCGGCGGGCGTGTGCGCCTTGTGGGGACCGCTGCACGGCGGAGCTAATGTCGAAGTGCTGGATATGCTGGAAAAAATTCATGCCGGGGGCATGACCGCGGAAAAATATATTGAGTTATCTAAAAAGAAGGATAACAACATCCGCCTGATGGGTTTTGGCCATCGCGTGTATAAAAATTATGACCCACGGGCCAAAATGCTGCAAAGCGTTTGTGAACGCGTGCTGAAAAAACTTAATGTCAAAGATCCGCTTCTGGACATTGCCCGGAAACTTGAAGAGCTGGCTCTTAAGGATGACTATTTTGTCGCCCGAAAACTGTATCCCAATGTCGATTTTTACAGTGGCATGATTATGCGGGCCATGGGCATTCCAACGAATATGTTTACGGTGCTCTTCGCCATCGGGCGGCTGCCGGGATGGATCGCCCATTGGAAGGAACAGCATGATGATCCGGCATCTAAAATTGCCCGGCCCCGGCAGATATATACCGGCCCGGTGGATCGCCATTATGTGCCGCTGGATCAGCGTTAATTCAGGCCGGCTCCCGGGGTAACATTTTCATAGGCGTGCAGCGCGTATGACCAGCATTGAATTACCCAGTACGCACCGCCTTATCGCCCCGCCACGTTCGCCGCTGCACATGGCTGTGGACCGCTTTCTGGCCAATCGCCTGGCGGTTGTGGGACTTATCGGCTTGTGCTTTTTTGTGCTGGCCTGCTACGGATCATTGCCTTGGACACTGCATACATTTAATCACCAGGATCTCCGGCAGGCGCTGGAGCCGCCGTCGTGGCAGCATTGGATGGGCACCGATACGCTGGGGCGGGATTTGCTTTCGCGGTTTTTGCTGGGCGGGGCCATTTCTCTGCTCATTGGGATATTTTCGGCGCTGGTTGCGGTGGGAATTGGTTTAACCGTCGGTTTGATTTCCGGCTATGTGGGCGGCCGGCTGGATGCGCTGCTGATGCGCGGCGTGGATGTGCTGTATGGCTTGCCATATATACTGCTGGTGATTCTGCTGCGGGTGGCGCTGGTAGACCGGATATCGCATTTTTTCAATGCCATGGCGTTGCCGCACGCACAAGGCCTGGCGGGAATTGTAGTGCTGCTGGTTGGTATCGGCGGCGTGAGCTGGCTGACCATGGCCCGCGTGATTCGCAGCCAGACGATGAGCCTGGTCAATCAACCGTATGTGGAAGCGGCGCGCGCTACCGGTGCCAGACCATCGCGCATTTTACTGCGGCACATTCTGCCCAATCTTATCGGTTCAGTCGCGGTGTATGCCGCTTTGACCGTACCCAATGCGATTTTGGCAGAATCATTTTTGAGTTTTCTGGGATTAGGCGTCCAGCCACCGGTGCCGACATGGGGAAACTTGGCGGCGTCGGGCGTGGAGGCGATTAACCCGATTCATACGCAATGGTGGCTAATTACATGGCCATGCGTGGGCTTGACGCTGGCGCTGTTATGCTTAAATTTTCTGGGTGACGCCCTGCGCGATGCATTGGACGTGCGAACGCGATAGAATTCACGGCGTATAAATGGTGTGATCGGCCCGTTCCCGCCGGCACCGTGTAAACAGGTGAATAAATGGATAATCGCTTTACGCTCAAAGATTTCATTTTCACTGCTTTATTGTTGCTGATTATTGGCGCTGCGTTCCTGGCGATGGGGCAATTCAATTATGTCAACAAGCAGGTCATCGCCTTATCCAGTCAGATAAAAACTCTCAATGAACAACAGTTGGCTCAGACGCAACTGCTGCAACAAATTGTGCGCCATGGCCTGCGGATACAATCCGGAACCGGCCAAACGGCAAAGGCCACGCAAAAAGACATTCGGGAAACACTGCCCGACGGAACACGTTATGTCTGCTATCCCAATCCGCCATTGCTGCCGCACAATCCCTATTCGCTTTCGGATTACGCCCGCGGCGATTGGCTGGTGGAAAACTTGGGTGAAAATCCCCGCACCTTAACGCCCTTTGTCGCACGTGATGTAGGTGCTACGGTCGTACAGGGCTGGGTGCAAGAATCGCTGCTTTCGCGTGATCCAGTGACACTCAAATGGGAGCCGTGGCTGGCCCGGAGCTACCGCGTTTCCCCCAATGGCCTCAAGATCACGTTCAAAATTCGCCGCCGGGCGTGTTTCAGCAATGGACACCCCGTCACCGCGCAGGATGTGCTGTTCAGCTATAACACGATGATGAATCCGGGCGTGGACGACGCACCCCAACGGGTTTACTTAAATGATGTGAAATCCTGCCGGGCGGTGGGCAAACATACCGTCATTTTTACGTTTAAACATCCGTATTTTAAGTCGCTGGAAGTGGTGGGGGGGATCAGCGTATTGCCGGAAAGCGTGTATAAATTTAAAAAAGCCGGTGACTTTAACAAACGCGGTCGTCTGCTGGTGGGCAGCGGACCGTACATGTTTGACAAATGGACCAGCGGTGAAATTGTGCTGGTGCGTAACCCGCGTTACTGGGGGCCTTTGCCGACATTTAATCGCATTATTTATCGGTTTATTCAGAATCCGCAGGCGGCCTTGCAGGCATTTCTCGGCGGGCAGTTGGATACCGATCCTCCGGAGCCGTCGCAGTGGGTTAAATACATCAAGCAACCGAAATTTACGCAAAGCCACCACTGCTACAAATTCCTGACTCCGGCGGCGGGTTATGAGTTTGTGTGCTGGAATCTCAAAAAGCCGGAATTTAAGGATCGTCTTACCCGCACCGCGCTATGTATGCTCGTGGATCGCAACGCCATTATCAAAACCTTTTTGTATGGGCTGGCCCAGCCGATCACCGGTCCGTTTAATCCACTTTCTCCGCAGAATAATCCAAAGATTAAACCCATTGCCTATGACCCGGCGAAGGCCCGGGTGCTTTTGCGGCGGGCCGGCTGGAAAATGGGAAGTGACGGCATCCTCCATCGGGACGGCAAAGCTTTTAAGTTTCAGATACTGCTGCCCTCGCGTGATCCGCTGATTCAGAAGATCTGCGTCTATATGAAACAGCAATTTGCCAAAGCCGGCATTGATATGAGCGTGCAGCCGCTGGAATTTTCCGTGATGATTGAAAAAATTGATAACCGCCAGTTCTCTTCGTTTTTTCTCGGGTGGAGCGGCGGCATTGAAAATGATCCCTATCAGATTTGGGATTCCGCCTGTTACGCGGACAAGGGCAGTAACGCCGGGGATTTTGACAATGCGCAGGCGGATAAACTCATTTCCGAAGGCCGGCGCGAAATGAACACGGCCAAACGCATGGCCATCTGGCATAAATTTCAGGCCATTGTTTACCGTGAACAGCCTTATATGTTTTTATTTACCTCCGATGCCTTGATGTTTATCAACCAGCGCTTCCACAACACCGCCCCGGTGGGCAAGTTCGGACCGCTGGAGGCGAACTGGTTTGTACCGTTAAAACTTCAGAAGTATCAGTGAGTGTCACCGCAGCCGGGCAGACGCGGTCGAAGCAACAAGATGGAATTCAGGCATGACAACATATATTATCCGCCGCCTCCTGCTGATGATTCCAACGCTGCTGGGCATGACCTTCATGCTGTTTGCCGTGGTGCGGTTTGCCCCGGGCCTGACCACAGGGGGCGGGCAATTTTCCGCGGGCATTATGCAATCCCGGCAGGCACAGAAGCAGGAGCAGCAGATCATGGAGCGCCGGCTGCATCTGGTGGATAAAAACGGCCACCCGATCAATCTGGCGATGCAATATTTTCTCTGGCTTAAAAGCACCTGTGAGGGACACCTGGGCACATCCATTGTATACCAGGAACCGGTCCTGACGCTCATTGAACAACGCCTGCCCGTGACACTGACCATCAATGCGATCGCCATGGCGGTTATTTATCTGGTATCTCTTCCCGGGGGGCTGATAACGGCACTGAATCAGGGGCGATTGATCGATCGAGGATACGGCTTTTTTTCGCTGGCGCTGTATTCGCTGCCGGTTATCTGGCTGGGATCAACGGTGCTGGGGTTTTTTGCCAATCCCCAATATTTCAACTGGTTTCCCTCAGCGGGACTGCATTCCACCAATACCCAGAACATGACATTTTTCCGGTATATCGCCGATTATCTTTATCATATCGTCCTGCCGATTGTCTGTTCGGTTTACGGCGGATTCGCAATTTTAAGCAAACAGATTCGCGGTTCAATTCTGGAGAATCTGCAACAGGATTACGTGCGTACCGCCCGCGCCAAGGGGCTGCCGGAATCGACCGTATTAATGCGGCACGTCTTTCGCAACAGTCTGTTGAATCTCATTACGCTCACCGGAATGTCACTGCCGGGATTGCTGGGCGGGTCGGTAATTATCGAGCAGATTTTTTCCATCAACGGCATGGGCCGCCTGGCCTATACATCAACATTGTCGCGTGATCTGCCGGTGATTCAGGATCTGGCGCTGGTGGGGTCGGTGTTGACGCTGTTATCTTATCTTGCTGTAGATATATGTTATCATCTGGCCGATCCGCGGGTGATCTATGACTGATCTGACGCTTTCGCCGACGGACCAGCCGTTGCTCCCCGCACCGCGCCCCTATTGGGGCTGGGTGGCGGTACGATTGTTTCGTCCATTGCTGGTGCGGCTGTGCGCAGTATATATAGCCGTGTTGGTGCTGATCGCACTGTTGGTCCCGTTGATTGCCAACGGACAACCTTACACCTGCATCGTTCCGGCAACCGCCGGCCATGCTGCCGTACGGGAATACCCGTTGTTCCGTGACCTAAGCGCCGTGAGCTGGATTTTACTGGTTGTAGCGGCGGCCTTGGCCGCGCAGGGCGTTGTGATGGGCCTGTCCCACCGACTCCCCAGGGCGCAACGCATGATGCGCCGCCGCATCGGAGCGGTTGTCATCACAGGTGTCACCATTATCGCGGGATCGTTGATTGCCGCATTGCACCATAATCGTCTCGATGCCGTCAATTACCGCAGCCTTGCGCGGCATGGTCTGATTACGCACGCCATATTTCCACCCGTGCGATGGGGTTATGCGGAAATGGAACCGTTGAGCAAGGGGTTAATTAACCAGTATCCATCCCATCGCCATTGGCTGGGCACCGATGGCGACGGGCGCGATGAACTTTCCCGCTTGCTCTGGGGTGCGCGTATCGCCATGGGGGTAGGATTTGTCAGCCAGATCATTGCCTTGGCCATGGGAATTGTGGTCGGCGCATTGACGGGTTATTTCGGCGGCATATTTGATATTATTGGTATGAGATTGGTGGAAATGGTTGAATCCATACCCACCTTTTTCCTGATCCTCACCTTTGTCGCCGTTTATGGACGCCATATTCTTGATATCATGGTCATTATCGGCGTTACCGGCTGGACAGGATATGCACGGCTGCTGCGCGCGGAATTTTTCCGCATTCGTAATTTGGATTATGTACTGGCAGCGCAAGGGACGGGTATGCCATTGTGGAGAGTGCTTTTCAAACACATGCTGCCTAACGGCGTAACGCCGGTGTTGGTTTCCGCCGGTTTTGGCCTGGCCGGCGCTGTGACCATTGAAGCGTCTTTAAGTTATCTGGGCGTGGGTGTGCAGCCGCCGACGGCTTCTTGGGGTTCCATGCTTAATTCCGCGGGAAATCCAGCTACCGTATTTCGCTGGTGGCAGGCATTGGGGCCAGGGATGTTGATTTTTATTACGGTTCTGGCGTTTAATCTGTTTGCCGAATCCCTGCGCGACGCTATTGATCCCACCACGATGGGGCGGAGGTAAATGCCATGGCACAAGATTCTCCCGTTGCTACTGCACCCCTGCTGACTGTTCGTAACCTTGTCACGCGGTTTGATACGGCTGCCGGTATATTTAACGCGGTAGACGGAATTTCCTTTTCCATTTATCCGGGACAAACGCTGGCCTTGGTGGGAGAAAGCGGCTGCGGGAAAAGTGTCACCGCGTTGTCACTGATGCGGCTGATTACTGAACCGGGGCGCATTGTCGGCGGACAGATTATCATGGGGAACCGTGATTTGTTATCCATTACTGAATCACAGATGCGGCGTGTGCGGGGTGGAAAAATCGCGATGATTTTTCAGGAACCCATGACCAGTCTCAACCCGGTGTTCACCATTGGATTCCAGATTGTTGAAGCTATTCAGTTGCACCAGAAAGTTTCCAATTCTCAGGCGTATGGCATCGCTGAAACCGCACTGCGGCGCGTGGGCGTGGCGGACGCGGGCCGGCGGCTGCGGGATTATCCGCATCAGATGTCCGGCGGCATGAAGCAGCGCGTGATGATTGCCATGGCTCTGGCGTGCAATCCTTCGCTTTTAATTGCTGATGAACCCACGACCGCATTGGATGTCACCATTCAGGCCCAGATACTGGAATTGCTGGGCGAAGTGCGGGCCGCGACGAATATGGCCGTTCTGTTAATTACGCATGATCTGGGAATTGTGGCGGAAAATGCGGATGTTGTGGCCATTATGTATGCGGGAAGAATTGTTGAATTCGCCACCGTTCACGATTTGTTTGCCAACCCTCTGCATCCCTATACCCGAGGGCTGTTAGCCTGTGTGCCCCGCTTAAACCAGGAACATCAACGCCTGCCGGCGATTCCCGGCATGGTTCCCAGTCCGCTGGATTGGCCGCCGGGCTGTCGCTTTGAACCGCGTTGTACTAATTGTCAGGGCCACGCAAGGGATCGCTGCAAACAGGCCATGCCGCCACTCAATGAGGTTTCCCCAGGCCATTGGGTAGCCACATTTTCCGCGGTTGGCTTTGATGGTGCGCCGGGGACGGAACCCTCGCTGATGTTTCAACGTTCGAAAAAGTCGCCGGAAGTCGTCGCGTAAATTCGCCGCGTAAATGTAGGGGCCGTTAGCGCGGCGGGCAAACTTGTTTTGGAGTGCCGGATGAAATCAGAGACCCTTCCAACCCAACGCCTCGATAAGCCCCCGGCAGATAGCGCGCTGCTGGATGTTAAAAATTTGTCCGTGGCGTTTCCCATCCGCAGCGGCTTACTGCAAAGCGTCAGCGGGCGAATTCAGGCGGTCAACACTATATCGCTGGCGATCAAGCCGCGGGAAACCCTGGGGCTGGTAGGCGAATCCGGATGCGGAAAAACCACTGCCGGTCGGGCCATTCTTCGCTTAATTCCTAAAGGAACTGCTGTGATTTCCGGGCAGGTGCGTTTTGAAGGAACGGATATTTACGCCGCCCGCCCCGCGGAACTTCGGGCGCTGCGGCGGCATATTCAGGTCATTTTTCAAGACCCCGTCGGTTCGTTAAACCCGCGTATGACCGTGGGTGCGATGATCGGTGAACCCCTGTTGGTGCATCGATTGGCACCTAAGCCGGAAATTCCCGCCCGTGTACAGGAGCTATTACAAAAAGTCGGCTTTTCCGGAGATGTCATCAACCGGTACCCCCATGAATTTTCCGGCGGCCAACGTCAGCGCATCGGCATTGCCCGGGCGCTGGCATTAAACCCCCGGCTGATTGTATGTGATGAACCGGTGTCGGCATTAGATGTTTCCATTCAGGCCCAGGTGCTTAATTTGTTAAGTGATCTGCAAAGTGAAATGGGGCTGTCCTATCTATTCATCGCGCATAATTTAGCAGTGGTGGAGCATTTTTCGGATCGCATTGCGGTGATGTATCTGGGCAGAATTGTTGAAACCGCCGCCGCTCGCACGCTCACGCGTGCTGCGAAACATCCCTACACCCAGGCGCTGCTTTCGGCAGTGCCTAAGCCGGAGGTGGATCGGAAGGAACACCGCATGGTGCTGCAGGGCGAAGTGCCCAGCCCGGCCAATCCACCGTCCGGATGCCCGTTTCACCCACGCTGCCCCATCGCAGTGGAACGCTGCAAACGAGAAATGCCGCCCATGGAAATCAAGGGTGATGATCCCACGCATCTTGCGGCCTGCTGGGAAACGCGGTAATCCTGCCCGATAAGGCGTCTCAAACCAAGCGCCCGGAGCACTGCCCCTACCCTGCAAAAATGCGAACAACGGATGGAACTTCAACTGGGATTAGCGGCGATTGCTTTTGCGACTTGAGGCGTGGTATAATCGCCAACGCCCAACGTGGGATGGTGCGACTTAGTTGGTACCGTGTGGCTTCTCGAACGGTGCGCTACGGCGGTTGGTCAAGGGGTGGTTGGTTGTCGGGCGTATTTGCGGGAGTATTCTGTGGGACCGCGTATCTCTATTTGTATTCCAACGCATAACCGTGCAGACTTATTGCAGCGGACGCTGGAGAGCCTTGCCTTAGTTGAACCATGCCCGGATATGACTTGGGAAATTATTATCGTCGCAAATTGCTGCACGGATGATACGCTGCGCGTGGCCGATGCCCTCAAAGCACAGATTCCTGCTCATGTGGTGATACTGGAAGAGGCGGAACCTGGGGTCGTGGCAGCGCGAAATCGGGCGTTGCGTCACGCCCGCGGAGACATCATCGCCTTTTTGGATGATGATGTGGTAGTTCATCCCCAGTGGCTGTGTGAACTTGTAAAAGCGTTTGATTCCGAACAGCCCGACGTGCTGGTGGGCCGAATCTATCTGGACTGGCATAAGTTGTCCCGGCCGAAGTGGTTTGACGCCCGTATGGGGCAGTATCTGGCGCAAGTGGATCTCGGCGAAGTTCCCATGCTTTTGCAGAATCCCCTGGGGGCCGGTGCCAATATGGCCATAACCCGGGACATGCTGCAACGTATTGGAGGATTTTGCTGTCCGCTGAAACGTTGCGGCAAACGCACAGCGGGGGAGGATACCGATATGATCGCGCGGGCGATGGGTACCAAAGGGCGCGTGCTTTATGCTCCCATGGTGAAGGTAGATCATTACGTGGCACCGGCAAGATTGACTGTGAAGTATCTGCGCGGGGTGGCGTTTGATGTCGGCATGGCCGAGTATCTCATGTCGCCGCATATCAAGTCCCAGGAACTGGCGGTAAATCTGGTTAAGAAAATTCTGCGTTGGTTGGAACGTTCCCTGCGCTGGTTGCTGATATTTCCGTTTAATCAGCGGTCGGCGGCACGGTTGCAGGTCAGCTTGGCCAAAACGCGGGGAAACATCGTGGGAATCATACTTTGTGCCTGGCGTTGCTTACTGCGGCACTCGGTGAAGCCGCCCGTTTTCCGAAGCTTGCCGGAACTGTCGGCAACCCTTGCTTCAGGTAATTTGGCGGCACCGCCGGATCAATTAATTGCCGGTCCGCATTGATGATTTAGACGCAGCTTTCGCCGTATGGTTAGGTGTGACAGAGCACCAGGACGTTCTTTATGACCTTAGCGAACAGCGACTGCTATTGTACGTTACCTGTCTCTGATGCTGCGGCGGATGGCAAAGCGCGGGTGTGTATCGCATCCCCTGATATTTCCGGCCCGATTAAAAATGGTGGGATTGGCAGCGCTTACACCGCGCTGGCAATGGCACTGGCGCGCGGCGGACATGACGTAACCATTTTGTATCCGCATGGCACGCATTCCGAGGATGGCCCGATTGCCCGTTGGATTGACTTTTATGCCGCGCATGGCATAAAGTTTATCCCGCTTTCTCTCCCCGCCCGTACCACGCTGGAAGGCAGCAAGGCGATGATCCTGAGTTATATTGTTTTTGAGTATTTTCGCACCTGTGCCACGCACTATGATGTTGTTCATTTTCCGGAATGGCTGGCGTTGGGCTATTACAGTATTCTTGGAAAAAAGCAGGCTCTGATTCTGCAAAACAGCACGATTGTCCTGGGGTTGCACAGCCCACACCTATGGAATATGCGCTACAACAACGAACCCGTACTGGATGCGGATATTTTAGCCCTGGATTTTATGGAGCGCCAATGCGCCGCACTGGCGGATGTAGTTGTCAGCCCCAGCGCCTACATGATTCGCTGGTGCCAGAGCCAGGGGTGGACGTTTCCGCGTAACACCTATGTACAACCTTATGTAGTATCTGCGGGGAAGCGGGTGGCGAAGCCCGGCCCCGCGGCCCAAACCAAAATCACCGAAATCGTATTTTTCGGACGCCTGGATATCCGCAAAGGGTTGTATCTGTTTTGCGACGCGATGGATCAATCCCACCTGCGCAACCGGCCGGATGTTACCGTTGTTTTTCTGGGCCGGTCGGCGGACATCAACGCATTAAGCTCAGCCGAAATCGTTCGCCGGAGAAGTAAAAACTGGCAGTGCCCCACGAAGCTGATAACGGATTTGGGGCGTGATGCGGCGGTGGAATATCTGCGCGGGCCCGGGCGGTTGGCGGTTATCGCCTCATTGGCGGACAACTCTCCCAATACCGTTTATGAATGCCTGTCCAACGGCATTGCATTTATCGCCTTGCGTACCGGCGGCATTCCGGAAGTTATTGCAACCCGGGACTGGCCCCACGTGCTTTGCGATGCGGACGTTTCCGCGTTGGCTACGCACTTGGAACAGACATTGGAAAATCCCCCGGCTCCCGCGCATCCGGCAATGGACTTTGCGGCCAATGAGGAAACTTGGAATAAGTGGCACTCGCACTTTGCGGAGACAGACACCGCTGGTGAAAAAGCGGTGACAAGCGACTCCGATGCAGCCGTGGTCTCTGCCCGCGAGAAAAAAGCGCCCTATAAAACCTCCCATGTGAACGCCGGCGCTACCGGTGGAAGAACCCATTGGCCCTCGGCAGGACGCTTGCCATATCATGTCGCGATGGATGATGGCGATCCGCTGGTGGACCCATGCGCCCAACCGCCCTTGCTGAGCATTTGTCTGGTGCAGCACAATGGAGGAGACCAGACGCTCTCCGCCATCCGCAGCCTCCAAGCACAGGATGATGCTTCTACGCAGGTTATTTTGCTGCTTAAATCAACTGGCGGGTCCGACGCGGGCAATCTGGCACCGGAAGAGAAAAAGCAGCTTCTGGCCCGCGGCTGGAAAATTATTTATTTTATAGAATCGGCTGGCAAATCTCCTTATGACATCGCCGCGCAACATGCCCACGGCACAATGCTGTTGCTGATGGACGACAGCGTGCATCTGGTGCCACAGGCGCTGCGCACGCTGGTAAATGCAATGCGGGCAAGTTCCGTGGATATTCTGACCAGTACCCTGGGCCTGTTTAAGGAAGCGGACGCGCCAGAGGACAGCGCTATGCCGCCGCGAATTCGATTATTTTCCGGCAGTCCGGCGGCGGGATTATTCAAAAATGTCTTTGGCGGCCACGCGGTATTAATAACGGCGGCGGCATTGAAGGAGCTTGGCGGATTTCGTGCGCCAACCCGAGATGTGCAAGAAATTTCAAATGGGGCCGCCTGGTGGGCGTTTTATGCGCGGGCAGCTCTATCCCCACTTAGCATGCAGTGTATGCCTATGCCCGCGCTGCGGGCTTGCGCGGCGGAACATGCCGACACTGGAGAAAAAGGGATTGAATATCTACTGGCGGATATTTATCGCGAACAGCTTGATCCCAAACTCTCTCTTCTGCCGCTATTTTCCCGTGGTGTGAAGCATAAAGCTGATATGGCGCTCCCCCATTGGACGGGCCAAGGGCCGCTGCGTATCGGGCTGCGGCGGGAGATAGCCCAGACAATGAAGGATCTTCGCCGAAAAACCCGGCGGATTCGCTATATATTCAAGGGAAAACCGCCACCGA
>DAHXLH010000030.1:0-14173 GCA_027366115.1 Phycisphaerales bacterium
ATTCTTCAATGCGCCCGAATAGAGCCGCAATTGCGCCCTGAACTGGGGGGAATGACCGTTCAAAAACGTATAAGTAAATACACGCGTGCCATGGGTATCCATTTTTTTTACGCTCTTAGCCAAGCTGGGATCAAAGCCGCCATTGGTGACAAAATAGATAATTTCCGGATGCAGTTGAAAGGCCTGACGAAACGCGTTTTCATACACCGCCAAGCGGCCTCGGGCCGCACCGGAGGGATGAACTTTGGAAAACTGGGTCCCGAATATTTTTTTTGCCGGCATCGTCGCGTGGGCGAGGCCAGGATTACCTAAGGGGCGGGCCTGCCGACTTACAAGAATTACCGAAAACAGCTGGATTGGAACCAGTTGACCCACTGATTTCCGTAATTCCCTGGCTACAAACTGGAAATTGTAGAGCATTAATCCTGAGTGATCGATGATATAGACTACGCGCGTGGCATTACCGCCCCGCCCCAAAAACCGCGATGGCGGCCCGGACCCCATACCCCCGCCGGGAATACCGAACGAAGCCAGCGGCCCGCCTGAAGCTCCCCCCTGCGGCCCAACGGCAATAAAACTTAGCGCCTTGGTGGCGGAAGAATTTAATACCACCGATACCGAAGTTTGATTGGTATTGGCATAATGCGAAAGGATATGCCGAATATTTTGCCGGGTCTTTTGCAACGGGTTATGGTTTTGTCCGGCGTTGAGAGTACCGCCCGGATGCGTTGAAAAATGTTGATCCCACGCCTGGGGAACAATAATTGGATGCACATTGCTGTTAATGACCGCATGCAGCGCTTCAAAAGCAAAAAAAATCAGAACAAACAACCCAAGATGTAAAAGCGCTGATGCAATCCAGGGAGAGCCGCGGTCAAGCCAAGCAGGCAATTCACCGCTATGGCTGGACGCATTCTCCGGCAATGGATCATGATGCTCGCTCTGAGGCAATTGGGGCCGTGTCGGTGCCTGACTCATTAAAACTCCGTATGCCTCTGCCGCCGGATTGCCCGTGGCACAGATGAACTTTTCGGCCAATCAAAGTCGAACGCGCCACAGGAAATCGCGATTGAGCAAACCGTAACCTCGCCCGGCTCTATATGGCATTCCGACTCTCTCCGCTCCTAAAGCAATCCGCGTGCCGACGCTAAAGGATTATCGGCCCAATGCAGGAAAATCAATAGATTCATGTCTTATTTTCTCTTTTTTCGCGCTGCCCGTGTGACACAACTGGCACAGGAAACCGGGGCATTGCCAACTATGTCACCGCAGGCGTTCCCGTTTGTTCGAGTAAGGCTGCGGTCGAAACATCTTAAAAAAATTCGTAAAAAGAAAATAATGCCTCGTCTCTGGTTGTTTTATATATCCAATATTATACATTTATACTCTACGCTAGACTTTTTTGGACATTTTGCAATAATGACCGTTGTTGTCATAAGGAGTCACCGGCCATGAAATTGACAGTTAAAGACGCCGCTCGGTTATTAAGTGTCTCCGAGAAAAGCATTTATCGTTGGATTAAAGATGGGGCCATCCCCGCCTATCAGGTAAATGATCAGTACCGGTTTAACCGGGCGGAACTTCTGGAATGGGCTACTTCCCGGCGGATTCACGTTTCGCCGGAGATATTTCAGGAACCGGAAGGTGGCGATTCCCCTCCACCGTCATTAACCGAAGCGTTGCGGGCGGGCGGCGTGCATTATCGCATTGGTGGGCATGACAAGGCCGCGGTATTGCATTCGGTCGTGGACGTTATGAAGTTGCCCGAGGAAGTCGATAGAGAATTTTTATATCAAGTGCTTCTGGCACGGGAGGCGTTAGGATCTACGGGCATCGGCGACGGTATTGCAATTCCGCATGTACGCAATCCGATTGTCCTGCACTTGTCGCGGCCTTTGGTGGCGCTATGCTTTTTGGAGCGGCCGGTGGAATTCGGGGCCATTGATCATCAACCGGTAAGTACGCTGTTTACCTTTGTCAGTCCCACGATACGGGCCCATTTGCACCTGCTGTCGCGGCTGGGTTTTGTCTTGCGGAATAAAGATTTCCGCAGTGCCCTTATGCGGCAGGCCTCGCGCGATGACATTATGAATACGCTGACCAAAGCGGAGGCGGAAATCGCGCCACCGACGGTTGCGGATGCGGAGGCCAATACGCCTGCGGCGCAGGATCCGATAGCTGCATCGGATTAAATGTCTTCGGCAGCCCCTGCGGTCGCAACGGGCCGGCGAAAATTCGCGGCCGCCGGATGATCGAGCCAGTGGCAACGCGGTGCCGCCGAAAATTGGAGTCGGTATGGAAATATCTCTGACATTTTTGGCTCTCGCCTTGATTGCGATTAGCGGCGTGCCGGGATTGGCGGCGCACCGTCGCGGTCCATGGGGGCAAACTACGGCCACCATTCTGACCCTTTCCGGCTCGGCCCTTGGCCTTGTCGCGGGATTCATGACGTTGGTTACCGGGCAGGTTTCCATGGGCTGGCTTCCCGGGATATGGCCCGGGTTACCGCTGCATTTTCGGATGGATGCTCTTTCGGCCTTTTTTACCGTGCTGATTTTTTTAATGGCTGGGGTCGGTTCGGTATTTGGACTGGGTTACTGGCGACAGGCGGAACATCCGACTACGGGACGGAAACTGCGTTTTCTTTATGGTTTGCTGGTGGCGTCCATGGTGCTGGTAACCTTGGCGTATGATGCCCTGGCATTTCTGCTGGCGTGGGAAATCATGGCCCTGACGAGCTTTTTTCTTATCGCCACGGAAGACCACAAACCCGAATGCCGCCAGGCCGCGTGGATTTATTTCGTGGCCACGCATATTGGCACTCTGGCTTTATTTGCGATGTTCGCCCTGTTGCATGACGCATCCGGGACATTTTTGTTGGCACCGGTTCCATCGACCACTGCTTTAAGCCTCGAGACCGCCATTTTCCTTTTAGCGCTATTTGGATTTGGGCTTAAAGCGGGAATTATGCCGCTGCATTTCTGGCTGCCCGGCGCGCACGCCAACGCACCAAGTCACATCTCAGCGATGCTGTCGGGCGTGCTGCTGAAAGTGGGAATCTATGGCCTGCTGCGAATGTTGACGCTTCTGCCTGACCCGCCGGTGGTGTGGGGAGTTCTGATTTTAATCTTGGGCACCATCAGTGCGGTCCTGGGAGTGTCCTTCGCGCTTGGCCAGCACGACATCAAACGGTTACTGGCCTATCACAGCATTGAAAATATCGGCATTATTCTCATGGGGCTGGGTGTAGCGATGATCGGCATTGCCATCCATCGGCCCGTTTGGGTGGTGCTGGGAATCGCCGGTTGTTTGTTGCATGTATGGAATCACGGCTTATTTAAATCACTGCTGTTTTTGTCCGCAGGGTCCGTGGTTCACGCCGGCGGCACGCGCGATATTGATTCACTGGGCGGCCTGGCGCAACGTATGCCTTGGAGTGCGGGACTTTTCATGATCGGAGCCATTGCGATTTGCGGGTTGCCGCCGTTGAATGGTTTTGTCAGCGAATTACTGGTGTATCTTGGATTGCTGCGGCCCGCGGCCAATGCGACAGCAGGCGGATGGGCCGCGGTAGCCTTGGGAGCCGGCGCACTGGCGGTTGTGGGCGCTTTGGCGGTGGCATGTTTTGTGAAAGTGTTTGGCGCGGTATTTTTGGGGTTGGGGCGAACTCCCGCTGCCGCTGGATCCCATGAATCGCCCATAACCATGACGGCACCAATGGCTGTGCTGGCGGCCTTGTGTGCCACGATCGGGATCGTACCGATACTGGTCATTGTGCCGTTGGGCCATGCCGCCGCAGCCTGGACGGGTAACACAGCGGTGGCGGCCGGCGTGGCGGGTGCGTTGCCATGGGGAATGTTGACGATAATTTCCGCGAGTTTTGCTGTGGCATTGGGGATCCTGATTTTGGCGATGCGGATGGCCAAGCGCCATGCCACAGTCCCGAGCGTTCCGACATGGGCGTGCGGCTACAATTGCCCGAGCAGCCGAATGCAATATACCGCCGCATCTATTGCGCAGCTGCTGGTGGGCTTGTCAAGCTGGGTCCTGCGCCCCGTGACGCATGGTAAACAGCCGCAGCAACTATTCGCCGAAGCGGTCCGGTGGAACACTCACGTCCCCGATTTTGTCACGGATCGCGCGGGATTCAAGGCGTGGAATCAGTTTAAGCAATGGCTCATGCCCGCGCGCCGGGTGCAACAGGGCAGCGTACAGCAATATCTGCTGTATATGTTGCTGGCACTATTTTTATTGCTGGCCTCACTGATTCCGATCCAGGCCATCCTGACGCATGTGATGGGGCGATAAAAGAGATGATGGAAAGTTTTAACTATTTATGAACACAGCACTATACATAATGATGACCGCAATTCTTGGCATGGCCCTATCCGGTGTGCCGGGCTTGTTTTTGAGCCGACGCGGGATGGCGGGACAATGGATGGCCATGCTGTTGAATGTACTGGCGACGCTGCTGGGCATTGGCGCATTGATCGTGTTTGCTTCCGGCGGATATCACAATGTCAGCCTGGCGTGGCGCTGGGCGCTTCCCTGGGGCGGCGTGGCTTGGGGGCTGGATGTTATCACCGCTTTATTTCTCCTGCCGATTCTGGTGATTTCGGCCTTTGGATCCATTTATGCGTTGGGATACTGGAAGCAGACACAACATCCGGGCAACGGGCGTAAGCTACGATTCTGCTGGGGGCTCATGAACGCCGGTATGATGATGGTGGTGCTGGCGCGGGACGGCGTGTTATTTTTGATGGCATGGGAAATTATGGCCCTGGCGGCATTTTTTCTCATTACGACCGAAGATCATGATCCATGCGTCCGCGAGGCCGGCTGGATTTATCTCATTGCGGCACACATTGGAATGATCGCACTGGTCGCGATGTTTGTACTATTACGATGGGCCACGGGATCCTTTGATTTGTGGCTTACCATCCCTGCGCCGGCAGTGCAGGGTAGCGCGGCGGCGATATTTTTATTGGCTCTGTTGGGATTTGGCCTGAAGGCGGGCATTATGCCGCTGCACGTGTGGCTGCCCGGTGCTCATGCCAATGCACCGAGTCATGTTTCCGCATTGTTTTCCGGAGTGATGTTGAATATTGGCATTTATGGACTGGTGCGCATTGGGGAAATAATTGCCGTGGCCCCGCTGTGGTGGGGTGTTACGCTGCTGATTCTTGGAGCCGGATCAGCGGTGGCGGCCATGGTCTTTGCGGTTTGTCAGAATGATTACAAGCGATTATTGGCTTACAGCAGTATTGAAAATATGGGAATCGTCACGATCGGCCTGGGGCTGGCGATGATTGGAAGATCGATCAACCGCCCGGATTTGATTTTGTTGGGATTGGGCGGAGCCTTATTTCATATTCTCAACCATAGTTTATTTAAGCCGCTGTTGTTTATGGGCGCGGGCAACATTCTGCACGCCACGCATAGCCGCAACATCGATTCGCTGGGTGGATTGGCGGGAAAGATGCCCATGACCGCCGGCTTGTTTTTTATCGGTGCCCTGGCCATCTGCGGCCTGCCCGGCTTGAATGGGTTTTTAAGTGAATGGCTGATTTATCTGGGCCTGCTGCGTACCGCCGTGGTGGCGCACGGCGGCACATCCGTTTGGATTTCACTGGCGGCTCCAGCGCTGGCGGTAACGGGAGCGTTGGCAGTGGCGGGCTTTGTGAAATTATCGGGTTCGGTGTTTCTGGGAAATAGACGATCGGCGCATGCGGATCATGCCCATGATCCGGGTGCCGGCTCGTTAATGCCCATGGTGATTCTGGCGCTGGGATGCGTTGCCATGGCCTTGTTCCCCAGTGGCATCGCACGGCTGCTGGTGCGGGCGGCGCACGGCTGGGCACCAAAAATGATTAACGCCGGAGATTCCATTGGATTATTGGCGCCATTACATGAAATGGCCCTCTTGAATGCGGTGCTTCTGCTGACTGCCGTCGGCATACTGGTGGCATTCTGGATCGGGCGCAAAAGTTCTACGGCGGCAGTTCCCACATGGAGTTGCGGCTACGCCCGGCCTGCCAAGCGGATGCAGTACACCGGGGCGTCGTTCTCCCGGATGCTTTCGCAGTTGTTCGCCTGGATGATTCCTGTAAAGCCCCTCGCGCCACCGGAAGGCCGCTATTTTCCCCAACCGACAGAATTGACGCAGGACGCTCCGGATACGGTGCTGGATCGCGGATTGATTCCCGGATTTGTCTGGATGCAACGAGTGTTTATGCGTTTGAGGCCTCTGCAGAATAAGCCGGTAAATGTGTATCTAGTTTACATGCTGGGGATTCTGCTGTTGCTATTGCTGGCGCTGCGTTTCTAATGGCTCCGAGTATGTGGTCATGCAAGACTTAAGGATTTCTCATGCTTTATCATGTCATAAATACTCTGATACACATTGCCCTGTTGCTGGCGATGCCGCCACTGCTGCCGGGCGTCATCAACAAAACCAAGGCCTTTTTTGCCGGTCGCAAAGGCCCGCCGCTACTGCAGCCTTATTTTGATATTTTCAAGCTGTTGCGTAAGGGCATGGTCATCAGCAGTACGACAACATGGATATTTCAGTCAGCGCCGGTCGTGACGCTGGCTGCCACACTTCTGGCGGGGCTGCTGGTTCCCTTCGGGCCGTTTGCCGCTCCCATTCACTTCACCGGCGATCTGATTCTGTTTGTGTATCTCTTTGGATTGGCACGGTTTTTTACCACGTCCGCAGCGCTGGACACGGGATCATCCTTTGAGGGCATGGGTGCCGCACGCGAGGTGACATTCGCCTGTCTTTCGGAGGCGGCGGTTCTTCTGGGCCTGCTGGTGCTGGTGCGACTGTCGGGAAGTTTCAGCTTAACACCCATGCTATTGGCACCACTGATGCATCGGCCTGAAGCGCCGGTGCTCTTGGCCGCGGCGGGATTATTTATCGTGCTGCTGGCGGAAAATTCACGCATTCCCGTGGATGACCCCAATACCCACCTTGAATTAACGATGATTCATGAAGTCATGGTTCTGGATAATAGCGGGCCGCTGCTGGGATTGATTCATTATGGTGCCGCGATGAAACTTTTTGTTTTAAGCGCTCTGGTGTTGCATCTGCTGGCACCGTTTCATATCGGTGTACCCGCCGCGGATTGGGTGCTGTTTATCGCGGAAATGATCGCCATGGCGGGGATCATCGGCATGGTGGAGTCCTTTATGGCTCGCTTGCAGTTGCGGCATGTGCCGACCCTGCTGGCGGCGGCGAGTTTGTTATGCGGATTCGGTTTTGTTTTGATGGTGAGGTAGATCATGCACTGGTTGGTTAATACCCCATTGGTTATTGTGTTGCTGGTGAACCTGTTCATGCTGGGCGTGAGCCGCATGAGGTCGCTGATTTACTCGGCTGCCGCGCAAGGTGTCATTTTAAGCGCTTTGCCATTGCTGCTGGAAAAGCGGATTGGTTTGATGATTATCATCGTGGCGCTGGTAACCGCGGTGATTAAAGGATTCTTAATTCCCCAGATGCTGCATAAGGCCCTGCGCGACGCACAGATCAAGCGAGAGGTGGAGCCGTTGATCGGCTTTTTACCCACCATGCTTCTGGGGGCGCTGGGGACGGCGGCGTCTATTACTTTCGCGGCGTACTTACCGGTCACGCAGACGGGAACTTCCACGTTGATTATTCCCGCGTCCTTCTCCACCGTGCTGACCGGATTTCTGCTCTTGACCACACGATACAAGGCCATTACACAGGTTATTGGTTATCTGATTCTGGAAAATGGTATTTATATATTTGGCATGTTGCTGCTGACGGCGGTGCCTTTCCTGGTGGAATTGGGCATTCTGCTGGATTTGTTTGTGGGTATTTTTGTGGTCAGTATTATTCTCAACCATATCAATGAGGCATTTTCATCTCTGGATACCCGCCAACTTACAGCCTTAAAGGAATAGATAAACATGTTGTTCGCAGTTCTGATTTTCATTCCGGTTCTGGCGGCGATTGCTGCGGCGGCTACCACTTCCAATGCGCTACGCCCGTGGATCATGGTGATCGCGGGGAGTCTGCATTTTGCGGTCATGCTGGCCATTCTGGTTTTCCAACCGGCACCTATATGGGGCGGGTGGGTGGGGCTGGACCCGCCGGGAAAACTGGTTTTGCTGTTAATAAGCACCCTGTTTTTAGTATGTTCAATTTACACGGTGGGCTATTTGCGCTATCGGACGGAGCGCTCGAATCGCGTTTTGATTCCGTGTCTGCTGATATTTCTGGCCGGCTCCTCGCTGCTGGCGTGTTCGCAGCAATTGGGATTGATGTGGATTGCCATGGAAACAACTGCTCTTAGCACCGCACCGATGATTTATTTCAACCGCACAGCGCGCTCCATTGAGGCCACGTGGAAATATCTGCTTTTAAGTTCAGTCGGGATTGCCTTGGCGCTGTTGGGGTCGTTTTTTCTGGTGTGCGCCATGCTCGAACACGACCCGTATCCGTCGCTGCTATTTTCCCATCTGGTGCGACACGCGGGAGCGGCCAACGCGGTCTGGCTGAAAATGGCCTTTGTACTTTTGCTGGTGGGTTACGGCACGAAAATGGGTCTGGCTCCCATGCATACCTGGAAGCCCGATGCGTATGGTGAAGCGCCGGGCGTGGTGGGTGCCTTATTGGCCAGCGGCTTAACGAGTTGCGCTTTTCTCGCCATTTTGCGCGTGGATCGCGTCTGCATTGCCGGAGGATTACAGACGTATACCAGCCATCTGCTTATCGGCATGGGGCTGCTTTCCATGGCGGTGGCGGCGGTATTTATGCTCGGACAGAAAGATATTAAACGTATGTTGGCGTATTCAAGCGTCGAGCAGATGGGAATTCTGGCCCTGGGCGCGGGCATCGGCGGCCCGGCACTTTATGGGGCGCTTTTACAGATGATTAACAATGGTCTGACCAAAGGCATGTTGTTTCTTTCCGCGGGGAATATTCACCGGTCTTATGGCAGCAAAAATACCGACGATGTGCACGGTGCCATGCGCCGGCTGCCGTTGTCCGGCACGATTTTCATGCTGGGTTTTCTGGCCATTACCGGCTCGCCGCCGTTTGGGCCGTTTATCAGTGTGTTTACCATTTTAAACGCCGCCTTTTCCCGGCATTTCTTTGTGATTGGGGCGTTGTTTTTATTGCTGCTGCTGATGGTATTTATGGGCATGGGCCGCACGGTGCTGGTGGCAGTGTTAGGCAAGCCGTTGCCGCGGAAGCGTTCCATAAATGCTTATCGCGATGGCTGGATGACGGGCTTGCCGCTGGTAGTGTCTTTTCTTCTGGTATTAATGCTGGGCGTGCATATTCCCCCCTTCCTGACCCACATGCTCCAGCAGGCCCGGAAATTTATGGAGGTGCAGCCATGACGCAAACGACCCCATCATCGACGATGTCATTTGCGGAAATAATCAACGGCCAACCGCTGGCCCGGTCCGCGATACCTGACCTGCCCTTGCCGCAGTTGCAAAACGCCATTCTTGAGGCGGTGCAAGGCGGCCAGAGAGTCACAGCACTTTTTGGATCCCCCCATCAGGATCCGGCAATGTTGAAGGTCTATGCCGTGCTTGCCGATGATCGGCACAGCCGATTTCATGTCGCCGGCACCAGCGTGTCAGTGGACGGCTTTCCATCCTTAACGCCGCGTTGCCCGCAGGTACATTTGTTTGAACGGGAAATTGCCGAGCAGTTTGGTGTAAAGCCGCTGGGGCACCCCTGGTTAAAGCCGGTACGCTTCCATCGCAGTTACCGCCCCGGGGCCGATGCGTGGAATCGCACGGCATCAGATGTCGTGCAGGCCGGGGTCATGGAGTTTTATCAGATCACTGGCGGGCAGGTACACGAAGTAGCTGTGGGGCCAATCCACGCAGGCATTATTGAACCCGGGCATTTTCGCTTTCAGTGCGATGGCGAAACGATATTGCATTTAGAAATTTCTCTGGGGTATCAGCACCGAGGCGTTGAAAGGGCCATGCAAGGAGGACCGGATAAGCGCTCTTTACATTACGCCGAAACGCTCGCCGGAGATACCACCATCGGCCACGGTTGCGCCTACGCGCGAATGCTTGAAGCATTAAGCGGCTGCCATATCAGTCCACGCGCCGCCGCCATCCGCGGCGTTGCCATGGAACTTGAACGCCTCGCCAACCATGTCGGGGATCTCGGTGCGTTATCCGGCGATGTGGGGTTTCTGCCCACCGCATCCTTCTGCGGACGGATCCGTGGCGACTTTCTTAATATGACCGCCGCACTTTGCGGGAGCCGCTTTGGACGGGGATTATTGCGGGTCGGCGGCGTTAGATTTGATGTGGAAGCGACGCTGGCGGCAGACTTGCTTAAACGCCTGGATGTTGCCGAGCAAGAATCCCGCCAGGCCATTACGCTGCTTTGGGAAACATCCTCGGTGATGGCGCGATTCGAGGGCATTGGTACGGTGCCGAAGGAGACCGCAGCGGAACTCGGCATGGTCGGGCCAGCCGCCCGGGCCTGCGGACTGGATATGGATTCGCGGCGCGATCATCCGTCGGGCATTTATCAGTTCAGCCATATTCCCGTATCCACCTGGCGCGGCGGCGATGTCTTTGCCCGAGCGTATGTGCGCTGGCTGGAAATTCAACGGTCGATTCAGTTTGTTCGTGATCAACTCAAGGCCCTTCCCGGCGGCGAGTTGCGCTCCGCGGTTGCCGCGCTACAGCCAAATGCCTTCGCTGTAACCATGCAGGAGGCGTGGCGCGGCGAAGTGTGTCACGTTGCCCTGACCGATGCCCAGGGCCGTTTTGAGCGCTACAAAGTTGTGGATCCTTCTTTTCATAATTGGATGGGCGTGGCCATGGCGGTGCGCGGCAAACAGATTTCCGATTTCCCGCTGTGCAATAAAAGTTTCAGTCTTTCTTATTGCGGACATGATTTATGATAGACGCCCATACATCGGAGAATAGACGATGATTAAATCCCTGATAACGCGATTTCAACAAGGTTACCGCACGATGGGGTACCCGGCTCCCGGCGCGCCGGAACCCGTTATGCCGGCACGGTTTCGCGGTCGCCCGGTTTTTGATTCCGGAAAATGCCCGACGGATTGCCGCCAATGTGTGGAGGCCTGCCCCACTCAGGCGATTGCCATTGTTGATGGCAAAATAAAGTTGGACCTGGGACGGTGCCTGTTCTGCAACGATTGCGCCGAGGCCTGCCCGGAAAAAGCGATTACCTATTCGCGCGATTATCGCCTGACGGTGCGGCAGGAATCGGACCTTATCATCGATTCTGATCAGGAAATAAAATTGGCCGCCGCCCTCGACGGCAAACTGCGCAAGCTTTATGGCCGAAGCCTGCAACTGCGGCAAGTCTGCGCCGGCGGCTGCAACGGCTGTGAATCCGATGTGAATGTATTGTCTACCATTGGCTGGGATTTGTCGCGCTTTGGAATTTCATTTGTGGCTTCGCCCCGCCACGCCGACGGTCTGCTGATTACCGGGCCGGTAACGGAAAATATGAGGCAGGCCCTGAAAATTGCCTATGACGCGCTACCTGACCCCAAAATTGTCATCGCGGTAGGCGCTTGCGCCCTGTCCGGCGGCCCGTATATCAATCACCGTGAAGTCAACAACGGCGCGGCAAATATCGTGCCGGTTGACCTGTTTATCCCGGGCTGCCCGCCGCATCCTATGACGATTCTCGACGGCCTGCTGCGTTTACTTGGGAAAATAGAAACCGCGGCCGAAAAAGCCAGGTGAACGTGTCCGGTGGCCCTAAAATAAAGCTACCGGTAGATGCTTACCCTGCTCATCCGGATCTGTGGGATCATCCCCACCCGCTGCGGCCAGGGGTTTACAAGAATGCCGCAACCCGGCGGCCAAATACCAGATTCGTCAATCGCCCAGCAGCCTGATATCTCATTATCCTGTAGAATGTCCGGATAATCCGGCATGAGCAACATGGCCCGATTAGGCAAAGGCAAAGGCGTTTGTGATGTTAAGCGATGTAGAACTCGAAAATCTGCTTTTTGAAACAGAGTCGGACCGCGTTGAACGTAAGCGGAACATTTCCAACATGGACGATATCCGGAAAACAATATGCGCGTTTGCCAATGATCTGCCCGACCACCAGAAGCCTGCCGTCATCTTTATTGGTGTTGAGGATGACGGAAAATTCGCCTCTTTAGAAATCACGGACAGACTCCTGCTGACTCTTTCTGACACCGCAACCGATGGCAATATTCTGCCGTTGCCGCATTTAGCCGTTCAGAAAAGATTTCTTCAGGGCGGGAATGTTGTGGTAGTGATAGTAGCACCGGCTGAAGCGCCGCCGGTGCGGTATCGCGGCACGGTGTGGGTTCGCATCGGTCCGCGGCTGGCAACTGCGTCGCAACAGCATGAGCAGCGATTGGCGGAAAAGCGTCGCTTCAAGGATATGCCGTTCGATTTACAACCCGCAAGCAGAGCGACGCTCGATGATTTGGATAATCAATTATTTACAAGGGTGTATTTGCCCCAAGCGGTCGCGCCAGAGACATTATCTGAAAATCACCGGACGCTGGCCGAACAACTCGTAGCACTGCGGATGGCGATTACCGGAAAAACAGTTTATCCCACAAATTGTGGAATTTTGGCGTTGGGAAAAGAGCCTACCGCTCATATACCCAGTGCGTACATCCAGTTTGTCCGAATCGCAGGCGGCCAGATCGGGGATCCAATTTCCGACTCCAAAGAAATCCGCGGCCCGCTTCCGACATTGTTGAACAGTCTTGACGATCTTCTGAAAATCAATATTCGGACTGCGACGGATTTTACTTCCGCTGACCGGGAGATCCGCCGGCCCGATTACCCCCTCGTGGCATTGCAGCAGATCGCGAGAAACGCAGTCATGCACCGAAGTTACGAGGGAACCAACGCCCCGATCCGTGTTACATGGTTTTTCGACCGGGTGGAAATTCAAAATCCCGGCGGACCATTTGGCCGCGTAACTCGGGGGAACTTCGGAAGCCCCGGTGCCAATGATTACCGCAATAGCTACCTTGCCGAGGCCATGAAATACCTGGGATATGTGCAGCGGTTCGGCTTCGGCATCACACAGGCCCGGCAGGAAATGGAAAAGAACGGCAATCCTCCGCCGGAATTTCAAGTGGAAGAGTCTTATGTCGGGGCCATTTTGAGGAAGCGTCCATGACCATTCCCGTTATCGGCTTTTTTAACAACAAGGCCGGCGTTGGTAAAACGTCATTGGTCTACCATCTGTCCTGGATGTTCGCTGACCTGGGCGTAAAAGTTCTGGCGGCGGACCTGGACCCCCAAAGCAATCTAACGGCGGCATTTATAGACGAGGAAATACTGGCTGGCACGTTTTTTGACGGGAACCATGGGGGGACAATTTATCAGCGTCTGGCACCGTTGATAACGGGTGCCGGGGATGTCGCCGACTTAGATTACAAGATAATCAACGATAATCTGGCCTTGGTACCGGGTGATATGAGGCTATCGAGCTTTGAGGATGAACTTTCACAGGATTGGCCCAAATGCCTTGATGGCAGAGAGAGATCGTTCCGTGTGGTATCAGCCTTCTGGCGCATCACACAGAATGCCTCGCAGCGGTTTGGAGCCAACGTCATTATCGTGGACCTCGGACCCAATCTTGGCGCTATCAACCGTGCCGCATTGATTGGATCTGATTTCGTGGTCATTCCGCTGGGGCCTGATCTGTTTTCTCTTCAGGGTTTGGACAACCTCGGTCCGGCCCTGCACCAATGGCGGCAGGATTGGAAAGAGCGACTGGCGAAAAAGCCGCCGGATGCCTTTGCGTTGCCGCAGGGAATTATAAAGCCCATCGGATACATGGTCATTCGACACGCCATCCGGCTGGATCGGCCAGTGAAGGCCTTTGACCGCTGGATTGCAAAAATTCCCGCCACATACTCCAAGAGCGTTCTGGGCCAGACCGAAGCCGCCTCGGTCAGCATTGACAACGACCCCAACTGCATCGCACAACTGAAGGATTACCGCAGCCTTATGCCGCTGGCACAGGAGGCGCGGAAACCCATGTTTCATCTCACGCCCGCAGATGGAGCGTTGGGCGCGCATTTACAAGCCGTCGGCAGTGTGCGGGAAGATTTCAAAAAACTCGCTATTGAAATCGCCCACCGAACCGGACTGACTAGCCTGTTACCAACATGAACCG
>DAHXLH010000046.1:0-11407 GCA_027366115.1 Phycisphaerales bacterium
TTAATTTACATAATAACACATAAGTCATTTATTTTGCTGCATTTATAACCTGTAAACCCGGGCGCTGTTCATGCCGGTATTTTGTAATACCGGCCCTGTCAAAAAAAACATTCTGCCAGCTTGGCAGAGTAATTCCAAAGATCCCCTGCCCCGCCAAGCCGCCACCAAGCCAACCGCCGTTTCCCATTCTGCTTAGCTCAATGCGGAAGCGTTGAGTTGACATCGAAATGCGATCTAATCACCAGATGCTTTTCCGCCCGGTGCGATTGGTGTACCGGACGCCATTTTGGAATGCCGATACTTTCCCCGCCGCGCTTCGCGCCCGCCGCCGCCCCGCCATTTGGCTATGCGGACTTCAACGACAAGGTTATTCCCACGCCATGCTGCGACTGTTAGAATGATCTAAGTGAAATAGCAAAAGGTACAGCACATTGCATTACGAAAGCGTAACGACCATTATCCGGAATCTAAATGACGCGGCGGTGGAATATCTGGTCGTGGGCGGGTTAGCGGTGGTGGCGCATGGGTATGTAAGATTCACCGCCGACATTGATTTGTTAATTGGCCTGGACAGTGCAAATGTAAAAAATGCCGTCCGCGTGCTCAAGGCGATGGGTTACAAACCCCGTGCGCCAGTGGCAATCGAGGAGCTGGCGGATCCGGCGAAGCGACAACTTTGGGTACGCGAAAAAGCGACGACCGTTTTTTCGCTTTTCAGCGACAGCCATCCGGGCACGGAAATTGATATATTTGTCGAAGACCCGCTGGGGATTCGGCAAGCGCTCGAAAGTGCCACGCACATTGAAATTGCCGGCGGTGTAGCCGCCCCGATCTGCTCGCTTTCCGATTTACTGAAACTGAAAACTATCGCGGGCCGGCCGCAGGATCTGTTGGACATCCAAAAGTTGCGGGAATTGCATAGAGAATTACCATGAGCCAAGACGGTGAAAAAACCAACCTCAATAATAGTTCCGGCTGGGAGGCCGGATGGCAAGGCCATGAACTGGCCCAAATGAAGCGTCTGGCCGCCCTCTCACTGGAACAAAAAATCCGCTGGCTGGAAAGTGCGCAGGAAATGGTTTCACGGATGCAACAAGCTCAGCAAGCCCACCGGACCGCCCCGCCACCGTCCGATCACCGTTAGTCCCCACGGCCAAGCAGGGGCATTATGGCTTTATCGCAAATACCTTCACACTTGCGGCGTACTTATTGACATCATATTGTCGCAATACTTCCGCGATGTCCACGTGCAGTGCTTTAACGGGTGCGGGCGAGCTACAACATCCGGCGGATACAACACTTAATCGCGTGCCGCTTTGGTTCGCCCGCGGCGCATCGTCGCTGGTATTCATCGGGGCCGAGCAGCAGCCGGATTGCCCGTCGGCCTGAGCGTAGGCGTTGAGATCGGTTTGACTATCAACGACTGCAATATCGAAAAAGCCCGCCCCGGCCAACTGGCGGCGATATTCCTCAATCAGGACAGCTCCTGCAATGCAGCCGACATACGCACCAATATTATTGGCAAGCTCGGCTGGCAGCGTCTGCTTTAATGCAATGTCGCTAACCGCAAGACGGCCACCGGGTTTGAGAATGCGGAACATTTCCTGCATGACGGCGGATTTATCCAGCGCAAGATTTATTACGCAGTTGGAAATCACGCAGTCGGCGATTCCCGTCGGCAGTGTGGTTTGATCAATGGTGGCAAGAATAAATTCAATGTTAGTATATGGCTTGCCGTCCGGGCCGCGCGCAGCATTTTTCCTGGCCAGCTCGATCATGCTGGGTGTCATATCAATACCGATGGCCCTGCCGGTCGAACCGACTTTTGCCGCCGCCAAAAATACATCCAGACCGCCGCCACAACCCAGATCAACAACGGTTTCTCCGGGACGTAAAGACCCCATGGCGGTGGGATTGCCACAGGAAAGTCCCATATTGGCTTGGGCCGGTATGGCCGCCAATTCCGCCGCTGAATAGCCGAAGGCTTCCGCGACAGCCTTAACCCCGGCATCGGAACTCGAAAGACCGGATTCCGCGACAGCTCCATAGCGCGTTCGCACTTCATCAAGAATGGGGTGTGACATGTTGTGACTCCTGTTGTAATTGTTTAACTGAACCATTGACCGAGCTTATAACCGCTGGGCAAGCCGCGTTTTTGTTAATTAATGAACCAGCCGATACCGCGTCCTTAAAATATCGGCGTTGAAAATACAGGGCCACCTTCACCAAGCCAATCATTACCGGCACTTCCACCAGCGGACCAATAACCGCGGCAAATGCCGCCCCCGAGTTTATACCAAACACCCCCACCGCCACGGCAATGGCCAGTTCAAAATTATTGCTGGCACTGGTTAAAGCGATGGTGGTGGTTTTGGAATAATCCGCACCGCTCTTTTTTCCCATCCAGAAGCTTACCAGAAACATGATGACAAAATAAATGGCCAGAGGAATTGCCACGCGCACCACGTTCAACGGAATCCGGACAATTAGCCGCCCTTTGAGGCTGAACATTACCAGAATGGTAAACAGTAAGGCGATCAAGGTCATCGGGCTGATGCGTGGAATAAACTTCTGTTCATACCATTGCCGCCCCGCCATCCTTAACAACACCACTCTTGTTAATAATCCTGCCGCAAACGGAATACCCAGATAAATTCCCACACTTTCGGCAATCTGCATAATCGTCACCGCCACCGCGCTACCCTTAAATCCCAGCAGCGGCGGAAGCACCGATATAAACACCCAGGCGTAGAGGCTGTAAAACAGAATCTGAAAGATGCTGTTGAATGCGACAAGTCCAGCGGCATATTCCGCATCACCTTTGGCCAGATCATTCCAGACAATCACCATGGCGATGCACCGGGCCAGGCCCACCAGAATCAGGCCGGCCATCAGTTCCGGATACCCGTGCAAAAAGGCAATTGCCAGAACAAACATCAGCACCGGCCCGATGATCCAGTTCAATGCCAAAGATAGGCCCAGCACCTTGAAATCGCGAAACACATTGCCCAGCCGCTCATAGCGTACCTTCGCCAACGGCGGATACATCATGAGAATTAATCCGATGGCAATGGGAATATTGGTTGTGCCAACCTGGAACTGGTTGATAAACTTCGCGCTGGCCGGAACGAAATATCCCAAAACCACACCCATGGCCATGGCGGAAAATATCCAGAGCGTAAGATACCGATCCAGATAATTAAGTTTGCGCGATAATGACTCACTCATGACCTGATCTCCCCAGTCAGCGCTTGCGGAAGTGTTTCTATATAGGCTCTGATTTCATCGCGCACGCGGCGATAATGATTTAATGCCTCGTCGGCCGTTTTTGCGCTTTGCGCTAATTTCGGCGGATCATCAAACCCGACATGTACGATGCGTGTCTTTTTCCCCAACCACGCCGGGCAGGTTTCATGGGCATGGCCGCAGACCGTAACCACCGCGTCAAACGGCACGTCGATAAGATCATTGACGTTTTTGGATATTTGGCCGCTGATGTCCACGCCCTCTTCAGCCATTACTTTCACCGCATGAGGGTTCAGGCCATGGGTTTGAATCCCCGCCGAGTAGGCGTCAATCACGTCGCTTTTCAAATGCCTTGCCCAACCCTCGGCCATCTGACTGCGGCACGAGTTACCGGTGCAGAGAAATAAAATTTTCAACTTCTGATTCATGTATGCCTGAACCTTATATATATGCCTAAACCAATATAATAACCAAATAAAAAAGCGGGTTTCCCTTCCGCTAATCACAACATTCCGGGCCGCAGGCTTGCGGGCCAAGGCGTTTCTGGTCGCGCTGTAACTCTGGAACCGCCTTGAAACACTGGCGCAGGCAGTTCATTAAACTCTGATGAAAATCATCATCAGCGGGGACCAGTTTATAGTGCATCCACAGGCCATCTTTACGGGCCTGCACCAAGCCGGATTTCCGGAGGTAGGCCAAGTGCCGCGATATTTTGGGCTGCGACATTTCCAGCACCCGGACGATGTCACACACGCACAGTTCGCCATTCAAAAGCAGATGCAGGATGCGTAAGCGCGTACGGTCCGAGAATGCCCGGAACATCCGATCCGCTGATCCGCCCGCCAAAGATTGTTTTTTCACCGTCGCCATATACGTTAAAGCATATACATTTGCCCACCATAAGTCAAACCACTCCGGGATTTCAGCGGCCCGCCGGCAGCGCCGGAGGTAAATACGCAATTTCGTCGTTCGTTGCCAATCGCGTCGACGACCACTTTTCACAGCCTGATTCTTCGCGTATAATTTCAACCACTCAATCGCCGGAGTGGCGGAACTGGCAGACGCGCCGGACTCAAAATCCGGTTCTCGCAAGAGAGTGTGGGTTCGATTCCCTCCTCCGGCATCCGCAGTAAAATCAGTGCGTCCCCGCACCAATCGCGAGGGGCGAAAACCACCGCGTCAGGACATTCCGTTTCCGCGACGCATTCCGCGCTGCCGCATTGAGCTAATGACATACATCCTGGTTGGACACGAAATGGGATCATGGAAATACCCCGCATACCGGTCCGGCACGCGAGATATTTCAGAGCCGCCTTGCGAGAGGGGGATTATCCGGGCGTTTTCGTGGCGCTATTAACGAGCGACATCCTTCACCCGGCGCTCCACGCGGGGGCCTAGCCTTGTGGCCAGTTCGTAACCGATGGTGTTACACATTTCCGCCAGATGATCCATGCTGATAGGTGAAAGCGGATCGTCGGAAATTATGGTTACCAAGTCGCCCACGTGCCCGTCGCTATCGGTTAAATCAACCAGCGTCTGATCCATACTCACCCGCCCCACCACCGGCAGCTTCCTTTCACCGAATAATACAAACGATCGGTTGGATAATTCGCGCGGATACCCATCGGCGTATCCCACCGGCACTACGCCCACGCGGCTGATTCTGGCAGTGGTAAACGTGTGGCCATAACCCACCCCCGTGCCGACGGCGCAGGAATGAATGGCGGTAATCGGGGCTATTAACCGCGCAATGGGGGCGATGCCGGCAATCGGCGCGGCCAGGGACGGCTGTAATCCGTATAGCGCGATGCCCAGCCGCACCATATCCAAAGCGTTCAAGCCATCATGCCACGCTCCGCCGGAATTATGGGCATGCAAAATTAATTGCGGATCGCTTTTCTTTTCCGCGGATGTTGCCCGGATGAATTCATTAAGTTGCAGTGCATTAGCGTTATGGCCCGGCTGATCGCCATGGGAAAAGTGCATAAAAATGCCTTCCAGACGGATAGCGGATAAAGCTCGCACATGTTGAATTAATGTCGGCAATTCCTGCAACGATACACCTTGCCGGGTTAATCCGGTATCAACCTGAATATGCACGGCTACGGGACCGGCATATCCCATGCTAAGCAGATGGGAACTTAAATACGAGGCTGATTGTACATCCGTTACGGTAAGCCGCACGCGGCCCGAGGCCAGAATGCGCATTACATGGGGCGGCAAATCAGAAGATTCCGGCGTTAAAACCAACGGGGCCAAAACTAGAATCGGCAGGTCAGCATCCAGCGCGGCAACGGCGATCGCCTCCTCAAGTGAATACACACACAGCCAGGATATGCCCGCCTCCGGCAGCCGGGGAACAATGTATTGCATTCCGTGGCCATACGCGTTGGCTTTTACCGTTGCGGCCAGCAACACATGGCTGGACAGGTGGGTTCTAAACGCCCGCACATTGCGGCGTAAGCGGTCAGCGGAAATTTCCAATATTCCATTCTGGGCGATCATAGGGGCAGTTCTTTCGTAGCGCGGCGCAGGCGGTCTTCAATGGCCGCCCATACGCCACTATTATTTTCCGGGCATTGTACCAGTAGCACATCACAGCCTGCGGCGTCCAACTCGCGTAGAGAACCGTATAGCGCTCTGGCGCACGCTGGCTCAGAGGCAGGCAATACACGTATTTTCGCCATTCCCGCGGGAACGGCAAATCCTTCCAGGCATAGCATTCCGATACGCTGATTCCGCATGGTGAGTAAACAGGCGTTCAATCTTGGCAGATCAGAGGCGTAAAAGCGATAGGCTGCGGTGCGCGGGGCGTAATGACTTTCCAATTGGCCCGGACTATGCAAAGGCTCATTTGCGGAACTGCCGGCGTACTTGGTTGACACCGTGACTTGCTGGAAAAATCCGGCGGCACTAAGACATTGGGCCAGCATGATCTGTGTAACAGCCCCCGGGCGCAAAATCACCGGGGATTCCCCCGTTACATCCACCACAGTGGACTCCAAGCCGATCTGGCATGGGCCGCCATCAAGAATCAGGGAAATACGCCCAGCGAGTTCGTCGTAGACATGCTGTGCCGTGGTAGGCGACGTATGACCGGAACAGTTGGCGCTCGGTGCGGCAATGGGCCGGTCGGCTGCCTGTAACAGCGCCTGCGCGACGGGATTATGGGGGCAACGAATCGCCACGGTGTTTTTCCCCGCGGAGACAGCCGGACATATTCGGTCATTGCGGTGCAAAACCAGAGTCAAGGGGCCGGGCCAGAATGCTTGAGCCAACACCGCAGCCAAGGCGGAAAATCCGGCTGAATAGCTTTGCGCAGCCGCAACATCCGGCACATGCACAATCAGCGGATTATTGCCGGGGCGCCCCTTAACCTGATAAATTCGTTCAATGGCGGACGCGTTGCCTGCATCTCCACCTAAGCCATAAACTGTTTCCGTGGGAAAGGCGACAAGTTCTCCGCGACGGATTAAATCAGCGGCTTCCTGCAGGCCGAAATCAGCGGGTTCAATGCGAGTCAGCACGGCGGAAATTCTTCACGTGGAATATTAAAACGAGCAGCGGGCCGCGGACCATTCCGCGTTACCACCCGACAATGTTATATCCGCCATCGACATAAAGTGTTTCTCCGGTAACCCCGGAGGATAAGTCGGAACAGAGATAAACTGCGGTTTTACCGACATGCGACGCCGCTTCATCCACATTCCAGGGCAACGGTGATTTCTCAGTATAATGGGCCATCATTTTATCAATATCGCCTATGCCGCGCGCCGCCATGGTTTTAATGGCTCCCGCGCTGATGGCGTTGACCCGAATATGTTTTTCGTGCCGACTCATCTCAGCGGCCAGATAGCGCACCGTACACTCCAAAGCCGCTTTGGCAACGGCCATGACGTTGTACATAGGTATATATTTTTCCGCGCCCAGATAACTCATGGTGATAATGGAGCCATTGGGGTTCATCAGTGGCTGCGCCTCGCGGGCCATGGCCAGAAGCGAATACGCACTAATATCCAGGGCCATTTTCCAAGCTTCACGGCTGGTTTGTAGAAAAGGATTATGCAACGACTCGGCCGGGGCAAAGGCCAGAGAGTGCACCAGAATATCAAACGTGCCGAACGCTTCACCAGCCTGCTGAAAAGCGGATTTAATATCTTCATCTTTGCTGACATCACACGGGGCGAGAAATTTAGGGGAAAATTGCTCCACGGCTTTGACGACCCGACGCTGGATTTTTTCGCCCGGCAGATAGGAAAATCCCAGTTGGCACCCCGCCTTATGGAGTTCCTGGGCGATGTGCCACCCGATGGAATACTCATTGAGCACACCAAAAATGAAAGCCTTTTTTCCCGCCAGCATGGACATAGTGTAACACCCTTTATCTGAAAGTTTTTCCGCCGAATTTAAAGACTATTAACGCGGGTAATCACCGCGTAACAATTGAATCGTCGAGGCGCGGTGGGAAGCGCGGAATATCGCCGCGCCCGCCACCAGTACATCCGCACCAGCCTCCAGAGCGTCGTGCGCGGTGCGTATACCAATACCGCCATCAATCGAAAGCCGCTGACGGGGTTCCAGCTCATTACGTAGCGTGCGTACCTTATTGAGCACTTCGGGCATAAAGCTTTGGCCGGTAAAGCCTGGATGCACGCTCATCACCAGCACCAAATCAACCTGACTAAGCACCGCCTTAAGCGCCTCAGGCGGGGTTTCGGGGTTTAACGAAATACCCGCGGTCGCCCCCAGATCATGTATTCGTTTAATTAAATCGACCGCACCGAAACGCGTGAGCCCCGGCGCTTCAATGTGAAATGTAATATGCCCGGCCCCCGCTTCAATAAATGGCTTAACAAAATCTTGCGGATCAGTCACCATCAGATGCACATCCTGCATAAGATGACACGCCCGCGCCAATGCCAGAACAATATCCGGCCCCATCGTCAAATTGGGGACAAAGTGGCCATCCATCACATCTACATGCAGAAGATCAGCACCGGCACGTTCAATATCGGCGGCCTCTTCGGCCAGACGCCCAAAGTCAGCCGCCAGAATGGATGGCGCTACCAGAGGCAAGTGCGGCGGACGCAAAAACACGCTGTTCATTCTTCAGGCATCCCAATGTTGCCAACAAAAAACGCTTGGTCGAAGCAGCCCGCTTAAACAATCTCGTTCGCACGATCCGCTTTTATCAAATCAGGGCATCACGCGGAACCTTTCCCCGGCGCTATTGCGCAAAAAGGACCCATTTCCCTGTTCAATCCTTATTGAATCATACCGTATCGAGAATGTCGATGCACGGAAATCCGCGACCTTCCATAAATTCCAAGCTTGCTCCCCCGCCCGTGGACACGTGCGACACTTTGGCCGCCAAGCCAAACTGCTCGATAGCTGCCGCGGAATCGCCACCGCCTATGATGGTCGTGGCTCCATGCCCTGTGATATCCGCTAAGCTTTCGGCCACAGCACGTGTTCCCGCCTGGAACGGCTTTTTCTCAAAGACTCCCATGGGACCATTCCATACCACTGTGCGAGCCGAGCGAATCCGATTCTTGTAATCGGCAATCGTTTTGGGGCCAATGTCCAGACCTTCTTTGTCATCCGGAATTTTCCCTTCCACCACCGCGGTGACGGCCGTATCGGAAATTTCCGAGGCTACAACCGTATCCATTGGCAAGACCAGTTTGCCTTCGCCCTTCGCCAGCAGATCCCCCGCCAAATTTACCTTATCCCGTTCCGCCAGGGACTTGCCAATCTGCTTGCCTTGCGCGAGGAAAAATGTGTACGCCATCGCTCCGCCGATCAGGATGGTGTCGGCCTTTCGCAGCAGATTTTCAATGACGGCAATTTTATCGGAAACCTTCGCGCCGCCGAGAATGGCAATAAAGGGGCGACTGGGATGATCCAGCGCCTCTCCAAGAAACTTCAATTCTTTTTCAATCAGGAAGCCGATCACGCGTTTACCCGGCCCCAAAATTTCGGCCACTCCATAGGTAGAGGCATGTTGCCGATGGGCCGTTCCGAAGGCGTCATTACAATACAGATCCCCCAGCTTGGCCAACTGTGCCGCAAAAGCCGGATCATTTTTTTCCTCACCTTTATGGAATCGCGTATTTTCCAGCACCACCACATCGCCATCAGCCATCTGGGCAACCACTGCTTCCGCAGCCGCCCCTACGCAATCCGGTGCAAGCTTTACCTTCTTTTTTAACAAAAGGCCCACATGTTCCGCCGCTGGCTTAAGAGAAAACTTCGCCTCCGGCCCGGATTTTGGCCGGCCGAGATGGCTCATCAAAACCGCTTTGCCACCGCGTTTGATAATATTTTCAATGGTCGGCAGCGCTGAAACAATTCGGCGGTCATCGGTAATTTTTCCAGCCCCATCCAAGGGAACGTTAAAATCCACCCGTACCAATACCCGTTTGCCTTTAACATCCAACTGGGAGATCGTTTTCTTGGCCATGTTTCTTCCTGCTTCCTGAACATACGTTTATCCCACAACCAACCCGCGGTGCGGAAACAAGCCGTTATGCTAGGAAATACCTACCCAGTGGTCAAGCGACATGATGCGATACAAATACGTTCCCGTCCGCTGGACATCTGCCGCGCCGGGCGTTATTTCCGTTAGAATTCCGGCCATGAAGGATGTCGCGATAAAATCCACCACGGGAACTGATCAAAAAACCCGCAGCACTACCCCGCCGCATCACGCAACGCCGCGCCGCCGGATACTTATATTGGCTACCGGTTTCGCGATTTTACTGGTGCTGTTGCAGCTTTGGCAGTTGCCCCGGATTGCCGGCTGGACATTTTTTTCATTCTTTGATCCCGGCACCGCATTAAAAGGCGATTTGCTGATTTCCATGGGAATGAAGCCGGCCATTGATTTTGGCTACACCCACGGCTTGGCAAGCCTCATCGTGGCCCACTGGGGATTTGCGATTCTGGGTCGTACCCCGGCGGCCTATCTGCTGATGACATCCGTCATGGAAGTGCTCATGGCAGTGATGATCGCCCGCTTTGCTGTCGCACTGAAATTATCACGTCCCGCCCTGGTATTTTTATTTATCGCACTGCCCGTAGCGATCATGCCATGCTATCTGACCCTCACCCACCCACTGGAGGCCCTGCTGCTGCTGTGGGCTATCGCGGAACAGGCCAGCGGGCGGCGGCAACGCGCGCTGGCGATCTGCACGGCGTGTTTATTTGTTAAACCATCCATGGCCTATGTGTACGGTTTGCTACTGGTGATTTGGACGATGATAGATTGTTACCGCCATGAGCGCCGCTGGTCCGGGTTACTGCGGCGCACCGCACCGGCGATGGTAACCGGTGTACTGATGGCCGTGGCGATGATCTGGCGATTTGGAATTCAATCGCTGCTTTTAACCATCGTACCGATCACCGGAATGCGCACCTACAAGGACACCCATTTCGGTTTTTTTTCCGGCAGCGGTTTGCGGTTCTGGTCGCCGGCCTATCACCCGTGGTATTACTATATTATTACGCCTGCCGGGCTGTGGCTGGTTATGTCCGCGATTCTGTTATGGGGTTTACTGATACGTGGATTGCGGCAAAAACATACTCCAGAAAATATCGGCAAGACGCATTACGTCGGGGGCCTGATCGCCGATTGGGTGCATACGCCCAACCGATTAATGGAAACGGCGATTTCCATCGCCATCATGCACGTCGCTTTCGTACTGGGTTTTTACGGCTGGAAATATGCCTGGGAATATTATTCTTATATGCCGGTTCTGTTTGCGGCTCTGGTAATCAGCCGCTGCGGGGCCAGGCAGTTCCAGGTGGCGACGGTATTGGGAATCATGGCGCTGTGCAGTCAAGCCCGCAATACAGGCCTGACGTTCTGGTGCTGGCAAAATAAAATACGCGATAAGCAAACCGGATATTTATGGGCCTACCCGCAGCAAGCCGCACAATGGCGGTACGTCTGCCGGAAAGTGCGGGGCCATCACACGTTGATACTTTCCAACGGCTATTTGCCATGGATGCCCAAGGGCATGACCATGCCCTTAAGCTGGTTTCCCGAACCGGGAATTCCTACGGCAATAGAAATGCGACGGCTTAAAAGCGAAGCTATGGCGGCACATTATATTGTCGTGCGACACGGGTATGGGAAATTCGGATTATGGGTTAATCC
>DAHXLH010000055.1:0-9721 GCA_027366115.1 Phycisphaerales bacterium
CGTCCCCCATAATATAAGATTTCCTGCCTGAAATGTCTCTTCCGTTGGAAGATTAATATTTTGTCCAGATCGATGAACAACCAAGTTTTGGGAGGTTTTAAGCCGTGCTGGCACCCGCACCAGCGTCGTAGCGCCAAATACCCCCTGAGACACACTCCATGCATAGTCGCGGTCCAACCAGGCCATAGAGGCCGGGTTCTTTTCAAATTTCAGTGATTCACCATTGAGCGTTACATTCGTTCCGGCCCGACCATGTACGCGGATTACGAAATGGCGAATCGTGGAATCGTAGTTTCCGGCGATCGCACCAAGGTTAATCTCACAACGCTGGGCGGCGTCGCGCATTGTCACCATCTGACGGGAGAAAATGCCACGCTCGCAGGCGTAACTTTCACCATCATCGTCATAGATAGTGGCATTAGTCGCTGCGTCGCCGGGGAACATGTCAAGGTAAACCAGTTGCGGCGGATTACTGCCGAGTGACGCGACCGGTGCCATAGTTGGGATAATTGAGCCAGCCCGAACAAATAGGGGCAGGTCCGTCCATGTGTTGGAGTTGAGGCGGTATTGGATTCTCCGGTTTCCCGAATATTGGTTCCCCCGAAAGAAATCTATCCACCGCCCTTTTGGTAAATACACGCTACGTGTGCTGGTTTCGTTCTCGCTTCGACCAGTTGGAGCCAAGACGGGTGCGGCTAACAATGATGGACCGAACATCCACTGGTCGACAACATCCACACACTGCGGATCATCAGGAAAGGCCATCATCATTGGACGCACGATACCCACTCCGCAATCATATAGGGCTCGCTCCTGCGCGTAAATGTACGGAGCAAAGCTGTAGCGCAGCCTTATAGCGTGAGTTGCAACCTCCTGCGCCGGAAGACCAAATAGCCAAGGCTGAAGCCGCGTACCCTTATGAGGTGCGTGAACACGGCAAATCGGCACCAACGCGGCGAACTGAAGCCAGCGAGCGTAGGCTTCAGGCGTAGGTGGCCCCCAATTTCCCGCGTCCATACTCCACTTGGCCTGCCCCAGCGAAACCATCGACAACATTCGCAGCGCCTGGTGTGCCATGGAAACAAACCCCGGCGCGATATCACCGGACCACGTTCCATAGGCGTACCGTTGTGAACCCAAATAAAAATTGCGGTTCAGCGACCACACCCGCGAGTCAGAACGCTCCCGCTGGCCTTCATATAAGGATTGCTGCATGTGCATAAAAAAGAAATTATTGAAGCCATCGGCCTCATCATTCCAAAATCCGCTTAGGCCGCCGTCCATTGCACCGTGCCGCCGGGTTTGCTCCCAGTACCATTTCCGGCCCGCCGGTATATTGAAGTTAATAAGAACAGCGTATTGCTGGGCCACGTAGTCGACCATCCGAGTCTTCCCCGGATACCATACACCGGCCTTCAACGCCGACCGGGCCTGATCCGTCATTGGTATGAGCTTGCCTGGTGCCGTGCATCGGATGATGCGTGGCTTCATGATGCCCGTCAGTTTTATTTGACGGCGATCCATGATGTTTTTCAAATTCTCCGGATCCGTTGGCGGCAGCAGGGCGGCGGCGAATTTTTTCTCGTTCCATCTGAATTCGCCGAAATTATTTTCACCCCAGGCCTTCCAGTCGAAATCAATGGCAAAATTGTCGATCGGAATATTGCGGGCGCGATAACCATTGACAACATCGATTAGTTCGGTCTGATCAATCCCCCACTGGCTGTTGGTAAATCCAACCGCCCACCTGGGAAACATCTTGGACCGCCCGGTAATCTCCGTCAGAGATTGAAAAATATTCTCCGGTGATCCAACCATCAGAAAATAAGTCAGGCTGTTGCGGCGGGGGTAAACGCAAGGGTAGGCGGCATTCTTTCGCCATGCGTAGCCCGCCGTTGACACACTTTTTTTCGAACTTTGCCGCTCGGTTTCCGTCTCAACAGGATGCCCAGGGAAGCCGTAGGAAAAATCCAAGCGATCATCACCCATGGCGAAAAAGCCGCCGTCGGAATCCACCAATAAGCCATAGCCGCGCGTCGTCCATGTGAAAGGTGCCCCTCCCGCGCCGCCCCAACTCGCATCACACTGGTAAACGCATGGACGGCCACCACGGCCACCACGTAGTAATGAGGTATCGTGGCTCTCCGGCCCCAGGGAAGGGTACGCCTTGATGCCGTAAAAGTGCTCGCCCGGCGCGTGGGAGAACCGCAATCCGCCCGCCTGCGGAATCGTCGGATCAATATACAATCCGCCCGCGTCCGGTTCCGCCAGCATCCTTTTCCCTTCGGAATCACGCAGTTCCACCCGGCATGGGTTAAGCGCGATTCTGAGTTGCAAGTGAGGAGTCTGAATTAAGATGGCACCGGCCTCATGCCTGATGGACACCTCAGTGCGGTTCAGCCACTGCGCGGTGGAATCCAAGATTGGCGTAGGGGGATCCGCTTTCCCGCGGCGGTTGTAATCAACCCGGATAAGCTGCGGAGAAAGCACACGGCATATCAACTGGCCGGCCCCAATAGAACATGTGATTGCTTCTCCAGCAATACTGTATTCGGTTACGTTTCCCAACCCGGCTGGCTCAACGCCTCGGACTCGCGGTGCCTTCGTTGGCTCGGTCGTGGCGGCATTCGTGCCAACACCTGCCGCAAGTGCTCCAGTCACAGCCGAATAAATAAGAAACTGCCTCCGGTCAATGCTTGTCACGTTTTCCTCCCTGTTTTGCCACTACCGCCGCCGCTTGGATGCCGACGCTGGCGTATTTCCGGTGCTTAACCCCTGTTAAGTCGACACTTGCTCGCACTGTCAGAACGTCACCCACAGCACCGTGCACATCCAGCTTCAACACCGCGTAGCCATGCCCGCTTCCGGTGCCGTCCCCGTCCTTCTGCGGATCGTAGTAGTCGCCCAATACAACACCACGCTTCCTAAAGAGGACCTTGGTGCCCAGCCGTGCGGATAAATCAACCTTTGCGTCGAAGCTCGTCAGATAAACCCTCACCCATTCGTGTGGGGCCAAGAGCGTATGCCTGAATCCAATTGTTCGGTGAATGCCACCTGCGTAGGCGAAGCTCCGTAAGCAATGGAGGGCCTGGTTCGGTGCCCCATCGGAAAAGCCGATATAATCATGACTGTCGGTACTCGTGCGCGGCGGTTGGCCTGATCCGAGTCGCGAAGGATCGATCGAATGCGGACCTTTCATCTTTTGCTCAAAGGTACCGTGGTGATGGGCAAAATAGTCAAAATACGCCCAATCAGCGACACCATTGCTTAGATCAATGGGATGTTCCGTCGAGGAAGGCGGCGGCGTAGTGACGCTGCCGATTACGCGTCCCGGTTCCGGCGGTTGGGCAGACTGAGCAAATACAACACCATTGGGGACCTTCAGCCGAATTGAAAATCCCCATGCCCCTTTAATCTGGTCAGTTTGCGCCACAAATTGATTCCACCCCGCATGGAGATGAACCCGAATAATGTCGGCTGGATCCGACATGCTGCTGGCCGCGGGCATGTTCATCAGCCGCCGTTGGTTCACCCAAAGGCTCATCCCATCGTCGTGGTGCTCGCTTAGTTGGCAGGTAACAGGGGCGGAGGCTCGAATCCAAGTTACCGCCAAAGCGCTGGCACCGTTCACCGGGTACAATCGTCGAACGTTTATCCACCGCTTCTGGCTGTACTGCGTCGGATGCCGGACGGCCCGCTGTGCCGATATCCATGGTACGAGCTTTCCACTCTTACCGACAAAACACTCGCCCAGGGTCGCGGGAGTGATCTGCGTGTTGCCTAGTTTGGGGGCCTTTCCTGGTGCAAAAGGACCGACAATACGCCACTGATCCAGCGTCCAGCGGTCAAAGCGAATGCTTCGATTGGCGGATACCTGCGGGTTGATTCGCAGCACCAGCCTTCCAGAGAAACTATAAAGCGGATGGTCGTTTGCCGGCAAAATGGGCAGAAAAACATAATGAGATCGTCGGCTCTTGGACAAGGTAAAATCACGGTGTGCCAGACCCGGAATATTGACTAAAAGATGAGTCTGCCCCGCCGCAGCCGGCACAAGGGCATGCAGCAGCAATCCGGCCTGATAATGGTCGATGTTGTTGACACCGTCGTAAGTCTTGTAGTCACGGTGTCGGTTGTGCGGCAATTCCCCGGTGCCCGCGTCGCGTAGCTTTCTTGCCGCGCTTAGGAATATGTTGGAAAGTGCGAACTCTGCGGCTTGCGACTGTGCGCTTTGGTGTTGCGCGAGGCTGCCCTGAATACTGGCCAATTCTCCGGTGGCCCGTGCCAGATCAGAACGAACCGTAACGCCGGTCGCAGGACCGAAAACCTGCGCCGCAGTCGATCGCAAAGTCTGGAGGCGAAAAAGCAACCGATCAAGTTTGAATTTCCATCCGATTCGTTTCTGGCCGGCACCCGCCAACGCCCACTGCACTGCGGCAATCCGATTGAGCACATTCGGCAGAAGCGCTTGGACTGACCGCGATGCGGAAAATTCAACGGTGACAACCACCATTTTACGTATCGATCGGTCTGGCAGACGCACCTCGGTAGTTACGGTAGCAGGATTGTAGGAGTACCCGGGTGTAGCGGTCACTGACTTGGCCACGGCCTTGCCGTCAACGAGTACTTGCTTGGGAACGGTCGTCACCGGCAGCCTGACGATAACCCTTCGAGTCCGTGGCTGGTCGGAATAGCTTCCTACCGTCGGACCAACGGTGACACGAACGCTTTTGGTGCCGAGATTCCAATATTTAAGGCGGGTTATCGCATACGCTCCGTGCAGGTAATCCGGCGATACGCCATCATCCTCATAGAGTGTAGATTTCCCATTGGGTCCGGGATAAACACAAACCACCAATGGGTTAGCCGGCTTCTCGGTCATTCGAAGGGAGAATTGCTGCATGGGCAACGGAACGCCGCCCCTCGCAAAAATGGGGATTTCATCCGCAGACGCCAGGACAGGCCGATCTCCAGATCGATCAACACGCTCGTTTGTTAGAATGTTCCACCACGTTCCACGCGGAAACCACATATCCGTCGCGCCAAGCCAGGCTTTTCCCACCCCGCGACTAACTATTGGCGACACCAGAAGACTAGGACCGAACTGATACTCCTCCGGGTGTGTATACGCCTCCTTTGCCGCCGGGTGGCCCAAATACAGAGGCCTCACTAACGGCAAGGAGTCCTTCCAACAATCATATGCGCACGTGTAGACATACGGGAAAAGACGGGACCGAAGATCATATCCAACCCGAGCCGAAGCCAAGGTCCGCCTACCGTCATACCACGGTACGCGGTGCTCGCCATATCCGCCCTCGCTATGGGTGCGGAATATGGGACTTAGCGCCCCAAACTGTACCCACCGTGCGTATAACTCAGGGCTGGGAATGAAGACTGCAAAACCACCTACGTCATTGGACCAATAATCCGCGCCGACATTTCCGCCCGTAGCGACAAATGGCACCTCAAACCGCAATACCCTCCATCGCGATCTCGTATCGCCGGAAAAGGAAATTGGATAGCGCTGATCTCCCCATCCGCCCCAGCGGCCGAAAGAAGCGCCACGACGCCCAGTTGAGGGACGCCCAATATTCCAAAAATCCAGCGCATTTACCCATCCAAGGTACTGTGAGTCCCAATCTAACCACCAGAAGTCGACACCTTGCTTTTCCATTGGATTAAGCAAGAGCTTGTAAAAATTGTGCATGGAATTTCGGTTTGCGGGATCAAATGGAACGCGCCTCGTGACCGCGGGACTAAGCGCCATACGATGGCAGAATTCCTTGAATTGGCTATCCCATGGCCCCACACCACTCTGAGGGTGCAGGTTTAACGTGACATGCAATCCTTGTCCGTGCAACCACGCCAGTAATTTTCGCGGATGCGGGATCAGTTTCCTGTTCCAGTTATAAGACCCCCAGTGCGGTGTGGTATGCCACCCCATGTCCATGACCATTACATCCAAAGGAATTTGGTGCGCATCGTACTCAACCACGAACTGTCGAAACTGTTTCGCAGTGAAACTGTGATAACGCGACCGCCACGACCCCAGCATGAAACGGGGAGGAATCGGGACATGTCCACTAATGATTGCCAAGTCTCGCAGGGCGGTTCGGTAGCGGTCGATCCCGTACCCGAAGAAATACCAGTCCGCAACTTCAGAGGCTGGACGAGGTTGAATCCATGGATGCGCCCCGTTGGTGATCAATTTCGTATTATCTGGGAATAGAAACCAGCCATCACGAGAAAGCACACCATTGGATAAAGGTTCCGGACCATTACAGCCATCCAACGAATTTAAAGTCCCACCAAGATTTCCAGTTTGCAGGGTTCCGGGAGTCCACGTTTTCCATTTGTTTGCTCCGTCACGAAACCGAATTGAGAGGTTTTGCGGTGTAAACCCGCTACCGCCGCCACGCCAGGTCAGCTCCATTCGCGCCGTTTTAATAACCAGGGAACCGCCATGTTTTCGAACCAGAAAATCAGGTGGCTTGATCCCGCGATGCCACGCAAAATAGGAACGGCTATTAACAAACCGGTTGTCCAGACTATATTCCATTCGAATCAAGGTCGGGGTAATCACAGTGAAACGAGCATGGCCATCAATAACCGAGGCCTTGGAATGTTCAGGAGTCAATTGAGCGCCGCGGATGGCTGTGTTTACGACACCCAGCAAGGTGAACGCCAGCAGCGCCACGATGATGTACACCACGGTGGGATTAGGACGTCCGTAATCGCAAGGAATTGCGAGTCCAAGCCGCGTGAGCACGGCACAATATTTTCCACGCATATCTGATTGAAATTTCGCCGCCAGCCCGGCGCAACTAGGTAACGTGATGCGCATGCCCGTATAACTCAATGTATTTAGGGAAAAAAATCAAGGAACAAAACAAGCCAGCCACCCCATCTTTGCATGTGGGTGGCTGGCGTTGGGAAGGCCGTTCAGGATCATGGATTGCCGATTTGGCCGGTGTTAACACGTTTCCGTCGGCACAAAAGCAGACTGGCGATGCCGGCAATGCCAAGCAAGGCCGCCGGAGCGGGCTCCGGTGTTGCAATCGGTGCCACATCCGCCCATGTCGTACCGACGCGAATTTCGCCAAAAGATATTGTTGCACCGGCATTCATTGCAATTTGGTTGAATTGAAAGTTGACGCCGTTGTTAATCGTAGCATCAGGCACCGCCGGTGCGGTTGGTCCCAGCAATGGATTTTGCCAAAGGTTAATTACGGCGCTCCCACCGGCTACACTATTGTATGATGCACCTCCCAGGATAACCTCAGCAACCAGAAAGGCCTTGTTCGTAAATGTCTGATCTGTAACTTTAGCAGAGACACTACCGTTGTTATTCGATAGCCCCCAAACTGGAACAGTTCCAGTTTGTCCAATAAATAATCCTTGCTTGTTGCCGTTTGCTTGGTCAACGAATTCAACGCCACCAAAATTATAGCCGGACGTGGCCTCAGACGATGGCACCTGGGCGATAAAACTGATCCACAAAGTTTGCGGTGGAGTAACGGCATACCCACTTGCCGAGCTTGTCCCGTTATTTCCAATTTCCCCGGCCAAGTTTCGGTAAGAGGCCTCATTGGTAGTACCGCTACGGCTGGTACTCACATTTATTGAAGCAGAATTACCCGATACAGCCAGCGAATTGCCGTTGGCATCTGTATAGGTCAGAGTTGGACCGACGGTGTTGATGTTCGACGGAGCGGTCGGGGTGCCAGGATAACCCAACCATATCCCCCCCCCCGTACGTACCACTCCCAAAACCGACATCGCTGGCGTTGCTCTGGCCATCAAGGGGCGAGCCGACCGTATAATTAAAGGGCGAATCAACAAGTACCGTTGCCTGTGACGCCTGCACACCCAGCCCGATTAGGCCGATCAGTGACACCCCTGTGGACAACATCAGAACATTTGAAGCTTTCTTCACCATAAACACACTCCTAAAAAGTTGCCTTAATTTCGGCACTTTTCCTCCCTCTTCCCCGGCACTACGCAGTACCGTCAAGAGAGAACAATATCATCAGTCCTTCATACCGCTCCGACAGTATTCTAGCGCGAGCACTGTGTCTACATGCTAGGATAAGTACGCCAGCTACAAGCTTCACCTCCATTTCTCACCGCAATCGTTTCAGTCCGTCGGATAGATCAAATCTATCCGCCATTAACGCTCTATTTAGGTTCCACTACCCGGAGCCGTTGGCAGCCAATCTCCTTTGGGGCAGTTGCTGACGGGCGGGTTGGTAAGATCGACGGCTGGGCCATTCGAGGTATATTGAAAGGAACCGCAGTGATCGTCGCCAAAGACGACGTTCATCTGATGTTCGTTGCCGTAGCCGTGGCGCCAACGACACCAGTATGTGTTAGACCAAGTTCCCATCCCATTGTATGCCACATCAGACCCCATATAGTCAGGACCGGGAATAATTCCTTGTGTGGGATCAATCGCGGGATTCGTTCCGAAATAAACCGAGGTTTCACCGCTGGGGTTGGGCTCCATACCGTTCCCGTCGAACACCCCCCACTTGTCCGTCGGCTGGCACGAGCCGAACGAGGAATCTCGCAAACCGTCGGTAAACATAATTACATTGGATCCGCGCCCCCCTAGATTGGCCAATCGGTAATATTGTTCGTAAGGCCAATTGTTATCGCCAACCGCCGCAGCCTTCATGCTGATCTCAAGGGGAAACAACATCTCGTTCGCTTGATAATCGCATTGCCCCTGTACGGGCCAAGTTCCCGTGAAGGTCGCCGCCGGATCCCGGAAGACGGGAGATGTGACTACGGTATCGGAACCCCCACCGAGCACTCCCGCCGGATAAGTCTTTGGCAAGAGGTATTCATTGTACTCCTGCGCGATTGGTACATTTGTCTCTACGTAGGTATTCAATATCGTCCACCATGTCGCGTAGGCATCGCCTGAGTCGTAGAAATTGGCAGTAGGATAGAGCGTATTCGCGGGATTCCCTCGGTGCCCCGCAGGAAAAGAAAAGCTGGGCGGGGCCATTTGTCCGATTGGGAGCACGCCCTCGTTTTCTTGGGCGTACATCGTCGCCAACAGGCCGATTTGTCGAAGGTTTGAAAGGCACGCCACGGAATTCGCCGCCGCCTTAGCCCGTGCAAGAGCTGGCAGCAACAACGCGATCAACAACGCGATGATGGATATCACCACTAGAAGTTCAATGAGTGTGAAGCCATCTCTCCTGCGATACGGTGAGTGACCGATCATATTGCATTCCCTTTCTTTTCAGCCCCTCGGATAAAACGGGGCACACGCGTGAACCTGAAAGCTATACCCTAATCAGGACGGCGAATTCATACCTGTGCCACTGACCTAACCGGGCTCTAATCAGTGCAAGTATAGCCACAGAGATATCCGACACAAGAATGGTTAGCGCAAAAATATTTATCGTTTGCGCAATTCCGTGCCGTGAATCGAATCTCCCACTACAATGCCGCACATGAAGACAAAAAGCCGAGAAAAAAGCCACGCCGGCAAACCGCCGGGCCGCGTCCATAAAGGCCGCTCGAACCGCTGCAAGCTGCGCGTGGCATATTTATCGCGGGAGATCGGTGTATACAGCGAACAGGTGGCCATGGAAATCGCCCGGTTCGCCACGGAAATTGGCAACTGGCGCACACTGATTGCGACATTGGGGGAGGTCGGCCCGCAGGATATCGCCGCCGGGCGAATTGATGGAGCCATTATTGGCCATTG
>DAHXLH010000075.1:0-9135 GCA_027366115.1 Phycisphaerales bacterium
TTGGCATCTTGCTGAGCAAGTTGCAGGGCCGGCATCAATAAGCCAATCAATAAGGCAATGATGCTGATGACTACCAGCAGTTCAATAAGAGTGAAGCCGCGATCATTAGCTGACTTCATGGGAAACTCCTCTGCACAAAAAGACACAAACGGACACCAAGCCCTACGCTTGGCGGCCTAAAAAGTTGCATAAGCACAATATTCGTGTTTATGGGAAACTGTGTCACCTTGGGAACCTATGTAAATCCCAATTGCCCCAGAAGCCTATCCAAGTAATGGCCGCTCTGTGACGGCGTAATTATTGGCCTCGTGGGCGAGCATCGCGTCATACCGCGTAGTAACCCGGTGGTCGGTTCGCGGCACTGGATCAACCACCGGATTCATCGTCCGGTGCTCTACAAGCGGCGGCAACGATGTCGGGCAATAATATGCAGGCAATAATATGCCTATTTGACCATTAAGTTAAACGGACGGATAATTTTGACGCGTTCCGTACCTTATGGGCTGGACGCTATGAGTGTTTTTGAGGCGAAGTTTCCATGTGTTATCAGGTTATTACAAGCCACTGCATTAAGATTGGTGTCGGCGCAGCGGTTGCCGCCTGTCTGGTGTTAAGCGGATGTTCACAGCCCGGCTACAGCGCGTATCGGCCGGGTATTTCTTCTTTTCAGCCGGCGGATCAGGGGTTGCAGTCGCGTGATCTGGTGGACATGACCAATCGGCTGGCGGCGGATTTGCTTAAGATTCCGGCTATTGCGCAAAATCCGAATAAAGTAATTATCGTCATGACGGGGATAGATAATAAAACCAGTCAGCCGTGGCAAAATGATCAGATTTATCTGGCAAGAATGCGCGCGTTGTTGAATCAATATGCGCGCGATCGCATCGCGTTTGTCATCCAGCCGCAGAAATTGCAACAACTTCAGCAGCAAGAGCTAGGCGCAACGAGTGGTGGGTTTGAACAATCCAGCCGGGGGCAGGTGCCGCAGAATACCCGCATGATTCCCCAGTACGCGCTCAAGGGCGTATTTTATGATCTGCCGAATTCCGCCACCACCTATTATTTGTGCACGTTCCAGTTAGTGAATCTGCAAACGGGTGAAGTGACATGGGAAGGGCATTATGAAACCCGCACGCTGAACCTGTACTGATTATCCCTGCATCCCCGATTGTCGGCTCAACGCCCAACTGCGGAACGAAACAATGTTAAGGTTTTGCAATTCACCGTGCCATATGCCGATACCGATGCGGCTTTGGGAACTCGTTGCGTTGACGATATGGCTGCTGGGATTAGCGGGCTGCGGCGGCCCGGCGCTGAACCCGGATATGCGTAACACTTTTTTAGATTCGCATGATCTGGTGGCCATGACAGATAAAATGGCATCTGCGATTGCTTCCGATCCGGTTATCGCGCGACTTACCTCGCATGGCCCAATCACCATCGTATTAACGGCGCTAAAAAATAATACGGATCAGATTATTCCGCGCAATCAGGGGGATATATTTCTGCACCGCGTGCGGGTGCTTCTGACGGCGCATCAGTCGTTACGTAGAGAATTTATATTTGTGTTAAACAGGGCCGCGTATCAACGACTCGCGGCTGGTGAGCTGCCGGGCATCGGGCCGCTAGGGCCGGATGTGAATCGTCTGCAACCGCTTTATGCCCTGCAGGCCACATTTTATTCGGACAACAAAGTCTCTCCGGAATATCGGAGCGCCTATTATTTATGCACATTTTATCTTACCAATATCCGTACAGGGCGGATTATCTGGGAGGGCACGTATGAAACAAAAAAGGCGGTCCACAGCGGATTTTTGGATAAATGACAAAGCTGCAAAGGATCCGCGCGGCATGGAGACCACTGATTTATGAATGATGAGCCGGAAATTGTGCCCTCGAGCTTTTGGCGCTTAGGCATTGCCATACTGCTGACGTGCACACTGTTTTTGCCCGCGTGCAGTGAAACTTCGGCGCGCGTGCGCGATGCGGTGACGCTTTATTACACCGGCCAATATGCGCCCGCGGCGCAGGAACTGGCACCGTTGATTACCAAGCCAAATAGAAATTTCGTACTCAATAATTGCCGTTACGGTTCTTGCGCCCTGGCGGCAGGCCAGTTGGAGAATGCCCAGGAGGCATTTCTGCGGGCTTATCGGGTGATGGACAGCGTCAACACCAATACCGGCAGCCGGGTGCTGGGAGCGGTGGTGGTGTATGAGGGCGTGAAAGTATGGAAGGGCCAGCCCTTTGAACGGGCTATGGCACATTATTATCTGGGGCTGATATTTCTGATTAAAGGGGACTACGACAATGCGCGGGCGGCCTTTGCCAACAGTCTTTTTCGATTGCGTAAATACGCCAATCCGAATGTAAAACTTCCCCCGGGGCAGCAATATGCGCGCGTCGATTCCAATTTTGTTTTGGGTTACTTTGGCTTGGGCGTTTGTTATATGAAACTGGGGCATCCGAAGCTGGCGGCGGCCAATTTTCAACGGGCCCAGCAGTTGGATCCGGCGATTAGCGATGTGGTCAAGAAAATGTACGAACCGGGAATTAACGCTTTGATATTTGTGGATTGGGGTTTCGGACCCCGGCGCCGGGCGGCGGGATGGTATGGTGAACAATCCGTCTTTACGCCCCCGCCGTGGCAGGCCGGTCCGATTCCCCCGGTTTATGCATGGGATAACAACCATCCTGTTTCCGGCATCGCCAATTCCGATATGGTAGATACGCTGGCGCTGGCACAGGACAAGCGGTGGCTCACCATAGATACCATCCGCGAGGCCAAGGCGGTTATTGGAACAGGGATGATGGTCGGCGGCGCAGCGGCTGTGGATAATGGAGCTTATAACAATAATGGAACCGAGGCGCTGATTGGATTAGGTGTTGCGGGTGTAGGAGCACTTTTGGCGGCTTCATCGCAGGCCGATACACGTTACTGGGAAATGTTGCCGCGAACCGTGTATGTAATTCCCGCTAAATTGCCGCCAGGGGACAGCACCGTTCAGGTATCAGCGGGCGGCGTAAACAGCGTGCCGTTTACCGTCGATATGGCGGGCGACAAATTGCGAACATTTTATGTGCGGTTGCCGTGAGTGGAGCGACAACTTCGATACTTCCGCAGCGAGCATGGTTGTCGTCTGGTTGGCAGTTTGCGGGCCAACTGCCATATTATTGCCCGTTGCTCTTGCAATCATGAAGCAGCCCAGTGGGATTATAGAGTTGATGCGGTATTGCTGCGGTCCATGCCAAGTTCACGCCATAGACGTCGTGCTTTGTGATCGCGCAGGAATGCGCGGATTGCTTTTGTTGGTTGCACGAGCCGCCAACTGCACAGCAACGCTCCTTTCCAAGTTAAATGATAAACGTCATCTGTCTGATCCCGGTATTGGTAGCCCAATAGTTCGCGCCGTTGTCCACTGGCATCCCAGTCGCGATTGAGCATCGCAATCTCCTGGCCTCTGGCGGGGACACACCGGCGGCGTGCCGTCATGCCCAATTGATCGAGGCGCCGCTGATGGGCCTCGCATATTGCGGCGACGCTTGTGACCCAAACGAAATTGGCCGATTGCTCCATCGGATCACGCGGGAACGCGCTAAGTTGCGGGTTTACGCCCGTGGTGATCCGAACCCCGTCCTCAAACCGGGATTCGACCCAAAGAACCATGCAATCATTACATACACCAGCGGATGCGCCGCCAATTCCAGCCCGATGAACAGCAGGTGATGTAAAAGGGGAGAATTCACGAGTTACCCTAAAACGATTATTTTTTTTCGCCGAAGCCGTCTCATGCGGTCGGATGCGAACTAAACCGTGAGTACAATTTTCCCGAAGCCGCCGCCGGCTTCCAAAGCGCGATGTGCGTCGGCAAGATTTTCCAGTGGTAAGACTTTGTTGATCACCGGTTTGAGAACTTCGCGCTCCAGCAGGGCGGAAAGCCTGGTCATGCCGGCAACCCGGCGGGGGATGGAATCAAACGCGAGGCTTACATAGTGAAGGGCAATATTGTGCCGGTATCCTAATGAAAAATCACCTTTGGGATCCACAATCGTCGTGATGCGGCCCATGGGGCGAATAACTGGAATGCTGCGTGCGGCGTAGGTGTCCCCGAAGCAGTCAAATACCAGATCAACCATTCCGGCTTCTTGTTGAACCACTGAGACAAAATCTTCGCTCTGGCGGTCGATGACACGGTCCGCACCCAGTGAACGCACCAGGGCGGCATTGGCAGCCGAGCAGACTGCATAAACATAAGCTCCCGCAGCATGAGCAAGCTGTACGGCCATCGAGCCAACGCCGCCTGAGGCACCGATGATCAGAACGGTTTGCCCCAGCCGCAAATCACCCTGTTCTATCAGACCTGCCCATGCGGTCAGGGCGGTCAGAGGCACGGCCGCCGCTTCAATATAACCGAGGTGTGCCGGTTTCTTTGCCACAATGTCCGCTCGAACCGCATGGTACTGTGCATTAGCGCCTGGGCCGGAAAAGTCGGGGCAGTAAAACACCGCATCCCCAGCCTGAACGTTGCGCACCAGCGATCCGGTTTGCTCCACAGTGCCGGAAACGTCAAATCCCAGAATCGAGCCGGCACCATAACCAAAGGCCCCGGTTTTACGAATTTTGCAGTCAATGGGATTAACGGCCACGGCTTGAACTTTCACAAGAATCTGATCAGGTCGTATTTCCGGTTTGGCGACATCTTGTAAAACCAAAACTTCAGGCCCGCCATTAGCGGAAAGTGTCATAGCTTTCATCATTGTTATTCCTAACTTCCAACGCCTACGGAGGTGTCTTCAAGCTCCCGCCAAGCGAAGCGCTTCCACCCCTTCTAACTGAATATTACATACTAAGATCTAACCCCCAACCGCTGTCCCCGCCTTACGCGACAGCGCCAGGCGATGCGCATGGGCATAATGGGAAATAAGGTTGTGCCAGTCAAAATATTCCGACAGCCGCTCCACGCGGTTGCGTAATTCAATGCGCCCGCGACGGTCTTTCAGTGCAAAGTTAAAAAGTATTTCCGTAAGCTGGTGCGCGGATTGGTCAAATGAAGCATAACGCCGACCCACGACAAATAGACCGTTATTGGCTGGATCATGGATATGTTTTAACACATAACTGCCGAACCCCGCCAGATCGCTGGTGGCTGCGGCCACGCCATTGGCTACGCACTCCATTGGGGTGTAGCCCCATGGTTCATAGTAGCTGGGAAATACGCCCATGTGGCATCCGCGGACAAATTGATCATAATCCAGGCCGATCAGCGGCGACGTGGCAGAGAGAAAATCGGGATGAAAAATCACTTTCACCGGGTCCTCTTTCGCGTTAAAGAGGTGACACGCCCGCAGTTGCTCCAACACGGAATCTTTGGCGTCGTCCCAGAGATCATGCGTGACAATGGCAGGTTGCTTCCAACTGCGCCACGCATGCAAGCCACGCTTGAGCCGAACCATCGAGCTTTCGGTGATCAGATGGTCCGTATCCGGCATTTTTCCCTGACTGACATTCTGGAGCAAACGATGTCCGATTTCCTCTGAGACTCTTTCACACGTGAGTTTGAGTTCATCAAACATGGCCTGACTTTTCAACACATCAACATTAATGGATTTATATGGCGCTCGTGTAATGATAAAGGCGACAACGGTAATGGGAATATTTCCGGATTTCAGCCAGTGATTCAGCCGCGCCAGAGATTCAATAAACAGATTAATGCCCTTGTTGGTGTATTCATACCGACCGGAGGTAAATACATAAATGGTCCGATCAAGGTCAAACGTATAGGAGGGAAAAAAGTGGCCGGCGACAAACGTGTGAATGGCTTCCTTGTATTGTTTGTGCAGGGTCTGAAATTCATGCAGAGCGGCAAAGCGTTGTATGTTCAGCCCGTTGGGCGTAATAACATCGGGCTTGCGGTGCAGAAGCTTTTCAGCCTCCAACGCTGTCACATCGGATACGGTGGTAAATACATCGGCACAATTCGCCGCACCGCGCTCCAGACAGTAACGGGCATAAATGGCATAATGCCCGGCGGCTTGATCGGGATTAATGGAATCGAGCTTGGAATAAAAATCCGGATTATCAGTACACAAATACCGCCCCAGCAGCGTGGCATGGGTGGTAAACACGGTGGCTACCGGAAGCTTAAGAAGACTGATACGCATCAGGCCGGGAGCTACCATCCACTCATGGAAATGCGCGATGATGGGGCGATGCTCGGGCTTAAAGCGGCACAACTCCTGAAAAAATAATCCCGCCAGCATTCCGAATACCACGACGTTGTTGGTATCAACATCATTATCCGGAGCCTCAATTCCGTGGTCTTTCCACAGGGTGTATTTGAACTCACCAAGCCGTCCAAACGCCGACATGAAATCCAGCAGCAGCACACGTGGGCGACCTTCAATAAGCCAATGGCCGTAATGCGCGCGAATCGACATTTCTTCCAGGCGGTGGATGGCCTCGGCGATGGCACCGCTGGGTTCAGCAGGCTCAAACTCAACGCTGGCGGTATCAACATTGTAAGGGCCGATCATGCAGTAGCGGTCGCCCCAGGATTCCACCATCGTGGCGGCTTTGGTACGCATGACGGTATAAATACCGCCAAGTTGCCAGCAGACTTCCCACGCTATTTCAAACAGCAGCGGTTGGGTTGGATCATCATCCGCCGCCGGTCCGATCGGAACCGCAGTATCCGTCAGTGCGGGTTTTCGCACGGGCAAGGGCGGCGGCGGAAAATCGCGGGCGGTGGTGCGGGGCACTGCCGGAGTCGGCTGATCCGGGCGATGATAACTTTGGCCTTCGGGTTGGGTAAAGGAACTGGATGTGGTGGATGGCGGCGCGAAGCTGGATTTGTAATTGCCGGGGGGTGGCTGCTTGGTCGCCTCCGTGCCCTCAAGAACTTCAGCAGCTTGCTGGGCAAATTTTGAGGATTCACTTAACGGTGCGGTTTTGCCGCGTTTGTTACCGGATTTGTTGCCGCTTCCCATCGCACGTTCACCTTTTTTCAAAATCTCACATGCCTGACCGCTAGATTCGATTTTACCACAGATGCTTCAGAACGCGACAGGCATAAAAATTTCGCGAAAAACCCTCCCAACTAAGCAGACGGTGCATTGGCGGTATCGGCGCTGGGGGGGCGACCCATGAGCATTTCAATATCCAACAGGCTTACCAGATAATAAATGCTCCCGCGCTTTTCCAGCACGGCTGTCAGGCCATTGGACAGTCCGAAGCGGCGCGGCGCTCCCGCAGGTAGCCCCAAAACATGCCACAGAACATGTTTCAGCACGCCTCCATGCGTGACGGCCATGACATCTTTTCCGCTCACCGCGTCGGACATCGTGTCCAATACTACCCGAGCTCGCTCCCAAAGCTGCTGATCGCTTTCGACCCCGGGGACGCCGGTCCAGTCGGCCAGATCGCCGTTGCCGGTGTTGTTGCCGGTCAGGTCGGCCCGCATGGCCCGGACTTCATCCCAGGTTTTTCCCTCAAACGCACCGAGATTGCGCTCTCGCAACTGCGGAGTGACCGTCATGGCGCAGCTTTGGCGGGCGGCGATGGCCTGCGCGGTTTGCAGGGCACGCGGCAGATCACTGGACCAGATAGCGGCAAAATTCCGTGCCGCAAACCACTGGGAGAGCATCTCGGCCTGTTGCCGACCTGTTGCATTAAGTTCCGTGGGGCTGTGACCCTGAATGCGGCGTTGGGCATTCCAGTCCGTCTGGCCATGGCGAACCAGCCAGAGCCGGGGCGGAATATTTTCCAGAGGATTCATGCGTCAGTATCCTTTTGCAGCGAAATCATCCGCGAATTGTATCCACATTACACCTAAATTGAAGTTTGACGGATAAAAATTAACCGGATGAATAGAAATAAATCAAACTAAGAGCGGGAAGCTGTTATGGATCCGAGCCAGCCATACGAGGGTCGAAAGTACATGGAGTGGGGGGCTATTGCCCCTGCGATTCGTCGCCCCGCCCAAGGTCGGGCTACCGACGGCACCGGACTGAACATGCTTATGGCTGCTTCCTTCCGGACCTGACCAGGTTCACAGTCAACCCGTGCATCGGGCCCGACCATGGCCGGGGCGCACGCGCGAGCCAACTATCATAACAACCTGTTGAGAATCTGGCCAACCGCACACAACCTTCACCGATACCCTTCCCCCAAACTTTCAGACCCGCCAGTACGCCCGCGCCCGCCACCCCCACATAGCCGCCAGCTCCGCCGGCGGTGGAACGCACCCCACAGTATCCCGCAACCGTAAACTGAGCGTGCCCAGCCTACCAGGACCCCGTACTCCTGACGGACTGTGGAACCTGGAAGAGGTTAATTCACAAGAGGCCGCGGAGGAAAATGGAGGAGATTTCAATGAGTAGGGAGCAAGGAGCAAATTATATTGAAGGTAATCAAGGGTCCCGCCCCATATCTTCCATTACCTCGCCTGCTCTGTGGTAAAAAAAAGCACCCCAATGAATTTAGCATTTGGAATTTAGCATCTCGCATCTGGCATCTCGCATCCGGCATTCCACGAGAGCAAAGCATTTCCGAACTCTTTTAACCCTTACTCCCACGTTCTGAGTCCAAAAATCCGAAGCCTGTAGCCCGCAAAGCCTATGGTAGCACTTAATGTTTGCAACGGCGGATGAACGAAACGGGGACGTAGCTAGTTTTTTTATATTTCATCACGTCTTTAGCGTTCACAGGTTACTCTTCTGCCGCATTGTTGCTGATTCTCATTGAATTGGGTCGGTTCCATGGCTCAGTCACACTTCGCTGCCAATAAGCCGGAGGTGCCGTCCGAAGTTATCTGATTCCAAGAAACTAGCTACGTCCCCGTGTTGCTTCATTAGGCTAAGGCATTCCCTTCTGGCTGATATTTGTGTTCTGGTTGTGTGGCGATAACGGTTTGACGTTCATTTTATCGGGAATAGCATATTGCGGCGTTCATTGGGTGACATGTTGGCTCGGTGCGTGCGTAGGCGTTTCCTGGCGAATTGGAGCACACGGAAAGGTGAAGCCCGCCGTTTCGGGCGCTGGGCGAGCGGACACGAGAGTGTGACATCCACCCATTGTATAAGGTGGGCGCAAAAATAAGCTGCTGTGAACCAGCCGTCGACATGTTGACGAGCGTA
>DAHXLH010000076.1:0-4726 GCA_027366115.1 Phycisphaerales bacterium
ACAAGCAATCGCTCCACCGAATATATCTGATCGCGCAGACCCGCAATCGGGCATGGCACAGTGCAGCGTCACCAGGCAATGGTTTCCGGAAGATGAAGTTGTGGTCTTCCAAGGCCAATTGGTCAGCGCTGAAGGCAAGCAAATTCTATTGGATCGCCTGCGGACGGGGGCCGACGCGCCGGGCGCTCTGCTGCGCCCCGGCACCGCGGCAAGATTTTGGTGCATTTTTCTCGACCTGATGCTGCTTGGCGTATTGGGTTTTATCGTGGAGATCGCTGTTGGCATGCGTCTTTGGGAGCCCCGCAGATATAATCGGCTTGAACACCAGGCGTTGGGATTGGTGGTCGTGACGATCGAGTTATTCCTATACATTCTCTATTTCGGTAATTTGCACGGATGGAAGGGAAAAACCCTTGGGAAAATGGCGGGACATCTGTGCGTCGTCAACTTGGACGGAACACCAATTTCCAAAACCAAGGCGTTTCTCCGGGCAGCCGTTTTTCAGTTCGGCCTGATAATGGTGCTGCTGGCGACTTTCGCTGGCTTGCTTACTGGCAATAAATCGTTGTTTACCTGGGGCGTATGTGTTTCATGGGTTTGGTTCCTTTTGGATGGCGTGGTGGCACTGGCCGACACGCGTATGCAGCGATCCCTTCATGATAGAATCTGCGGCACGCGGGTTATATGCGACAGGGGATGACAGCTTAACCCAACGACAGAAAGGCTGCCTGCTGGTCGACCTCAAAAGCCGCCAAATCGGGAAGGTGAGATCGTAAACAATTCGCGATGTCCTGAGTTGAGCAGTTACCCAAACGGAGCCATACAACTTTTGGCGGCCAGCCCTCGAGGAAGCTTCGTTGGTGGAAGTCACTGTCTTTTGAAACAATTGTAAAATTGCTTTCCTTCGCAAACGCCCAAATAATGGCATCAGTTGCCTGATGCAGATTCAGGGCGCTGACATGCGTTGACCCGGGATACATATCCGCCAGCATTGTTACAAGCTTGCGGGAGAGATTTTGATCAAGCAGCAACTTCACGCGGGGATACTCAGTAACCGTCGTTCGCGGTCGGCTGCGAATTGCAGACACGCATGGATATCGTCTCTAGTAAGTTCCGGAAAGTCATCAATTATTTCGCGCTCAGTCATTCCACTGGCCAGGTATTCCAGCACATCATAAACGGTGATGCGCATGGAACGAATGCAGGGTTTACCGCCGCGCTTGTCCGGCTCAACCGTGATAATATTCCTGTAATCCATATTTTTAATCATATCTGGCCGGCACCAGCGGTTCAACTCAACAGTTCAACTCAACGGAGCTGACGATGTCCCGCGCCTAAACTCTTGGCCCAGCAGAGCACTGGCAGACAAATGAATTCGCGGCCGGCATTCCGTGGTAATAATTTCCTGTTCATGAAATCTCCGGTTATCATGCGCTTGTGGTAAAAGGTAAATCGTATGCTGCGTTATCGCGTCACTACGCCAGAGCAAGTCTGCTTCAGCTATCAGTTGGCCGGGCTTTTTACGCGCGCTATTGCTTACCTGATTGATACGGTTGCCATGGTGGCTATTATCATCGGTGAGGTTTTTCTTTGTGCAGCCGTCCCGGGCGTGTTTGGCATAGTCCTGCTGCTATTGATGATTTTCGCCACCTTCCTCGGTTATTTTATTGTGTTTGAAGCGCTCTGGTCCGGGCAAACCCCCGGCAAACGGGCGATGCACATCCGTGTGATGAATGCCTCGGGCGGCCGGCTTTCCATCACCAATGTTGTGATTCGAAATCTGATCCGCGTGGTGGATATGCTGCCGGTATTGATGTTCCTTGGCGGCGTGGTTGCCTTTATCGACCCCTCTCACCGCCGACTCGGGGATATGGCGGCCAATACCATTGTGATACGCGACCAGAAAATCGGCTTGCCGAAATCAGTGGTGCGCCGCGAAGGGCGGCACAGCAGCTTTCGCGCGGATCCCGCCCTGCGCAGCCGGATTGTTGCGCGCATTGGCCGGGCGGAACGCGATCTGATTATCGACCTGACCCTCCGGCGCGATCAACTCGATACGCCCGTACGCGAACGCATGTTTGCCGATATGGCGGCCCATTGCCGGCGGATTTTGGGTCTGGACGATAAGATCGAGTATTTAAGTGATGAACAGACTGTCATCAATATCGCCCTGATCTTGCAGGATGGATGGAAAGGAGCGTAACCTTGACGCAGGTAACAGCAACCCACGCCCTGCCGGCGCAGGTAACCTCGCAGCGGATGCTCCCGTGTCCCCGCGATGTATGTCGCGGTACGATGACGCCGGCAGTTGGCGGGACATTTCTTTGTGATATCTGTCGGCTGGAGGTCAGGGCGGAATTATTTAATACGATTGCCCCGGTGATTCATTCTCCGGAAATCGCGACCAATGAAGATGCCACGTGCGTCTACCATCCGCATAAAAAAGCGGTAACCCTGTGCCAGGGCACCGGCAATTTTATTTGTGCTCTCTGCGCGGTGGAGGTCAAGGGCAAAACCTACAGCGTGCAGTATCTGGAAAGCAACGCGGGAAAAAAGGCGGCGGATGAAATAACCAATCGTTACCTGGCGCGTCCGGACCGGGTGGTAGCCAACATATTGATAGCACTGTTTATTCCGTACGCTGATGCGGTGGTGTTTATTCTGTTCCCGCTCTGGGCGGTATATGGATATTTACAGTGCGGCAAAATGGCGAAAATGCGCCGGGAAAATGCACTGTACCATGATTTGATCGGCACCGGGCGCATTGTCACCTCCGCCGTTTTGATTTCCATCGTTTTGGTCGGATGGCTGGGATTGGCCGTAGGAATACTTTTCTTCGGCCATTTTCATAGCGGTGTCTCCGTGTTTTACACGCCGTAAACTCATATGGATAAGGATTTGCCACCATGGCCAAACGCGAACAATTTCGGTTCTTCACCCTTTTCCAACGCACCACAGCTGTTCTGGATCATGACGCCCTGATTCTGCTGGATCACCAATATACCAAGGATCGCATCCGCCGAATTCCGTTTGATCAGATGGAGTATGTGCTGCATTGGAAAGGCCCGGCCACCGCCCGGCTGCTGGGATTGCTTTCGCTGACCCTGCTGCTGTTAATTATTGGAATGGTCACGCTAAGCAATACGAGCCGCACTAATAGCTTTTCCGGAGGGTTCGCAATTTTTGTGCTGCTGCTGGCCGTGCTCACGGCAGTCATGTTCTTTATGGCGCTGGAGCGTGGACGGCGGCATATCGTAATAAGCCGCGCCGGATCAAAGATGCATCTTAACGGCATCATGCGCGCCGATAAATTCCAGCGGCTGCTAACCGATATGACAACCCGCACGCACGAAGTTCAGGCAACATTGGCCACCGCGCCCGTGGCAAGCGTTCCCACAGGACTTCCCCTGCCGGAAGCTCCGGAGTCGCCGGCACCCGCGGCAGGCTCCGAAGAACCGACGCCCGGCCAAACACCCGGCCCATGATGCCGCAATAAGTCCCCAAGGAGGTTCGGAAAAGCCCGCAAATAAGAAAGCGATTCTCGGGGGCTTTCCGATGACGTTAATAGCGGGCCGTTCGATCGGGATTTAATTTATGCACTCGGTGGTGGCGGCCTGTTCCGCCTTTTCCAGATGATAAACGCGACGACTATCTGCGCAAAGCCCATCGCCATATTGGCCACAAAAAGTTCTCTGCTGGTCTTTATCCAAAGCCAGCCAAGCCAAAAATTGGACAATCCCAACACGCCCATGAAAACGGCATAAGCAGTTCGCCGAGTTTTACATGGAAGCATTCTTCACGCCCTTTCATCGTTTGTAGAATGTCCGCAACAGCGCCTACCTGCCGCACGGCATTCTACCTTCCCGTTAGAGTGCCGCAAATCCAAGGTGTCCAAGGTGTCTTTACGTTTCGACGGCAGGCTGCTCCCAAGCCGCATGAACGCCACCGTACCAAGCCCGTGCTTCCGGCTGCGGCCCATGTAACGCAGGCGTCCCGCCTGCCCGTGCAGGCAAGATGCCTGCGTTACGGTTTTTTCTCACCTCTGTCTCCTCCATTGCGTGCCGCGCTGCTCCACGCCCAGTTGTAGATACTCTCGCAGAGACCAGCCACCACCGGGTTGGCTTCTATGTATACCTTGGTTTCCCCCGTCTCGTGTCCGTCGCGCATGACCCGGTCGAAGCATTCTCTCTGCCAGAACTGTCCACTGCGGGCGAGCAGTCGATTCGCTTGCTTGGCGGTATACGACTTCCATGAATGCTCAATCTCCGCAAGGGCTGCGGAGGCCACGGTAGATATCAGAACGTGTACGTGGTTGGGCATAATAACCCACGCGTGGAGTTGGTAGCGTTGTCCGTCAAAATGAGTCAAGGCCTCGGCGACGAGATTGGCAACGGCGGATTGCCGCAACCAACACTTGCCGATGCCCTGATCCAATGCGGCTTCAATGTGCCGCCGACGTTGGTCTGTTGCATCAGGTGTACCATGGAGTTCCTCTTCCCATTGTGCCAGGAGATGCTGTGGCAGACTGTCGTGCAGACGCAAAACCACGTGGACGGGCCGATTGCCGGGGTCCCAGTGCGGCAGATAGCCGCGCGAATGCCAACCGCGTTTCTGAAGCGGATTGTTCCGTACCGCAGGCGTCCCGCGTGCCTGTGCAGGCAAGATGCCTGCGTTACGTTTGGCTTCCATTGTTGTTCCGTCCCTTCGTCAAAAGTACCGCCATGTA
>DAHXLH010000119.1:0-12984 GCA_027366115.1 Phycisphaerales bacterium
CAATCCGCGAATGCCGGTTACCAGAAATTCGCGTGCGATCAGCACCACCGCCATCCATGGAGCCACGCCGGTGAGGTCTGATCGTTGGGCCACCGGAGTGATGGTAAGATGCGGCAACATCAGTTGCGGAGCGGCGAAAAATATAAAGGCCCCACAGATAAGAATCTTGTCCGCAAAGGGATCCACAACCCGCCCAAAGGCGCTTTCAACTTTCCACGATCGGGCCAGATAGCCATCCAGCGCGTCGCTGGCCACCGCAAGCAGGAAAATTACCAGGGCAATCCACATGCACATGGGAATATCCCGCTCGTGTCCGGCAAAATTGATGGCGATGAAAAATAGGGCCGTAAGCACCAGGCGGCTTAAGGTTATGAGATTGGGAATTTGCCGGTACATATTGTTCCACACCTGAACCGAACCACTTCCGCGTTTCCTTCGCACCATTGTATGCCACGGATCGCGGAATCACAGCAGAACCGCGGGTCTGAATTTTCGCAACGTACCCGCTTTTCCCGGAATCCCAAGGTGCCTGTCCCAGATGCTTTTTGGCACGTTCCACCGCGGGCAAAGCCGGCGGCTTTGTGAAGCCTCCGGGCACAGCCGCGCCCTTCACACCACATCATGCGCAAATACCGGCAGACTTACCGGCTTATGCCCCTTGCGGATTTTCTTGTAATTGATCGGCCTGGCGATCAAATCGTAATGTTTCCAATCTTCTACTTCCGCCTGAATTAAATCACCGGGAGTCGCATCAATACCATGCAGCAGCACCTGTCCGTCAATATCCGGTGCCTGCCCGCTGTGCCGTCCCACCGCGGTGCGGCGCTTTTTATCCGCCGCATCAATAAGCACCGCAACGGTCCGACCAACCTGCGCCTGATTGACTTTAAACACCACGGCCTGCTGGGCCAGCATAATTTCCTCGCGCCGGCGCGCCGCAACCGCTGTGTCCACCGCCTGCGATTTCCACAACCGCCCGGCCGGCGTCTCCGGCTCAGGCGAATATTCAAAAACGCCCAAGCAGTCAAATTCAAATTGCCGCACAAAGTCCACAAGCTCCTCATGCTGCGCTGCCGTCTCGCCGGGGAACCCACTGATAAACGTGGTGCGAATGCTGATGCCGGGAATCCATTTTCGCAGCTTCTCCAGAAGCGTGGTAATTTGTCGTCGGGAGGTTTTGCGACGCATCGCGTGGAGAACATCATCATTGATATGCTGCAAAGGCATATCAATATATTTAACCCATCGCCCGGCATCGGCCAGTGCTTTAATCATGTCGTCGGTAAAGCAACTGGGATAGGCGTACATCAGGCGAATCCAGCCGGCGCTATCAAGTTTATCCAGAGTTTTAATCAGCCCCGTCAGCCCCTGGCCGGGTTTATCATAGCCAATATCATTTCCGTAACTCGTGGTGTCCTGCCCGATGAGATTTAACTCAAAGGCTCCATCGGCCAGAAGCTCGCGGGCTTCATTGACAATATCCGCCAGCGGTTTGCTGCGCATGCGTCCGCGGATACTGGGAATGGTGCAAAATGTGCACCCCTGATTGCACCCTTCAGAAATGCGCAAATAGCCATAGTGCCGCGGGGTCAAACGCAGACGGCCCGCATCGGATTCAAAATAACCGACTTTGCTCCGGTCATGGCGCCCAATCATCTGCGTGACCGGGTGAAATTCGCCCAAGTCCACCTCAGTGGCGGCGAGAGTTGATCCGCGGACGGCTGTGACAATATTTTCCCGATCAAACACGCCCACCAGCGCATCAATGCCGGGAACTTCATCCAATAACTTAGCGCGTTGTCGTTGCACCAGGCAGCCGGTCACAATAACCCTCTTGCCGCGGCCTTTCTTCAGCGCTTTATTCTTTTCATCTAATGCTTCATTGATAACTTCCAGCGCCTCGGTTTTGCTGGCTTCCAGAAATCCGCAGGTGTTAATGACAATCGCATCCGCGGCGGCGTGGTCATCCGTAATTGCTATGCCGTCAGCGGCCAATAATCCCAGCATCCGTTCACTATCAATGAGATTTTTAGGGCAACCTAAAGAAACCAGCGCCACCCGCCGCACCGCCGGGGGTTCAGGAGTTCGAGTTGTCTTGGATTTTATATTTTTTCGTCCAGCCATAATGCAAACACATCATCCATCATCATGAAAAACCGCAGTTTAAGAGTGTTGAGGATAGCAGAAATCAGAGGGTAAAACCAGCAGCCTTCGCACCAGCCAAGCCGCCGATAAGCCACCGCCGCATGAGCACACAGAGTACCTATCCCCCCCCTCGCTCCCCGTCCCGCCACGACATACGCCCTTAGCTCGATGCGGCAGCGTCGAGTTGATCGCGGAAAAGGATTCCCATGACGCGACGCGCCTCAGCCCGTCGCGGTTGGTGCAGTCATGTGAGGAGCGCTAGAAGTTATTCGGGATCCAATCCCAGTCGCGTCCACGATCGGCTCTTACGCCCCGAGACTTTGCAAATATTCCACCACCAGTCGCACACCGAAACCACTGGCATGATCGCCAATCCACCAGCGATCCTCTTTTTTTGGCTGCGCTACGCCGGCAATATCCAGATGGGCCCAGGGCACACCATCCGCTACAAATTCTTGAAGAAACATACCACCCTGAATAGGATGTGCCTCGCGTGCGCCGCTGTTGACCATATCCGCATGAGGACTATCCAGCAGTTTGCGATACGCCTGGTCCAGGGGCAGCCGCCACAGACGTTCACCCGTGCTGTTGCCCGCCGCAATCAGTTGTGCCGCTAATCCGTCGTCGCCGGCCATCAGCCCCGCAAATACGCTGCCCAGAGCGACGACCACACCGCCGGTGAGCGTGGACATTTCAATCAGTGCGCCGGGCCTGTATTTTTCGCAGGCATAGGCGATGGCATCAGCCAGAATCAGCCGTCCCTCGGCATCGGTGTTGGTGACATCCACGGTTTTACCATTGTACATGTGAAGTATATCACCGGGGCGGTAGGCCTGGGAATCCAGCGTATTTTCCGCCGTGGGAATCAGGCCGACAACACGGTGCGGCAGTTGCAATTGCGCCACCGCCTGCATAATGCCCAGCACCGCCATGCCGCCGCATTTATCATACTTCATATTTCCCATATCAGCCGCGGGTTTAATGGAGATCCCGCCGGTATCAAACGTTACCGCCTTTCCCACCACCGCGACAGTTTTTCCGGCGTTGCTTTTTATACCGCGCGGAAGATATTCCATGATCAGCAGTGCGGGCGGTGAAGTACTGCCGGCACCGACGGCACATAATCCACCCATGCCCATTTTCTGCGCCGTCTTGGCATCAATAACCGAGAATTTAAGTTTATTGCCGGCTGCGATATTCCGTGCGATGCCAGTGAGAGTAGTGGGCGTAAGGACATTACCAGGATGGCAGGCCACCGTGCGCGCCAGATTGGCGGCTGTAGTAATCACCGATTTTTCCGCTACGACACGTTGCACAGTTTTCGCGGAATTTTGATCCGGACAGCAGATCGAGAGCGTTAAAGGCTTGGATTTACCAGCATCCTCGTGCGGCGACGGCGATTTTTTTTTAGTTTTATACGGTGTAAAGCTAAAGTCCCCCAAAGCGTACCCCTCCGCCAGTGCACCAGCCAGGATGGGCCAATTCCCGCGCTCAAGTCCGGCGGGGTAAAAAGTTGCCGAGTTAATTTTAATTTTACGCAGATGGCGTGCCAGCAAGGAGCCGGCCCAGCGAATCTGGTCAGCATTAATTTTATCTAGTTTCCCCATGCCCAGAAGAATCAAGCGTTCCGCGGAACCGACGCCGTTCGCCTGCATAAGCGTTCCGGCCTTACCTTCAAAGCCCTGAAGTTCCACGGCCTTGCTGATCGCCGCGGCGATTTCCGCAGGAAAACCATCCGTGGCAAAGCGCTCTTTGGAAGAGGCAAAAATAGGAATAACCAGTGCCGCACATTTCCATTCGACCTGCGACAGGACATGAAATACCGGTGGCTTTCCAGGAGAAATAGTTACGTTTTCCAAACGCTGGGATTTTGCCATGAGATTTTTTCCTTATCATTAAAATTTCAGAACGATCTTTTCAAATACGCGATCTAAGCAGTATACGCTTAATTTATGGCTTGGAGTTCGCCCCCGGCAGCGGCGTCGCTGGCTCGCCGGGCCACATGACGCTGGAGTGATGGGGCGTCGCGTCTGCAGGAAATAGCTGCTTGGCGTACCAATGGATAATCGGGTTGCCGATGAACAGCGTTAAAATAGCCGCCATGCTAAGCCATGGGCCATAAGGTAAAATATTGGGCTTCCCCTGAAATTTAAGCACGACTGCCCAAGCCAGGCCCAAAATCGGTGCCAGAAAAAATACCACAATCACCGCCGGCACTCCCACCACCGCCCCGATGGCCGCCATTAACGGAGCGTCCGCTGCCCCCATGGCCACGCGGCCGACAATCAGCGTTCCAATAATTCTGATGATCCAAATCATCCCCCCACCAACCAGCAATCCCAGTAGAACTCCCAATAACCTTTCTAGCCACGGCAACGCCGGCAGGGCGATGGGAATTATCGCGGCTAAAAGCGCCAGACAAAGCGGCGGCAAAAGAAACAAAATTTCTTTGCTGATTTCCCGGCGGGCATTTACATCGGCGGATTCATCCAGCACAAGCTGTGAATCATCCGGTGCCAACATCGGCCGGGGCAGTACGCCTATGAGAAAGGCCAACATTCCGCCCACCATCGTTACCAGCGAGGCCGTTCTGGCTGAGCACAACACCCACCCCAGCAAAACAATCACCGCGATCATGCATCCAGCGGCGATCTGCGGCCAAGATTTTTGCAGCGTCGGCGGTGGAATCAGCGGCAAGGGAACATTATCAACGTTATCCGCTGCGGCGTGCGGTGTCGCAAAACTGCGCGGAAGGATTTTAAGGAAGAGCAGAGCGTTGGATAACAGCAGTCCTAATGTGCCGCCAAACGCCAATTTTCCCCCAATCGATGCGGGCACTACTGACGGCAACATTTTCGGCGCACCAAAAACACAGGATGCCAAAGCCACCGCCATGACCAGGTACGGGATCCGCAGCGGAATAATAAAAAAATCCGCATCAATAGCCGAAGCAGCCAGGAGGCAGGATACAAATACCAGATATAAAATCATAGCGACAGCGCCACCGCTGAAATCCGGCGTGGGGCCACCGTTCCAACGGGCGTCAAAAAAGCCAAGATAAAGTGCCAGATAAATCAGCCCCGTGCCCAGTTCCACCATCGGATACCGCGCGGAAATCGGTGCCTGGCACGAACTGCATTTTCCCCGCAGCATCAGCCAGCCTAACACCGGAATATTGCGATACCATGGAATAGCATTGTGGCAAATCGGGCAGTGGGAGGGCGGCCAGCTTAGCGTCAGCGGCGCGGTACGTTTCTTAAACGTGACAACCGTGCTCAGCGCTGGCAGCCGCCAAATCACTACATTGAGAAAACTGCCGACGCAGCATCCCAGAAAAAACAGAAAACCGGACATGAGCCAAAGTGGAAACTCCATGTCCGGCATTATGCCGTCAAGTCTGAAAATCAGCCAGCCCGCCGCTCTCAGCGGTTATTAAATTTTACGGCGGCGCATCATTGGCAGCATGGCCAATGCGGGTAATCCTAAAAGCATCCAGGCTGCGGGCTCAGGCACGACCGTGGCCGTGCCGATGGGCGTTCCGCTGCTGAATTCAAACAGATCGCCGGGACTGCCGATGGGTACTGCAAGGTCCAGTTGGGACGGCGTGACAGACGCACCGGCTGTACCCCGCTTCATTACACCGATACCGGCATTAGATTTCGCTTGCCATTACCGGCCTTGGACTTTGTTTTGCCGGTTTCACTGGCGGACTTGACCTTTTCAACCTTGGTCGCTGCCAAACCGGCACCGCGGTTCAAGGCATCAATGCGGCCCGAAAAATCCATCGCCTTGCGGTTCTTCCAACCCTTTTTGTGGTACCCATAACCCGCAATCAGCGGGAAGGCCAATGTGGCTTCGCAATAAACCATCTGTTCATAAACAATATCCACCTTGCCCCAACTGCTGGCTTCCCGCAGTGTGGAGCTGGACAGCGCCCCGTCGCGAACATCCGCTACGGTTATCTGAATGGCATATTTGTGCATGGGGGCATCGGCACCCAAAATTTCTGCCGCCACGACAATATCCTGAGTGAAATTTTTCGGCACACCCCCGCCAATCATGAATATGCCGGTTTCCCGGTTCATGAGTTTGATCTGCGTGAGTTCGCGAAAATCTTTTACCGAGTCAATACTGACATGGCTTTCCGGGCGGTTAATCTGGTGCACCACCAGACCAAAGCCTGCGGAACAATCGGAAAACGCGGGGCAGAAAATGGGCACACCTTTCTCGTGGGCCGTCAGAATGATGCTGTCACGATTCTTGGCGTTTTTGGTCAGGTATCGCCCCATGGCGGCAATAAATTCGCGGCTGCTGCACGGCCCGGGCGGTAACGAATCGGCAATGAGCCGTGTGGTGTCATCACAAATACGCAACTCATCTTCATCGATGTAGGTGTCATAAATGCGATCAATATGCAGGTCTCTCAATACGGTATCGTCCGCATATTGTGAACCCAGATAATGATGAAATCCCAGAGCCTCAAAGAAATCCTGATCTACAATATTGGCGCCGGTGGAAACAATCGCATCAACCATGTTGTTGCGAAGAAGGTCCACAATCACTTTTTTCAGACCCGCGGAAATCAGTGACCCGGCCAAAGTCAGAATCACCGCGCACTGCGTGTCGCGCAACATGCGGTCAAAAATATCGGCCGCGCGGTACAGATCACGCGAGGTAAAGGCCATGGACTTCATGGATTCCACCAGCGGCAAAACACCAGGTTGCGCGGTAATATCAATATGATTAACCGTCTGTTTAAGCAGATCCTTACGATTGACTTTAGCCATGATTGCGATCCTCTAATTGCCTGTATTTAATTGGAAAAAAATATCACGTCTGGGTGTCTAATGTATTGTATGAAAACCTGATGTCCCGTCCCTGCGATGAAAAATCCATTCACTCCCACTGACTATTCCGCACTATTTGCACATTCCGCCCGACGTTACCGGACAGAGAAAAAATACAAAATAAAAAGCCACCGCTTTTTCTGGAAAGTGGGCTCACTGCCATCTGTCCGTTGCCGCTATAACCCGGGCACTTTCAGCACAGCCGTGTTCCACTTAGCGGTCGCGTCAGGGTCGGCATTACGCCCCAAAACCAGTTTCATCTGGTCAGGGTCAGAACTCAATCTGACGACCCGGTGCCAGCGACCTGCGGTGGCTACATTAATTAGTATAGCCACCGCGAAGGGCAATGCAAGAGAAAAATTTCGTTTTTTTTTGCCACGACCAAAGGGCCTTTAACGAGGGCCAAAAGCCGCTGCTTGCAAAGCACCGGATGATAATCCGGTGGTTGACTCAATGGCCGCCCACCACCCGCCGGGTTGTCACCACGCTGCTCTATGATGCGATGCGCCCCCCAAGAAGCCAAAAATCACGCCGTCGCAACTCGGCGATTACTCGCACAGGCTCCTAACTCAACCCGGCTGCGGAACCGGTCCCACGCCCGGCCCGGCGACGTCCGGAGTAACCGCCCCTTCCCCGCCCCGCCGTTGCTGCTCCTGAGCCAGAATATCCCCCACGGTCGGCTTATTCAGCGTCTGCCCGGTCATGATGCGTTTGACATCTTCAAAATCAAGCGTTTCATATTTAAGCATCGCATCTTTCAGATTGGTTAATTCTGTCTTCTTTTCAACCAGAAGCTCGCGCGCTTCCACATAGGCATTGCTGATGAAACGATGAACCTCACTGTCGATCAACTCCGCTGTCTTGTCGCTGTATTCCCGTGAGGCTTCGTACCACGGCACATTTTCATCATGGCCAAAACGTATCGGCCCCAGCGCATCGCTCATGCCATAATTACAGACCATCTCCCGGGCGATATTGCTGGCCATTTTGATATCCATGCTGGCACCGCTGGAAATTTCACCGATGTACAATTCCTCAGCGATACGCCCCCCGAACAGAATCCGCAATTCAGCCAACAAATATTTGCGACTGTAATAGAACCGATCTTTCTCCGGCAAGGAGAATGTCGCACCGCCATACGAACCGCGTGGAATAATGGTGACCTTATGAATAGGATCCGCACCGGGTGAAAAATATTGCACCACTGCGTGACCCGCCTCATGCCACGCAGTCAACTGCCGTTCCTCTTCGTCCACCACGCGGCTCTTGCGGGCCTTGCCAAAGCGAATCTTGTCACGTGCTTCCTCGAGATCGACCATTTCAATGGCTTCCCGATTCAACATGGTCGCGATCAGCGCCGACTCATTAATCATGGCCGCCAAATCCGCACCGCTGAACATGGGCGTTTGCCGCGCCAATCGCAACATATCCACATCCGGCCCGAGCTTCACTTTCCGGGCATGAACCTTAAGAATTTCATAGCGGCCCTTGATATCCGGCAACGGCACAATGACCTGACGATCAAACCGGCCCGGCCGTGTCAATGCCGGATCCAGCACATCCGAACGATTGGTGGCCGCCACCACAATGACCTGGTCATTGGTATCGAAACCATCCATTTCTACGAGAATGGCATTGAGTGTCTGTTCACGTTCATCATGGCCGCCGCTGGAAAAGCCATTGCCGCGCCGCCGCCCGACGGCATCAATTTCATCAAGAAATACAATGCAGGGCGAGCTTTCCTTGGCCGTGCGGAATAAATCCCGCACCCGCGAAGCACCCACGCCGACAAACATTTCCACAAAATCCGAACCACTGATGGAGAAAAATGGAGCTTCCGCTTCGCCGGCAATCGCCTTGGCCAGCAAGGTTTTGCCCACGCCCGGAGGTCCTACCAGCAAAACGCCGCGCGGAATTCTTCCACCCAGCCGCTGAAACTTTTTGGGATTTTTCAAAAAGTCAACAATTTCAGCCAATTCTTCCTTGGCCTCATCAATTCCCGCCACATCACTGAACGTAATGTTGGTAAGCTCTTTGGACATCATCCGATGGCGCGATCGGCCAAAATTCCCCAACATGCTCATACCGCCTCCGGCGGAACGGAACTGGCGCGACACCAGAAAATACACTACCGCGAACACCAGAATAAACGGCAAGTAATCCACAAGGAAAATATTCAGAAAGTCATTGGACTTCTTGTAATTTAAATCCGGTACGGCATATTGATGCGATTGCGCTTCCAAAATAGCCCAACCGTTGCCATCCAGGGCCGTGCGTGGAATATTGGTTTTTTCACTCAAAGAACTGCTGGCCGGTGACCCCGGGGCGATCTGCTTGAGCTTGAAATTGATCTGGCCGTCGCTGTAAACCACCAGAGATTTTATGTTTTTGTGCCGTAGCGCACTGTAAAACGTCCCGGAATCAACTTTTTGCGCGCCACCGGGATGCTGCATAAGAATCAACGCAAATACGACAAGACACAATATCACCAGCCAGCCCAGCATGCTGCGGCTGAATCTGAAATTATTGTTATCCCGCCCGGGCCGTTTGTTACCGGAGCCACCTTCACGCGAAGGGCCTCTTGAAGGGTCTTGCTGCGAATCCGCCATGAAATTTCCTCATATAGGGCGACCGGTGGAATCATTCCAGCGGAAGCGACGTTCCGGACCATTATAGTCGGTATTGGCATGAAAATGGAACAGATAAGGCGATAAAAACGGACGCACGCGCTTTTAGGCGCGGAAATTTTCCAGAAAATGGGTGATTTCCCCTAACTTTTGGCACTCCCTTTTTTCCAGGTCTCACTGCTTCATACCCTCCAATATTCGTGTGATCATGTCTCATGCCGCTATTTTTTCGCCAATAAAAACCGAACGTGCCATCCAAACTTCCCGCACCCCTGGTGAATTACGCAGAGGCCTCCGCAAGTTGCGGCGACCCCGCACTGGTATGGCCCCGATGGGCTTGGAGCCTGCATAACGTTTGCAACAATGTTAAGGTTTTCCGATCCATATCCGCAATGACCGCATCCGACAACGATCCGGAATCGATCAGCAACCGGTTGGCTTTGGCAAACGCACGGTGCCACGCGGCATCCTGCTTCAAGGCTTTGTCCATAAATGCCGCGGGGCACGATAAACCCCGCAGTGATTTTTCCAGTGGACCGCTCGAGTCAGAATGGTGTGTCTTGTTGGCTCGCCGCGCGCCACGTGTGATGCCGCCCCGAATCACGTCCGGTTCTTCATAGTTTGTATGGGGCTTCAGCACGCGCAAGTCCGCCAGCAAACGAAGGTGGGGCAAAATACTGGGAAGCGCTTTATCCAGCGTCGGAAAATTCCCCGCCTGCGTCCAAAGCGACGGAGCTTTCCAGCTTGCCAGCCAGTTCAACATTTCCTCCGGCGGCATGGGCTTGGCAATGGCATACCCCTGCGCCATGGTCCCCAAGCCGCCGGCCAGAAGAATTAATCCAAGCTCCGGGCTTTCCACACCTTCCGCCACCAACTCCCGATGGGTAATGCGGCAGAATTCTGATAACGATGTGATGATGGCGTGGTTTTCATAGCGCGCCCACATGCCACGCACAAACCGCTGATCGATTTTTACCGCGTAGCACTCAATTCGCTCCAGGTGCACCAGTGACGATGCGCCCGTGCCGAAATCATCCAGCAACACCGGCAAGCCCAATTTACGAGCACCGGTGAGAAAATCGTCCAGATCATTGAGATCACGTTCGGCGGCACTTTCCAGAATTTCCAGGTGCAACCGTCCCCGTGCCTGGGGGAATTGCTCCAGCAAACCTTCCAGGAACACCAGACTCTTGTGATCACGGAGAAATATCGGAGCCAGATTAACTGATACGGGGACAGCCAGCGGCGTGCCGTGCCACTTCTGAATCTGGGCGCAGGCCTGTGTCAGTACACGTCGATCAAACGTTAACAAGTGATGCGTGCCTTCAATCGCTGAGAGGAACTCCGCGGGGTTCAGTATCTTGCCGTCGCGCTTGACGCGTGACAAAGCTTCCATTCCGCGCAGTTTCCCGGTGCGTAAATCCACCATGGGCTGGAAATAGAGAATCGGATCCTGATCCTTGAGATAATTGACCAGAAATTCGCGCACTTCCTCCTTGCGGCGCATTTCGCTTTCCATGGTGTGATTAAAAAAGTTGTATCGGTCTTTACCGGCACCCTTGGCCTCATAAAGCGCTATATCCGCGTGGCGCAAAAGGTCCTGCGGCGTGGCCTCATCCATGGGAAATAGTGTCAACCCCAAACTGCCGCTGATGCCCGTATGCGTCTGACCGCCGATGACAAAGGGCCTGTGAATTTCCGCTAAAAGCCGATCAATAATTGGCAGGACCACCGAGTCACATTCCAACCCGGGAAGAATAATCAGAAATTCATCGCCACCCAGTCGCGCCAGCGTATCACTGTCCCGGATACATGGCCGTAGCCGTTCCGCGACGGTCTGCAGCAGCACATCCCCAGCCCCATGCCCATACAAGTCATTAATCTGTTTAAACCCGTCAAGATCGAGAATTCCCACGGCCATCAAACGCTGTCGCCGCCGCGCATCGGCCGCCCCCTGCGCCAGGCGATCCAACGCCAACTCGCGGTTGGGAAGTCCTGTGAGCATATCATGCGTTGCCTGATGAGAAATTTGCCGCTGCTCATCACGCCGCTTTAAGCCAAAGGCAATATCTTCCGCGAAGCGCGTCAATAAATCGCGTTCGCGCGGGCCAAAAGCCATACAATGATCTTCATACAGCACCAGCACCGCTTCCACGCGACCGGCAATCCGCACGGGAACCGCCGCCAAAGATTGCAGCCCGTGTTTGGCGGCCCCGGCCCGCCACGGTGCCATGCGACTATCGGTCATAAAATCATTCACGACCACCAGTTCGCCGCGCCGCCATGCTTCCGCTGCGGGGCTGCGCCCGGTTTCATCACGCCGATCCGCGGAAATCGGGGCCTGCCCCAATGATTCGGCAACAAATTCGCTGGCCCTCCCGGCGTAGGCCATCGGTTCAATAACGTCGCCCCGCCGCGCCCCCACCCACGCTAACGGGAAGCCGCCTTGTTGCGTTGCGGCCGTACAAAACGCCGCAAAAAAACCTTCATGCCCACCAATGACCGCGCGCTGAACTGCCGCTAGAGCGTCATACAGGCGGGTCATACGTTTGGCCTGCTTCTGAGCCTCCCCGCTTTCCATGGCTAAAGAAAGCATTTTAGCCAGCAACCGCAGCCCCTGACGCTGCCAGCCAATCGGCGCCCTTTTTTGCGGCTCATTCCATTCAATCGCCAGGATTCCCCGGCTACTGGCTTTTCGTCCGTGCAGCGGCGTGTACCAAAGTGATCGTGTGCCGGCGGCAATAAGTTCGGGCAGGGCATCCGCCTGCGCTGCATAATCACGTATAAAAAACTCATGATTTTCCGCGGGACTTAACATTGGAACCGCATGTTGCATAGGCATGCGAACGTGCATGAGTTTTCCCTGCCAGCTTTGCGGTAACCCATAAAAATGCGAATAGCGCCACCAGCCGTCGGTATCCATGGTGGCCAACGCCGCCCCCCGCGCACCGGCGGCCCATGCCGCAAGTTGCAAGGCCGGCGGAACAAATTCTTCCGGCTCCGTAGGCAGACGCCGCACTTTTTTCCAGAATTGCGGATAACTTACAATTTCATCAGGCATTTCATTACCGCCGCAGGCCGTAAAATTAACCCAGAAACCTGTCCAGGTAATCACTTACCAGCTTAAGTTATCGGCTTAAACCGCCATTAATTTAAATAATTCGCCAATTTGGCCAAAATATCATAGCAACGTGAGCCAAGACATGTCTTCGAAGCCCGTTGCCAGGACCGGAAACATGTGAGGCGTCGCAGTGAGCGGGATACGGGACAGCCATACCGGAAGGCAAACCGACAACATCCCGAACAGTATCGCACACGGAAAGGCCCACCGAAGGTCTGCCTTATCGATTCGCATTCATACACTC
>DAHXLH010000128.1:0-5536 GCA_027366115.1 Phycisphaerales bacterium
GGAATCCACACTCTAAAGTTAATCCACCAGTGATTGAAATTTTGGAGTGTTATGCCATGACTGGTAAAATAGTGCAACTGCGAAGTAGGCGGGGAGATGGTGCCGGAACGAAAGGCAATCTGTGACCGTGAAAAAAAATCATGCCAGAAAATCCAAACATGTCGCGCGAAAATCCTTCGGCTTAGGATTGGATCGTCGCAGGTTTCTGGAATTTGCCGTTGCCGGCGTCTCGGCCATGTGCGGCGGTGCGGCGATGGAAGCGGCTGAGAGGTCCCATGGGATTTCAATATTATCGGCACCACAGGCCTGTAACCTCACGTGTGAATTTATGGTTGATCCGCTGGGCATTGATACCGCCCAGCCCCGCGTCGGCTGGCAACTGGCTGCAGGAACAGGCGGACGCCAGTCGGCTTATGAGATTCTGGTTGCCAGTGATCAGGGGATTCTTGCAAGAGACCAAGGGGACCTGTGGAACTCCGGCAAAGTAATGTCCGCAGATTCTGTGCAGGTTGTTTATCGCGGGCGGCCCATTGGATCCAGCACAAAATGTTATTGGAAAGTGCGACTATGGGATCAGAATGCCACGCGCGGCCGCTGGAGTCAGCCCGCGGCGTGGGAAACGGGTCTCCTTCAATCGACCGATTGGCGTGCTAAGTGGATTGGCGGATCGACGATTGAAAATGCCGTGCTGTTTGATACTCCGCCGGCACCCTATTTTCGCTACGTGTTTCAGACGGGTAAGCCTCTGCGGTCTGCGCGTGCCTATGTCTGTGGTCTGGGCTATTATGAGCTCTATCTCAACGGTGCCAAAGTTGGGGACCAGGTTTTGGCTCCCGCCCAGACAGACTACAGCCGGAGGCAGCTAGCCCATTTGCTTTATCCTGTAAGTGATAATGGAATAAAAAGCGTGCTGTATAACACGCATGATATTACCCGACATCTGCGCCCCGGACGGAATGCAGTGGGAATCATTATTGGCAACGGCTGGTACAACCAGCGTGCCCGGCGGGTGGAAGGATGGATGTGGTATGGGCAACCTCGTGTCATTCTACAAATGCATCTGGCATTTACGGATGGATCCTCAGAGATCATCGGGACCACGCCGCAATGGAAAGTCTCCACCGGGCCAATTCTTCAAAATGCTATTTTTACCGGTGAAACTTACGACGCGCGGCGGGAAATTCCTGCATGGTGTGATCAGGAGTTTAACGATACGGCATGGTCCAATGCGCGGGCCATTGCCGCCCCTACGGGTTGCCTGATACCGCAAATGGCCCCGTCCGATCGGGTTGTTGGAAATTTGGCGGCAACAGCGCTGAGGCGGCCCGTGCATGGCTTGGAGGGCCAGGTATTTCAGCCAAAACCGGGCGTCTGTGGCTTCGATTTTGGCCGGAATTTTGCAGGGTGGGTGCGTCTGAAACTACGCCAGCCCGCAGGCACAAAAATACAAATACATTACATTGAAGACTCCGGCCTGCGTTACGGACAATCTGATATTTACATCGCCAAAGGTCTCGGCGAGGAAGTGTACGAACCGCGATTTACATGGCATGGATTTAGATATATCGAGATCACCGGATGCATTACGCCCCCGAACGCGCGGGCGATTACGGGGCGATTGGTCCACACAGATGTGAAAAAACACGGTGAGTTCGCATGCTCCAACCCATTATTGAATCAAATCTATGGTAATTACCGGCGGACGGAACTGGCTGCGTTGCACGGCGGAGTGCCGATGGATTGCCCGCATCGGGAACGGCTGGGCTACGGGGCGGATGGGCACGTATCCGCGCAGTCTGCCATGTACTCTTTTGATATGCACCGCTTTTATATCAAGTGGGCAACCGACTTCGCCAATGCGCAGGGGCCGCACAGCGGTTTTATTCCGCATACCGCGCCCTTTGAGGGTGGGGGTGGAGGACCCGCGTGGGGGGCGGCGGCGATACTCATTCCCTGGTATGTCTATCTCTATTATGGCGATAGCCGTATTCTTGAAACGCATTATGACGTCATGAAAAAGTGGGTACGTTTTCTGGAGGGCTGCACCAACAGCAAGGGAATTATCACGCATGAAGAACCGGGCGGTTGGTGTCTGGGAGATTGGGCAACACCGGATACGATTGCCATCCCGCCCGAATTTGTTAATACCTGCTATCTTGCTCACCTCTATGATTTGATGGCCCGCATTGCCGTCGTGGTACGCCGTCCGGCGGATATTGCCGGTTTTAGTCGAAGTGCCAGGCGCGCCGCACATGCGGTTAATACCGGGTTCTTAAATTCCACGCGTAGCGGCTATTGCATTGAGCGGCAGGGAGCTAATGTTTTTCCATTGGCTTTTGACATCGTGCCCCTGACCGCGCGCCGCAAGGTGTTGGCCCAACTCGTCAAACATATCGAAACGACAACTCATTGCCATTTTGATACCGGAATATTAGCTACTCCGCTGCAGTTGGAGGTCCTGACGCGGTATGGGCGAGCCGACCTCGCTCTGGCATTGATGAGCCAAACCACCTATCCCAGTTATGGCTGGCAGATTACAAAGGGGGCTACCACGCTTTGGGAACAGTGGAATGGAATGGGTTCCCACATGCACCCCATGTTCGGAAGCGTTTGCGCGTGGTTTTTCCGTGATCTCGCGGGAATAGCAACTCTTAGCGATTATCCCGGTTTTCGTTGCGTCCGAATCCGTCCTCACCTTGTTCGCGGCTTGGACTGGGTTCGCGCGGAACACAACAGCCCTTTTGGCCTTATTGAAAGCGCTTGGCGCTGGCATGGTAGGAAAGTGATCTTGAATGTTACTATTCCATCCGGGAGTTCGTCCTTCATTGAGATGATCGGAGCGGGCCGCGAAAATGTGCAATGTAACGGCAAGCCACTACGCCCCGGCGCGGACGGTGTGCGGAATGTGAAGCGCGAGACGACTGGCGACGAAGCGCTGAGAGTGCAAGTAGCCGCGGGAAGTTACCGATTCGTTTATACCCCTCACGGCGTACGATGATGTGGCATGGCCGCACTTTGGGCCGCAAAAAATATCGAAGGGTTTTCAATATGCCGCCGCTTAAGCAGTAAAAGCGAATAAGCAGAAGAGTATGTAATATGGGAAGGTTTTTATGGATTTGATAAACCGACGAAATTTGATAAGGCACGGCGTGGCGGCGGGACTTGGGGGCTTAACGCTGGCGCAGGCGCGCGGTGAAGCGGGACCAAGTGTAGAAGAATCCAGCGGTTCGTTTCGGGATGCTTTTGGCGTTCATGTAGTGGACGAACAAACGGGCCGGGGTATTCCGCTGGTTGAACTGCGAACGGTCAATGACGTGCGGTATTACACCGATAGCGCCGGATATGCCGCCGTTGTTGATCCAGGATTGATGAATAAACATGTCTATTTCTATGTATCTAGCCCCGGATACCTCTGGCCGCACAAGGATGACTTCGGTTATCGCGGCACCGCGTTGGACGTGAAGGCCGGAAGTCTGGCGGTACTGAAGATGCATCGCGTAAGTATTGCGCAGCGGCTATATCGTATTACCGGTGAAGGTATCTACACAGATTCGGTGCGCCTGGGGCTGCACACTCCGCTTGAGAAGCCGGTTTTGAACGCCAAGGTCATGGGGCAGGATTCAGCGCTCGCGACCATTTATAACGGGAAAATCCATTGGATATGGGGCGATACGCAACGCATTGAATATCCGTTGGGTAACTTCAGGTCTTCGGGCGCAACTTCCATGCTGCCCGATCGGGGTGGCTTAAACCCTGATGTCGGCATCAATTTGCAATATTTTACTGATAAATCAGGCTTCTGCCGTGCCATGTGTCCGCTTGCGAATGAGCCGGGCGGTGTCGTATGGCTTGACGGCCTAACCGTCGTGCCGGACCGCACGGGTAAACAGTGCCTGATTGCCCGTTATTCGCGGCGAAATGGTATGAAGAATTTATTTGAGCATGGATTGGCTCTGTGGAATGACAACACCGAAATGTTTCAAAAGTATGTGGTGTATCCACTGGATGAGCATTGGCGGTTTCCGACCGGCTACCCGGCAGAGTATTTGGATCATGGAAAAACTTATCGCCTTTTCACCCGGCAGTTCCCCATTGTTCGGGCCATTGCAACTCTTCAAGCGGTAGCCGACTCATCGCAGTATGAAGCCTTTACTTGCCTCGCCCCCGGAACGCATTTTAACGGCGAAAAATCCAAGCTGCAGCGGCACACCGACGGGACGCTGGTGTGGGGCTGGAAACGCAACACGGCCCCATTAAGTTCGCAACAGGAGGCGGTATTACTTTCCAGCGGCCTTATTCATCCGGATGAAGCACGTTTCCAATTGGTGGATGCGGTTACGAATCAGCCGTTGACTATGCATAGCGGCTCATTTTTCTGGAATAACTACTTAAAGAAATGGATTATGATCGGCGGACAGGAAGGCGGAACGTCGTTCCTTGGAGAAATATGGTTTGCCGCCGCCACGGCACCCACCGGGCCTTGGAAACGCGCCATCAAGATTGCCACGCATCCCGATTATTCATTTTACAACCCGTCACAAAACCCATTTTTTGACCAGCAGGGCGGGCAAATGATCTATTTTCAGGGCACGTACGCCAATACTTTTTCCGATAATACGCACCGAGTTCCGCGTTACAACTACAACCAGTTGATGTACCGCCTGGATTTGTCCGACCAGCAGCTACGGTCTCTATAAGACTACTACGAACGGAGAAGTTATGAACGATAACCCTGGTGCCATTTCTCGAAGACATGCGCTATTGAAGATGTGTTCTTCGGTTGCCTTTGTGACGACGGCAGGTTCACATGTGAGTTTCAAAGAATCGCAAGAAAGCTCTACCGTACGGGCCGCGAGGTTGAAAAATAATATCTCTCCGGAGGGAGCCGTCAGTGCAGTAGAGCCGAGAATAGGAACAGGTTGGCACGGTCACACATTTCCCGGCGCTACTGCGCCATTTGGTTTAGTGCAGTTAAGCCCGGATACCGCCGGACCGCCCGAGCCGAAATGGATTGGATGGTACGACCAATACGGATGGGATCATTGTTCGGGTTATCATTACCCGGACGATGTGGTGAAGGGATTTAGTCATACGCATCTTTCCGGCACTGGAGCCAAGGACCTTGGCGATGTGCTGCTTATGCCGGTAGTGGAAGGCCGCAACTGGAGTTGGGAAGCCTTGGCTCCAGGCAAACAACATGCCGATCAGATCGCGGCCTTAGGCCCCAATTCCGGTTGGGTATCGCGCGGCGGAAAGAAAGGCTACAGTTCCAGCTTTTCCCATCAGCAGGAAACGGTTCGTGCCGGGTATTACAGCGTGTATCTGCAAACCCCGCGTGTGAAAGCGGAATTAACCGCCACCACACGCTGCGGCATGCACCGCTATACCTATCCCTCTTTGTCCCCACAGACACGCCGGGGCGTGATACTGGATTTGGTACATGGTCTGGGTTGCACGGTTTACCATGCACAATTAAATATTGAAAATGCCACAACCATCAGCGGGAAACGCTATACCCATGGCTGGGCCGCCGATA
>DAHXLH010000140.1:0-3895 GCA_027366115.1 Phycisphaerales bacterium
AATTATCTGGAAGCTTGGCATGAAAAAGTTCGATGGCTGGCGATTACCCTTATTGAGCCGCCAAACCGAGCGGATGGCCGGAAACAGAGTGGGCGGCATACCGTCTACTCCCCAAATCCTAGTTTTCCGCCAGCAACACCGTCTGCCGGGGTTGAGTGCCGTACGCCACCCCCGTCGTTCCACCTGACCCCACGACGTGGCGCAGAGACTGAAATTAGAGGAGGGCGGACGACACAATACCCCGGCCGTCGTCGGTGTCATAGCGCATACTCGTAAAAATTGATTCCACCTTCGTATCCTATCGGATCGCGTTGGATCTCCCGAAGCACCGCTATTTTCATGGAGGCCCGTCCCGGCCATCCGGGAGATTTCGGCTCCTGCCCCAACACTGTGTACCGCGCGGGGTTGTACGTGCGATTCCGCACATAATAAAATTGCGTTTCCGGATCGTTTTGATTGAGCGGGGCGGCGAAGCGGCGGCGTAATGGCGAAGCATCAAACAATCCGCAAAATCCCGAAACTCCGCAAATTACAACGAAGCCTCCGTGTACCTCTTCCGACCTCTTTGTGAAATCACAACCGCCGATCACATGCGGGGACGGGGTCCGTTCTGAAACCGGAACTTCGCAGTGCTGAAGTTGTTCATTCAACGCGACCATAAGAAGCTTTCCGAAAAGCTGATTGATTCAATGGCGTGCATTGTATGGCGACCGGAGGCTCCTGCAAAGCAGAATCCGCGATTTTTTTCTGCGCAGGCTGTCGCTTCCGCCAACGCCGGGGATGCCCAGTGTCCGCGCAACCATTTTCGGTGTTCATCGCGCTAGGCACAACTGGGCAGCACTGGAAAATCCGAGGCGGCCTCCCTTGTCAGCAAATCGGCTCGGCGACAGAACCTTGCCGCCCCGAGATGGACGCATCAATCCACGCGTTGTCAAAATCAAAATGTCCAACTACAAGAAAAAGAGGCCCGAACACTTATCGCCGCCACAACCCACAACGCCCTTCCCGCTTGATGTTTGTATCCTTAAGTAAACCGTATTGGCACTAGGCCACCACACCCCACGCGGCCTCACTTCAGCCAACTAAGTTGCCAGATCATCATGTGTTGCTCCGAACATTCCACGAGTGTTTGACGCCCCCACCAGGCTACTTGGAAATGATCGGGCTCAATGATTTGACGGATCGGAGAAGTGCCTGCGAAAACCAGCCCGCTCCTTGTTGTAAATACCTGTATCCGGCTACTAGCCGCTCCCTTTGGATTGACACGACCACTCCCATGCGAGGTGCTGGAAACGGTGCAGATGGCCAACGAGGACCCGTCAGGCATGAGGGCAAGCGCGTGGCAAGTTCCGGAGACATGGAGGCATGAAATGCAACGGCCGTTGTCCGCATCGTAAAGCGCCAAGTTGTGCCCCCACGACACTGCAACCCGATTCCCTCCAATGGCCTCCCGCGTTGTTGGATTCCACCGGGCGCCGGGCGGCGGCGGAATGATAACCACCCTTTTTTCTGTAATGCTGTTCCAAACCTCGACACGCCCGGGCTGTGTGCAAAACGCCAGCAGATATTTTCCCTCAGGTTCTGCACACAACCTAATGACGTGATATGACGAAAGCGGTGCGGACGACGCTCGGGGACGCATTGTCTTCGCCGCAAAAAAATAGAGACAACCTCGACCAAATCCCGCAAGTTTGTGGCCACAATCCGTGTAAACGAGCCGCTGCGGACCTCGCGGTGGAATGGGCTCCGCCTGCGGAGGGGTTGCAGATAATCTGCTTACTATCCGCCTCCGCTTCAAGGACCAAGTTTGCCACTGCGCGTGCAGATCCAATTTTGCCGCTAATGGCGCTTGCAATCCGCTTAGTACCAACGCCACAAAAAACTCGCCATCGGGCGAAACGGATGGTGGTTCCGCAAACAAGGTTACCGGCCTCGGCCTGCGTCCAGAGCGCTGTATTACCAGCCGGTTCCACGGGGTGCCCAGGCCGTGGGTTACCTCCAGGGTACGCGCCGAGAGATATCCGATGACGCCATTGCGCATTGCGAGTAAAGGTGATCCCCCCCTTGCCTGCAGAATGTGCATTCGTGACGCCCGGGAATACTGCTCCACGCGAAATTCGACGTGGGCTGGAATATATCCGGCCGTGCTGGTATTGCCCCAACAGACTGCGCCTTGGAATGTACAAAGCAGAGCCAATACGCCCACGATAATGAACGGCATTGGGGCACCCTCCACTTCCAGAACCGGTCGTCCGCGGACAGCCACCCGGACGGGACCTGCTTCGACCGCCATCTCCGTCGGGCTATTCTCCGCCGTTGACGAATTTTGAGATTTCTTTGGCGACATCGTAAGCACTCCTTAGCACATCTTGGCTCGACTCATGGGACCCCGGAAAAACCTCTCCATTGTTCGGTCCGTAGTAGGGCACGACGAACGAGTGTCGCCCACTTACCCATTTCTTGGAAACGCTCCATTGTGCCCCCTTCTTGCACACAATCTCGTGCTCCTTCCACGCCGCCGTAATTCCGAAGCGCCATCGCACCTCGGAAAAATCCTGAGTGTCCAATATGTGGTTCACTGTTTCGATGATCGATGCACCCACCGGGGTTAACTTCATAATGTCCATGATATATGTCAGTAGATGATAATTGGCGGGATTAGTCCCATTGGTGACGACCGTGCCAAGAAATTGGGTCACCCCACGGGTTCCCTCCCAGTTGCCGTCGGCAAGTTTCTTCCATTTCCACGGCCCAAGAATCGGGCTGCTACCGGCCAAGCCCGCGGGATCCGGTCCCGACGCCGCCCGTCCGCCTACGTACGCATACAAATTGATGCCACCGGCATACTGCTTGGAACGCCGCTGACCCTTGAACCCAAGGAACCCGGCCTCATGAATCAGCCGCCGCGAAATCTGAAACAATCTTTTCTCACCGGCACGTTGCTCCGTCGCATGCTGCTGGTGGCGGCCGCCATGCTTGCGGGGGCCTTCGGACTTTACGAATATACATTGCGGCATGCGCCGCTGATGGGATCGCGCGATACCGAAGCTGTGGCACGTACGGTTGCCGTCAATGTGTTTATCATGGTGGAGGCGTTTTATCTCTTCAATTGCCGCCATGCGCGAGAATCGGTTTTCGGGCGGCGATTCTGGAGCAATAAGTGGGCCTTTACCGGATTTGCGGCTATCGTCGTGCTGCAGTTGCTATTCACCTATGCGCCATTTATGAACGACGCATTCCATACCGCCCCCATTTCAGCCGTGGCCTGGTGCTGGATCTTGGCGATCGCCGTGGCGGTATTTATCGCAATGGAATTGCAGACCTGGTGGGACAACCGCCCACATCACGTGCCCGATGGCACATCGCCCGATGCGCAAAGTTGACTACGCCAGATTAAGGCAGCTCCATCGTGGCACAAAAAAAAACGCCCCGCTGCACTTTACCCCGCCCGGCGGGCGGCCACGATCCTTCGCTATTGCTCCAACCTGAATCCCTTGGTGGCCGCTGCCAGGCAGCGACGGCGGTGGTGGCGGTTGCCCCGCAGGTTGGCGCACGTCATCGGCGGTTCCATTCGGGCAATCGATCGCCGGAGCGCGGCGTTTCGCCGCCGCGCCGCTTCATAATCCGATCAAAGGCTTCGAAGTCCGCGCGAGTTTTACGGTCGTTAAAGAACCGTGCGGTCTCAAAGGCCGAGACCTTCTCCGCCACCGCTGTGACCACAAACTGGTTAATACTGGTGCGGTCCTCCAGGCTCAACCGCGTAACGGCCTTCTTCAACGATGCCGGCAACCTCAGAGGATAGGTACTTGCCTGTTTCATGACATGATGCTTTCAATCGCTTCTCCCGGAAGCAGTAACTTTATCGCGAACCGAGCCGGTGAATCTCCAAAATCTC
>DAHXLH010000143.1:0-9534 GCA_027366115.1 Phycisphaerales bacterium
ATGGATGCTGACTTAAGTCACCCGCCGGAATCCATCCCGGCGCTTGTTGAGCCACTGCTCGAAGGCAACGCTGATTTCACCATCGGCTCACGCTATGTGGCTGGCGGAAAAACCGAAGACTGGGGACGCTTCCGATGGATCAATAGCGCTGTGGCGACACTGTTAAGCCGCCCATTTACAAAATCGTTGCGTGACCCCATGGCCGGATTCTTTGCCCTGCCCCGGCGCCTGTATCTTGCCGCGGACGAACTGAATCCCATCGGTTATAAAATTGGTCTGGAACTTATTGTCAAATGCCACGTCACACAGGTGGTAGAAGTTCCCATTGTGTTTCGCAACCGACTGCACGGTGAAAGCAAATTAACCCTCAAAGAGCAGTTTAGATATCTCGAACACTTGTCACGGCTTTATGATTACCGGTTCCCGAAAGCCGCGCCGCGTGTAAAATTCCTGATTGCCGCCGCGTGCGGGTCGGTAGCCTGTCTTGCGATTTATTATGCCGTTTTTGCTTCAGGAGCAACGTTCTTGACGGCGTTAGCTCTGGGATTACTGGCGATGATTGCCGTAACGCTGCTGTTTTTTATCCGTTATGTTCGCACGCAGAAATCAGATATTGCCATGCCGCACCCCTACCTGGAGTTTGCCTTTATAAGCACCGTAGAACTGGTCGCCGGCCTGCTGTGCGGCCAATTTGCCGTGGCCCATACCGGCCGATTCACTTCCGTGCTTTGCGCGTTGGGTGCCTTGCTGATCACCCGATACCTCATGCGCAAAGTATTGCGACACGACCTACGCGGTCTCCGGCATAAGCAGTCGAAAAACCAACATCCGCCGTAATTGTTTAGCCCAGTCGATCTACAACTTCCGGATTGCCCAAGCTTACAACTATTGACGGCCCCTTTGAGGCGATGGGCAAAGTGGCCGTTGAACGCCTGATCAAAATGACCCATCTGATTGCGGAGCTCGTCCATTTGCGTCCCCACGCGCGTATTATCATCGCCCAGATTATCCCTATCGGCGGAGTGGCTCCCGATGGTGTCAGCCATGACCAGGAAGCGATGTTGTTTAATAACGTTATCGCGACAAAACTGGTGCCGGATTACCAGAAGAAAGACTACCACGTATCAACGGTCGATGAGCATTCCGCTTTTCAGGACGCCATGGGCCTACCGAGCTTCAGGCATCTTCCAGATCAGGTGCATCCGGATATGTACGGATATAAACTCATGGCCAAGGTTTGGGTTAAGGGAATCATAGCGCTTCTTCGCAAACACCAATCATGATGGATGGTGAAACGCGGCCAGGGATATGTAATAATTTCCGCATGGAAAGGGGAACGATATGAAATCATATTTTTTAACGGTGTTGCTTCTGACGCTGGTTTTCGCCCCAGCATGCGCCTCTGCGCAAGGGGCCAAGGCGGTGCATGTTGGAAATCCGCATGACGCCGCCGCTTTGGGCCGGCAGGTGCAACAAGCTTACCAGAACGGCGCGCGGATGATCATTATCAATCCTGGAATTTATCAGTTACCGGCGATTGGCCAGCCTACGTTTAATCTGGAGGGCTGGAAAAATTCCACGATAAGTGCCTACCACGTAACGCTGATCATGCGGGTCAAAAATGGCGGCAACTGTTTCGATTTGGCGCATTGCCGAAACGTCAGCATCGAAGGGCCGGTTATTTCGCAAACTCAGGTTACGTTCTACCAAGGCCGTGTGATCTCTGCCGGAGAAAATAAATCCGGTGGCTACGATTGTGTGTGGCTGCCTGATGCCGGCTACCCATTTCCCGCAATAAACACGAAGCCTTTTCCGCGCGGGTTTGATGTGGTCAATGGCCGCACGCGGCACCTGCGCGTTGGCAGCGGTGATATCTGGGCAGCCACGGTTGTTGCCGCCGGCCCTCGGGCGTTCCGACTGACGTTTCGTATCCCACATGCAGAATTTAAAGTTGGCGATTATCTGGTGGCGCGCTACGGAAATGCGTTTCAAAAAGTCCGGTTGGATAACAGCCGCCATTGCACGCTCAAAGATATCACCATGATGCGCAATGGCTTTGCTCCCATTTTCGAAAACGCGGGCGGAGCAAACCGCATCATTGCCTGCCGATGGGTTTTAGGCCCCAAGCCGCCGGGCGCTTCTGCCGCGCCGGTGGTAACGAATCAGGCTGACGGCTTTCACTGTGTGAATGCCTATCCGGGTCCGGAACTTGAGGACTGCGTGATGCACGGTGTATTTCTGGATGACTGTATTGCCATCCATGGCGAATTTCAGACCGTCGTTGAGGCGACGGGCTCTACCATCACAGTGAAGGACAATCGCAGTGCCTACCTCCGGGTTGGACAACCGATTCAGATTGCCAATCGACATGGCTTTTTTGCGACCACTAACATTCTGGCGATGCACCGTTTCAGGATCGCTACTGCCGCACAAGCCAAGCGGTATAACACCGTCACTGCCAAAGCGCGTGCCGGGCGGAAGGCCAGACCCCTTACCATTGGTAGCGCGTTAAGCACTGTGACACTGGCGAAAAACCTCGGCGTGCCGGTCGGCTCTTATGTTACCAATCCCCTGCGTTGTGGATCGGGATATAAAATTCTGGATTGCCGGATCGGCGATACACGTTCCCGTGGCATGTTACTGAAGGGTTCAGACGGCCTGGTGCTGGGCAATGTCGTTCGGGGCTGCGGCATGGCCGGCATTTCCATCGGGCCGGAAGCGTGGTGGCGAGAAGCCGGTTACTGTCATCATGTGATGGTCGAAAATAACAAGCTTATTCGTGACGGCAAGGCAGGTGTGGGAGGATACTTCACGGCGATTTATGTGCATGGTGACGGGGCCATCGGCAACGCGGATATCACCATTCGGAATAATCGTTTTGTGTCCAATTATGCCGGGGATATATTTATGCAATGGGCGAACAAATGCACGATTGAGAATAACGCGATGACCGGTCCTAAGCAGCCTGCATTTCCTGGTGAGCAACCTCATGCTTCCATTGTCATTAAGAATTCGCATGCGATTGCGGTTAATGGCAATCATGTAACCAACCCGGAGGTGTACGCCCAGCAACTGATTCAACGTTGAACCACAACACTGGCCTCCACGGAGTTGTGCCGTATCCTGCAACGTCATCACACGAGTTTTCGCGCGGCGGTGATGATGGCGGCGGCGTCGATGCCGGCGGCGGCGAGTAACTCAGCGGGGGTGCCTGATCCGGGCATGTGCCGCACGGCCAATTTCACCACGGTCGGGTGCGAGGCACGCGACTGGGCAAAGGCCTCAAGTACGGCATCTCCCAGGCCGCCTTCGATCCAGTGGTCTTCCGCAACGATAATTTTGTTACCGGCTTCATCAGCAGCCTGGTGCAATGTTTGCACATCCACGGGCTTGACCGAATAGAGATCAATGAGCCGCGCATTGATACCTTCTTTGGCTAATGCGTCACAGGCTTTGATCGACTCGTGCAGGGTAATTCCGGCGGCAACGATGGTGAGTTTGTCCTGCGAGGATTTTCTTACTACCCGGCTGCCGCCGATTTTGAATTCTTCGTCCGGAGCATAAATGACCGGCAGTTTTTCCCGCGTGGTACGCATGTAGGAAATGCCGGACTGTTTGCACATCAGGGCCGTAAGCTTTGCCGTCTGATTGGCATCACTGGGATAGAGCACCGTGCTTTCAAACACTGCTCGCATCATGGCAATATCTTCCAGTGCCATCTGCGATGGGCCGTCCTGTCCGATGCTTACACCGGCGTGGGACCCCACCAGTCGGATCGTGGCATTGGAAATCGTGGCCATGCGGATTTGGTCGTAGGCCCGGGTGAAAAATGCGGCAAAGGTTGAGGCAAACGCCTTTTTGCCCAGCACACCAAAACCCGTGGCCACCGACACCATAACCTGTTCTGAAATAAACATTTCAAAGAACCGGTGCGGATGTGCTTTCTTAAATTCATCGGCGTGGGTGGAATTGGATACTTCCGCATCCAGCACAATCATATCCAGATCATGATTACCGATGGCGGCCAGGGCGTCGCCGTAGGCTTTGCGCGCCGCTTCTTTGGAGCCTAAGGGATACGCGGGCAATTTCAACGGTAAGGCCTCGCCGTCACGCGCCGGCTTTTTATCTTCCGGCTTGGCGACATTGAATATCAGGTTGGTGCTCTGACCTAATTCCGCCAGGGCTTTCTTTTCTTCATCCGCTGACAGGGCCTTGCCGTGCCAACCATCTTTGTTGGCCAGAAAAGAAACACCCTCGCCTTTTTCGGTCCGCGCGATCAGGCAGGTCGGCTTGTCAGCTTGCAAAAGCGCTTCACGGTAAGCCGCCTGAATGGACGGCAGGTCGTGGCCGTTAAGTTCAATGGCGTGCCAACCGAAGGCTCGCACCCGGGCGGCATATTCCGCCCCGTTCCATCCCAAGTCGGTTTCGCCGCGCTGCCCCAGGCGATTCATATCCAAGATTGCAATGAGATTATTGAGCTTATAGTAAGACGCTTTATCAAACGCTTCCCACACAGAGCCTTCAGCCATTTCGCTGTCGCCCAGGAGCACCCACACGCGATACGGCAACTTATCTACATATTTTCCATTAAGCGCCATGCCCACGCCGTTTCCGATTCCCTGTCCCAGCGATCCGGTGGCGACATCGACCCATTTAAGGACATGCGGATTCGGATGCCCCTGTAAATTGCTGTCAATTTTGCGCAAGCGCAGCAATTCCGCATCACTGATCACCCCCGCCGCTTTGTACATGGAATAAAGCAGCGGACACGCGTGGCCCTTGGAAAAAATTAGGCGGTCATTGTTGGGGGCGTGCGGATTGTTCCAGTCATAACGTAAATGCTCCACCATCAGCACGGCCATAAGATCGGCGGCGGACATGGAAGAAGTCGGATGGCCGGATCCCGCGGCGGTGGTGCAGCGAATGGAATCAATACGAAGCTGCGTAGCCAATGATTTCAAGCTATCCATGGAAGTTTTACCCGAAGCGCTTAATGTTTGTGTCATAATTAAATCCTCACATCAATGACAAGGCTATAAGTGTACACACAATCCGCCAATCCGCAAAATGTTTCCGAAATCAGTTTCCGAAATCAAATACATTCATTTCTTTCTACAAAATGATTCAGCACGTGCTTCGCCCCCATGGCATTATGTCTGACGAACATCTTCAGACAACCGGGAACAATTATCCACAGGGTTCAAAAAATGAAGCAGGCCACTTCGCCACGCCGTTTTTTAGCCCATGACACATTGGCGTTTCGCATGACTTCAGAAGTATGAACAAACTGACACTTCAGTAGCCACCCACTAACTTGGTAAGACTCATGGAAACTTATATGCCTGCCAACTTCGCGGCGGGGGCGGCGGCATGATAATACATTGAGGACCGAGAAAGGGTACTTCGACGCGCTTGGAATGCAGCATCCACTTGTACAATGTCAGACCGTACCCTTTGGTACTGCGAACGTAGAATGGTGGCTTTCCAGTAATCGGATCTACCGGCGGATGGTTAAAAAACGCGGGCGATAAGGCGGCAAGCATGCGGGGGTAATGGCCGTGCGCGCTACGATACATTTCCAGCGCATAAGCAATCTTAATTAGCATGAGCGACCGCAATGTCTGGTAACCGCTTTGATTCCAGCCGTAAAACGAGTTTGTTGTCAGCAGCAGCATGTTGAGATATCGCGTCTGCAGGGGCAGTTGTTTGGAAAGCAGTCGATTCAGCGATTTCGGAATGTATCCAACGAGTCCATGATGCGGTGCAGGTGGGCTACGTCCTGCCATTACACTAACGTCGTCTTCAGCACTGGTCCAAACGTTATACAGTGCCCGTAATTGCCTGCCGACCGCTGAATCAGCAGGTGCCCCCGCCATCGCCCGTATCCGGTCAAATGTCGCGTTAAGATGGGCAAACTGCCAATTCCAGTCGACTGCCGCGGGCGGATGCATAACGATAATCCCCGGCGTGTTCTTTTTTGATAGCGTCTGGGCTAACGGCTGCATGGGCGGTGCCTGTCGATGGCGATAGCACGCCAGAAGAACTTGAAGCGCATGGATCCGTTGCACGTGCAAATATCGCTTTCCCACAGGCGCTGCCAATGGAATTTTGTGAATCGTCCTCCACACCTGCGCCAGCTCACGGGGCCGGCCTCTAAGCTGCCCCAGAAGCACGTCGCACACGTCCAGAAATTGCCGAAGCAATCCGTCAGCGCTGCCCAAACCGAATGGATCCGGCTGCTGGCTGGCGAGCCTCGTGAGTCGATACACCGCCATTGCATCATGCCAACACTTTTGCGGATGCCCTCGACCGAGTTCCAGCGTGGTGCGGAACGCCAGCATGTAGCCCCCTTGGTCCAAGACATCCGACAGGGGTTCTATGTACACAACCGGCCACTTAAATCGCTTCGGATCATAAATCCTCGGCAAATAGAACCGCGGCATAAACGAGGCCTTCCGCAGCATCTCGATTGATGGCCGGTTGCGATACAAATCTGCCCATAACAGAAAACACTGTGATTTTCGCCAAGGAAACTCGCTGACATATCCCGTTTCCAGTTGTTGTAAAATCCAAGACGGCTTTCCCTCCATGCCCGTCACTTGGGTGCTGGGGATTTTGTAGCCCTGTGGGGCGTGCCTCTTGAAAAAAGCTCCAATATCGTGAATACGGGGATACTTCTTCGTCGGCGGCTTGATGCCCAATGCCTTCAATTGTGCGGTCCCGAGCTGGCCATAATTCACCCATTGGGAATCGGCCTCGTCACTGAAATATCCGCGCATGGCAATTTCAATCGCTGGAACAGCGGCGTTGTTTTCGAGTGTAAGTCCCTTCATCAGATATTGCTTCAACGCTAATTTGTAATCCGGCAGGCCGTCTTTCCCTAATGGGCTGGTGATATACGTTGTTGCCCGACTGATGATCAATTTGGCGGGGCTTGCTTTTATGAATGCAGGTGTCGCCACAATTGCTGTCGCCAGCAAAACTGCGGCCGCTGCCGTCGGTTGCATGCAAATCAAACGCAGAGACAGATCTCTTGCCAAGGAAATAACGTGCCCCGGCACCACAGCGTTCCCCCGATTCAGGTGCTGCGCCGCGGAGTTCTTAAAATCCACTATAGGACGTACCTGCTGGTCTGCCTTCACCACGATCCACACATCCTTCCACCGCGCTTCTTACGCCCGCACGACTGTACAAGGCCGTCAGGGAACTTTTCCCGACACGTTTTAAATACAACTACTGCAATGCTCGCATGCTGCCAGTTGGCAAATTCCCCGGACGGCGATCGAGATTCCTCTTTAATTCTCTCATTTTCCGCGCTGCCGTCAATAAGCCGATAAACGGTTATAATGCCAGCCTATGAAAGAGGTCTCAACATGGATGGCACCGCCGCCATTGCGGATTGGTGATGTTACGCTTGCCGGCAATGTGTTGCTGGCACCGATTGCGGGTTACTGCGATGTATCATTTCGGCTGGTGGCACGAGGCTGTGGCGGGGTCGCCTTGGCTTGTACGGATTTGTTATGCCCCGAAGGTGTGCTGCGGGAAAACAAGCGTTCCATGGAACTGGCCGCCACCTGCCCGGAGGATTCTCCGCTTTCCATGCAGCTTTATGGCGCTGATCCGCAACGCCTGTGTGACGCCGCAAAATGGGCGGCAGATCATGGTGCGAATATTATTGATATCAACATGGGTTGCCCCGTGGATAAAATTACCAAACGCGATGGCGGATCAGCCTTATTATGCAATATCCCCCGCACACTGGATATGGCACAGCGCGTGGTGCGGGCCGTACCCCATATTCCTGTCACGGCAAAACTGCGATTAGGGTGGGACGACCAGCGGCTGGTAGCCCCGTTTCTGGCCAATCGTCTGGAACAGGTGGGAATTGCGGGTGTGACCGTGCATGGCCGTACCACGGAGATGAGATTTCATGGATCTGTGCGGCTGGATGGCATTGCGGCGGTGGTGGCGGCTGTGCATAAAATTCCAATTATCGGTAATGGCGATATCCGCACGGCCCAGGATGCAAAACGGATGATAGATGTCACCGGTTGTGCCGGCGTGATGATCGGGCGGGCGGCGCTGGCGGCACCGTGGGTGCTCCGTGATGTACAAAAGTATTTGCAGACCGGCGTACTTCTGCCAGCGCCGACAATTCAGCAAAAATGCCAATATATGCGGGATCATTTTTACAACATGATCCGCTTCCGCAATCAGCGCGTGGCGATTCTTGAATTTCGCAAGCGCGTAAGCTGGTATGCCAAGCACATGAATCCGTGTCGGATATTGCGGGATGCGATGCGCGTAATTGATTCCATGAGTGATTTTGAGGCAGCCGTGGATAATTTTCTCGCCTGGCGAGCACAATGGGAATTGGCGAACCCGCATTTTTCCGATTCCTCGGCAAGCGCGGACGAATCAGAAAATTTGGCCGCCTGAGGTGCGGCGAATTCTCCGATCTACCCGACTTACCGAATCGCGAAAATTCCTTTCACAAATTATTCGCAATTAAGTCGTTAAATGCGTTCGATAGATCGAATTCTTTTGTCCCTGATTTTGGGACAATCTACCTCTTTACATTTTTAGATAACTGACAATAATACGGCGCATTGGGTTTTGCTTTATGAGGGATTTGCTATGGATGTAACGGTTAAACTCAGACAGGTTCAGGAACGAATCCGCGCTGCGGCAACCCGTGCGCGCCGCGATCCCGGTGAGGTCACACTTATTGCGGTAAGCAAATATGCAGCCGTGGAACAGATTCAGCAACTCATCACGGCAGGCCAACGGCATTTTGGAGAAAGCCGCGTACAAAATTTGCAAACCCGCAATGAGGAAGTGCGGGACTGGCTCACTGAAACCATGGCGGACGGTGCGGAAATCAATGCCCAACTCAAATGGCATATGATCGGCCATCTGCAACGCAATAAAGCGGCCGCCGCGATTGAAAGCAGCGAGATTATTCATAGTGTCGATTCATTGCGACTGGCGGAACACCTCAATGATCTGGGCGGTCGGCGGGAAAAGCCCATCCCGATTCTCATGGAAGTAAACACCTCCGGTGAAGAGTCTAAACACGGCGTCCCGATACCCGCGGCCATTCACATGGCGGAACAGTTCGAAACCCTGGCGCATCTGCAAGTTGTCGGACTGATGACCATGGCCCGCCAATCAGCCGATCCGCAAGAAACCAGAGAATGCTTTATCACATTACGAGAGATATTTAATGAGTTGCGATTCCGGAAAATATGCGGGCCACACTTTAAGCATCTTTCCATGGGTATGAGCGGCGATTTTGAAATCGCCATTGAAGAAGGCTCCACACTGGTAAGAATCGGATCAGCCATATTCGGCGCCCACGCCGAGCCGGCGATGGAAACAGGCGGTTAAGGGCTAATATTACTATGTTAAGTATTGACAAGCAAAGTTTTTGTTTCATAATAGTGCGATGGAATGGAATCAAAAGCATTGGAGGCGCAGCGTCGAGGAATTCCCGGAGTTTCTCGAACCCTTGGTTTCGGGCATGGGCCGCAG
>DAHXLH010000197.1:0-2638 GCA_027366115.1 Phycisphaerales bacterium
ATTCCACCGTTGGGACATGCTTGACTAAACATGTATTTTTCTCCTATAAACAAAGCAACTTGCTTTGCACCACCACACCCGCCCGCGTGGACGATGACATGCCGTGGTGCTGCTGTATCGAGCCGCCATTCGTGGAGGACCAATGATTGCCGCAGAAATGGCTGCGGATTTAACGAATCTGGCCTTAATTCAGCCGCGACAGTGAAAGCCCCCGCGGGGTTTTCAAAAACGTCTCTTTAGCCTGCGCAACGATCACCTTTCCTACGTTCAAATTTCGCGAAGCGCTCGCCTCGGAACAACCGGTCATGGATCCTGTGGTCGGTCCGCCCGGATTACCTCATTCACTTCGGGCCTCGAATGTCCAACATCGAGGGACGGCCATCACTTTCAGATCTCCTCGCTGCACCCGCGAACGGTTGCTAAAAACTAAATGGGCGCCATGTGAGGCTGATGCCCTTAGAAAGCGGCGTGAAGTACGGCGACCAGTGCAAGGTCCACAGGTCGCCCAAAGCCACATGCTCGACGTGGCCATCGGCAAACACCACATTAACCGCCATATTATGACGATTGATACAATATGCGTTAATGCCATTGACCGGATCGTTAATCACGCCGCCGTTCAAATTCTGTGGCACGGGATCGGTTGGCTTGGGCCAACTGTCCTGCCAGATGCCGTCCGCGAATAAAGGGGTCTGAGCGCCAGCCGGAGTTTGGCTGCTGCTCCAGAAGTACCGCTGAATGGACGACACTGGTATGCCCGCGTTACCAGCCGCATCTGATTGATAATACGCCGAACTGTCCTGAATATCGTACATCCATCCGTTTAAATCATAACTGCACCAGCCTGTGGGGATATTGGAGTTTTGTGGGGTCCACCAGTCCGCCTGAAATGGCCCGGTCGATGTCCCAATAATGCCGAATCCCAGATTGGTTCCCTCTGCCCCCGCGCCCTGGCCGGGAATGTTTGTGGCCGGGCAGATAAGCAACTTTTGGTACGCGGCGGGTAGCGGGAAATAATTATCGGTTTGCGTGTTGGCGTAGATTTGTCCCAGCGCCGCTACCCAGCTTTGGTCTCCCTGGTCGAGGTAATTAAACACAAAACCGTGTGGGGCCTCGCTTTGCGTATATTCCGAGTACGTAACGCCCAACTGCCTTAGATTTGACTCGCAAATTACGCTAACGGCCAGCGCACGGGCTTTAGCCAGAGCCGGCAATAGCAGCGCGATAAGAAGGGCAATGATACTGATGACCACCAGCAATTCAACGAGCGTGAATCCTCTTCGGCGATTCATGTTGAATCTCCTTACATAGTGCTTTATGAATAATCTTTCACATATGAACGGCTGGCAACCACATTGAACCCCTTCGTAGCCGCGATCCACCAGCGTTGGATCGCGTTTCTGACGCGTCAAGAGGCGATTCGCGTGGGTTCGACCTCATGTCTTTACGCGGCGGCGTTTGTTGAGAACCAGGGCCGCGCCCATTCCGCATGCCAGCAGGCCAAATGAGGCTGGAACGGGGACGGGGGAAGAAATCGATAGGTTTGTGAATTGAACATCGCTGGAAGGCCCTCCGTTGCTATCGAAAAAATTCAGACTCGTGATGCCGCCGGTCGCATTAGAAATGGTTCCGGAAAAGGCCAACGCATTGTTCACATCGAAATTGTAGGTGGTGGCGCTGGTCAATTGAAACGCCATGTGATCAAGCGTATGAAAGTTGTATTGAACGCCGACGCCGGATGTCGTACCGTTCGCGTCGATGGCGTATCCCGCCGTTGAGGTGTTGCCCATCTGATAAAAGCTGAATAATGGATTACCACCGGAATCGGAGAGATAAAAACCTACCGCCCCGCCGGTAGCGTCGGCACTGAGCACGAAATCAAAGGACAGCGTTTCGCCGCTGGATAATACGCTGTTCAACGGGCGGGTTGCCGTGGTCTGGCCTCCAACGTACTGCCAAATGTCAAACCAAGGCGTTACGCCGCTCCAAGTGTTGGAGCTTATGAAATCACCACCCTGGCTGCTGCCGGCGGTACTGGCCACAGACCAAGGCCCAAACCCGCTGCCCCCATTTTGCCCGGAAAATGCCGAGAGATTGACGTTGGGTGCTACGCCCACCACATATGGTGAGTTCCCGGCGTTGTCAGACGCGACGATGGTATCAGCGCGAACCGAGGCCCCCTCTACCATGATCGCTCCAACCGCCAACAGCAGCAGTGCGGCGCAAGGCACGCGGCCAAATATCTTAGAACCATCCCGCTCGTTAGCGGAGCCGTGTGAATTGCCCACTGACCGAATGGCCTGCGGGTGGCCGCAGTTGGCGGCGGATGAAACGATACTTCTATGCCTGCTCATTTTGTAGACTCCTGAAAAAGGTTTTACAATTTGCTCTCACATTCCACGCCAACCGCACGGCCAGCAAATATAGAGGTGAAAGCTCCATGAAGAAACCGCAATCCAGCCCGCCTTGGCCGAAATCTTGCCTTTGTCCGGAAAACATCTCCGCTGCACCACCTCATTTCTCCCGTTTTCGACAGCGGGGAACCGGTACGAAGCACCTTGAGCACCGCGACAGGACGACGGCAGGAATACCATATGCTCCTGCCAGTCCGCGTGGAACTTCGCCCTGCGGAACTTCA
>DAHXLH010000209.1:0-4900 GCA_027366115.1 Phycisphaerales bacterium
TGGGAGGACCTCAATGACCACCAGAGCCTGCGTAAGGATCCCCTGTGGCAGATTGTTACCAACCGGGGGGTTGATGATGAAAAACCCTTGGCCTCTCCGCCGACCCTGTGCCGACTGGAGAATCGCGTCAGTCGAAAGACCTGCTTTAAGCTTTCGTCACTGATGGTGGAACAGTTCATCGAATCGCACCGGGAGCCGCCCAAGGAACTCATTCTGGATTTTGACGCCACCAATGATCCCCTTCATGGACACCAGGAAGGGCGCTTCTTCCACGGGTATTACGATGAATACTGTTTCCTGCCCCTGTATGTGTTCTGTGGCAGCCAGTTGCTGTGCTCCTATTTGCGTCCCAGTGATATCGGTGCCGCCCATCATGCCTGGGCGATTTTGAGCCTGCTGGTCAAGCGTTTCCGGCAAGTTTGGCCAAATGTAAGAATCATCTTCCGTGGGGACAGCGGCTTTTGTCGGTGGCGAATGATGCGATGGTGTGACAAGCATCAGGTGGATTACATCATCGGCCTGGCCCGTAATCCGGTACTGGAGAAGATCGCCGGGGGGTTGATGCGGGAGGCGGAGACCCAATATCAGGCCACCGGCGTCAAGCAGCGGATCTTTGCCTGGACACAATACGGTGCCAAAACGTGGGATCACAAACGCCCGATCATCATGAAGGCGGAACATACCGCAGAGGGACCGAACCCGAGATTCGTGGTCACCAGCCTGAAGGGAGATGCCCAAGGCTTATATGACGCGACCTATTGTGCCCGGGGACAGGCGGAGAATTACATCAAGGAACAACAACTTGGTTTATTTGCGGATCGTACGAGTTGCCACGATTTTGTGGCCAACCAGTTCCGTGTTCTCTTGAGTGGATTCGCCTATATCCTGATCGATCGTCTGCGGCGTACGGTTCTGGTGGGCACGGAGTTGACTACCGCGCAGGTAGATACGATCCGGTTGAAGCTCTTCAAAATTGGGGCGGTGGTGAAGACCAGCGTGCGCCGATTAGCGCTGCACCTTTCCAGCGCCTATCCATTGCAGACGTTGTTCAAACTGGTATGCGAAAAGCTCGGGGGATTGACCGCACTACATATAGATCAACAAACCACAGGGTAAATCGGAATTGGCCACAAGAAAAGAAAGGAAAAACGCATGCATTAGAATAGTATGTATAGATATTGGGGGGCCGGGGAGCGGTCTGCGCGTTATTCAAAAAAACGGAAAATTCTTCGCGGCCCCGACCGATCCGAGAATATCGGGCTTCCATTTGTTAAAACCGATGAAATATCCGGGCTAATGTGTGCGAGACACACGCGTGAGGGCGAAGCAATAAATGCGGGCGGGACAGATGGAGGCGTTGCGAAGGACGCCACGGCGGATACACGCTGCGGGGTCAGGTGAATTTTGCCCAGCGGGCGGACAGGGTGGGCAGGATGATCAGGTTCAGGAGGGTGGAGGTAAACAGGCCGCCGACGATGACCTGGGCTAACGGTCCTTCAATTTCCCGGCCCGGGGCGCCAGAACCCAGGGCCAGCGGCAGCAGGCCCAGCGCGGCTACCAGAGCGGTCATTAAGATCGCCGGCAGGCGATCAACCGCGCCTTCGATGGATGTTTCAATATTCCAGGTTCTGTTTTCACGCGTTACCAGGTGCTGATAATGGGACAGCAGCATAATGGAATTGCGCAGGGTAATGCCAAAGAGCGTGATAAACCCCACCAGAGCGCCCAGTGACAACACCCCCCCGCTCACGAACGCCGCCAGCACGCCGCCCACCAGTGCCAGCGGAAGATTGATTAACAGCAGCAGCACGTTGTTGAGGTTTCTCAAGACAATAAACAGCAGCAGCAATATGCCAACCAGCGCAATGCCGGAATGGACCAGCAGGTCGTGTTGCGCTTTGGCCGCGGCCTGAGCCGAGCCGGTGAAATTAACCAGTACTCCGGCGGGAAGATGAATGCCGGCAATGGCGAGCCGGGCCGCTTTGACAAATTGCCCGGCGGTTGCACCTTTGAGGTGAATGTTGATGCTCTGCGCGCGCTGGCCGTTGATATGGGAAATGCGGTAAAAGCCGCGACCCTCATATATTCGCGCCACGTCCGAAAGCGGAATCCAGGTGCCGCCGGGCGTGCAAATGGGAAGTTTGCGGATCAGGGAAACACGATGGGCAAATGGCGGCGTCATGGTAACCACGACGGGCCAGACGCGTGTGCCATGATAAATATGCCCCACCGTGCGGCCACGGATAAGCATGTGGACGCGGGCCAGTACGGCCAGCGGAGATAAACCCCAGCGCCGGAGTTGCCTGCGGCGCAACCGTAACTGAATTTCCGGCGCGTTCCACGCCGTCTGCGGGGCCACGCTGCGCGCACCGGGAAGTTTCCGCAGGCAGGCTGTAATCAGCGTTGAGGCTTTTTCAATGGCGGCAAAATGATTGCCAATAATCTGCACCGCCACCGGGGCACCGGAACCGGAAAGCGTTTCATTGATGCGCTCGGATAAAACCGTATTGTAATACAGCAACACGCCGGGGAATTTCCGGATCAGCAGTGCCATATCCGCACGAAATTTCCGGGCCTGCCGCGAGGAAAGCGATTTGATGCGAATAAGATATTCGCTGTATTGCGGCCCGAGCACATCGCCGGCCAGATTGGATCTGCCGGAACGCTGTTCCACTTCCTGAATATAGGGAATCCGGCGTAAATCCGCGGTAACACGGTTACCAATGGCAATGGATTGACTCAGTGAAGATCCCGCCGTCAGAACCAGGTGCACCACATAATTGCGTTCATTGAGGCGCGGGAAAAATTCGGTTTTCAGGGCCGGCAGCAGCACCAGTCCAGCGAGCGTAACCATTGCCACCAGCGCGATAACCGCCTTTCGCCAGCGTTCCACAAAAGTCAGCAGCCGCCGATACGCGGTTTTGATATGGCTGGTCAACCAGGCGTCGTGGCGGGTTACGGCCACCTGGGGCAACAAGGTCATACACAAAGCGGGAGTCAGTGTCAGGGCCAGGATCAGCGAGGATATGACAGCGGCAATGTAGGCCACACCCAACGGAGCAAAGAACCGCCCAGCCAGACCGCCGAGGCCAAAAATCGGCAGAAATACCAGAATAACGGAAAAGGTGGCAAACACGACAGCGCTTCGCACTTCCAGCGATGCATGCAGGATCACAGTCAGCGCATGGCGCGGCACATCCGCCAGCGCGTTGATGCGCAGGCGGCGCGTAATATTTTCCACATCAATGACAGCATCATCAACAACTTCACCAATGGCCACGGCCAATCCGCCCATGGTCATGGTGTTAATCGTATCGCCAAGATGAATCAAAACCGCAATGGCCGCCAGAAGAGAAAGCGGAATGGCCAGGCAGGAAATAAGACTGGTGCGCCAATCGCCAAGAAACAGCGCCAGTACCAGAATAACCAGTCCCGCCCCTATCAGCAGCGAGTCAATGAGATTGTGCAGGGCAATGGTGATAAAATCGGCGCTTTGCAGAATTTTTCCATGCAGAACAATGCCCTGCCGGGTCAAAAGCGGTTGCAGGGAATTCAAAGCTTTCGTTACGCCGGCACTTACGTGCAGCAGGTTCGAGCCATACGCCTGTCCGATCATCAGCAGCACGCCGGGCTTTTGCATGATGGAAACCGCCCCAACCTGCGGCAAATGGCTCAAGCGGATATGGGCCACATCGGCCAGCGTGATAACCTGTGTGCCATGCACCGCCACGGCCGTTTCACCGAGTTGCTTTAACGATTGAATTTGCCCATGCGCCCGCAACGTCATGGTCTGATTGGGTGTGGTGATAAACCCCGCCCCCATCAGGCCGGTGGCCCCGCGCGCCGCCGTCAGCACCTGTTGCACCGTTAAATGGTATTGAATGAGCCGGGCCGGAATTAATTCGATGCGGTAATCTTTCTGCAGGCCGCCATAAATAGCCACCTCGGATACGCCGTGTACGGCCAGGAGGCGCGGCTGCATAACCCAATCGGCAACGGTGCGCAAGCGGCGGAGGTCATTGGTTTTGCTGGTAATTCCAACCACCGTAACCCAGCGGACGGAACTGCTCAGCGGCATAAGCACGGGTGTATGAACCGTGGGCGGCAGGGTTCCGACCACCTGTGCCAGGCGCTGCGAAACCGCCTGTTGATCGCGGTAAATATCTGATCCGCTGGGAAACAGCACCTTAACAATGGATATGCCCTGCATGGAATTGGAAAATGTTTTTTCCGCACCGACGCCACCGGCCAGCGCCTGTTCAATAGGCGTGGTAACAAGCTTTTCCACCTGACGCGGACTGTATCCGGGGGCAAGCGTCTTGATTTTTAATTGCGGCTGAATGAAATTGGGATAAACATCATAGCGGGCGCGGGCAATGGAATATACGCCATAGCCGATAAGAATACAGGCCAGGGCAATAATGATGCCCCGAAAATGCAGAGCAAAGTTTACAATCCGTTTAAGCATTTTACATCCATCAATGACCTCGGTTCCGGCATCAGCCAGATTTTTTGAGCGTGGAACTTAATTTAATTGTCAGCAGCAGTTGTGCGCCGCGGGAAACAATGCGCTTTTCCGGCAGCGATCCATTTTTTACCGCATAGCCGGCCGGTACGCTCAGCGGATGAATCAATGCGCGCATCGCAAAAGCGCCGCCGCCGCGGGCCGCAAATACCCAGCGTTCTCCTTCCCACCAGATCACCGCTGAACGCGGAACAATGGTCATGGTCGCTGCTTTGGCGGTTTTCGGGATCCATGCGGTAATGGCCATGCCGGGCCGCAGCGTGCCGGGATTATCCATCACATATAACATTGTCAGCCCGGGACTTGCCGGTGCGGCACCGGGCGCTTCGGCTGATATTCATCTCGCCGGGGCGCAGGAAAAAGCACTGAATATTC
>DAHXLH010000242.1:0-20423 GCA_027366115.1 Phycisphaerales bacterium
TGTATTTGCTGGCATGTATCATTATTGCCCTGTGGTTTAACCGTGCCGCATCATGCGTGCCGTTTATGCTTATTTTTATGTTTGGCTATATCTATGTCGGTAGTTTATCGCTGCACCGGCTGTGGCAGTCGCGCCGTGATATGAAAATCGAAACTTTTGAGATCCTGTCCCCATCCGCGGTCGTATGAACTTTGCGTGATTTGTTTATAGGGAATTTCTGTTAATTACGGAGTCAGATGATGAACCCCACGGTTAGAATTGGTATTGCTTCTTTTGTTCTCGGTGCGGTGCTTACCACGACGTTGCTGGTGTTTCACCCCATGCGACCTCTCGTGGCCAAGGCGCCGGCTGCGCCTGCGGCGGCTTCCATGAAACCAGTGTATATTCACATGGACGGAGCCAATGCGTTTGTGGAGTCCATCGTGGCGGTTGCGCCGGGCGAGCCGGTGATTTTTATTAATGAAGATACTGGTGCGCACATGGTCAACGGCTATCACGCGCTGACGGGCAAGCCGAATAACGCCATTAATTCTGGAATGCTCATGGGGACTACAGGGCCTAAGGCCGGCGTGCATAGCTATAAAGTCGTGCTGACCAAGCCCGGAATTTACCCGTATTACTGCCCCGTTCACGCCATACTTTCCAAGATTTATCATCACAGCGTACAGCCGGCCCATCGACCGGGCGTACACGGATTTCCCGGTGCCATGGCCGGCGTGATTATTGTCACCACTGATCCCGCTTTGATTGCCCAAAATCCGCCAAGCAGCAAGAAGAAGATCCTTTCCGATTACTTCGGCGGCTGATGGATTTGTAACCGTTCACGACCATACCGATTAGGGGGTCCGGCAACGGCGCACCGCCTGGAAATTTACGTTTCGTGGGATGGCCCGCATTGTGGTGCGGGCTTCCAGCCTGCTCGACCGGATCTCCGTAAACGGTTACATGGATTTGTTCCAGTGCGGCACAACGCGGGAGTTCACACGATGGCAGGAACTTCCCGCGTTGCCGCACATGAATAACCTTGCGAACTTAGTTGCTATGGTAATGCTTCACCACAACCGTCCATCCGCTTCCCGGCGGTGATAAATGAAAATCATGCCGCATGGGTTTATTCAGGACAATCTTGCTTAATATGGCGGTCGTGGGAGTTCCGTCGGGAGCCGTGCGGATAATTTTAACCGGCAGCCAAACGTGCGTATTGATCCAAAAGTCCACTTCCACAAAGGTAAACGCCGATTTATCACGCGGAATAAGTTTTAAGCCAATCGTATGCGGAGGCATTTTTTTATTTTTCAGCAGTTCAACGTGAAATTCTTTTTCCACATCCGACGGTTTTTGCCCAATGGGAATTGGAATCGGTCCCTGACCGAGGCGCAACGGATTGAATTTTCTTCCCGGCGGCGCAATCTCGATTTTCCGGAATATTCTGGCGCTGCCGTTGCGGTCAATCAGCCAGCGTCCGTCAAAAACAATATCGTGATCCGCATGACGTTTGGCAATGGCCCCATCGACCACCAGCATATCAAAGCGGATATCAAATCGCGTGGTTGAGTTTTTTTGCTGATACCAGATATGGCCGATATTCATATCCTTTTCATCCGTGCGCAAATGATGTACCTGAACAACCAGATGGGCCTGAAAATTACGCAACGTCTTGCCGCGCTGTTGCAAGGCCTTGAGAATCAGGTGGATTTTGGTGTGATGCGGTTTTAGATGGGGGTTCTCGGCACGTGCCGACATATTCGTAGGTGGTTGCGCGATTGCGGTCCGCACCCCACAGTAGGGCCATGCGGGCACTAATCCAGCTATCACCAGCACCGTTCTCATGACCCACCGTGGGACATTGTGAAAATGCTGTCGCGAGTAATTCATCGTTTTGTTGCCTCGGCCAGGGTGGTTGTATTTAAAAACTCTTCCGGTGCTGCGACCAGAAGTTCAATATCCTCTAACTTCCGAATCAGATAGGTTGCTTGCTGTGCGAAATAGGGAAGCGTAGACTCCGGTTCAACCAGCAGCACGCTGTGTGTGCCCGCATTCGTTGCGACTTGCAGATCGAAAACATAATCTCCGACCATTAATGTCTTTTCCGCGCTGATCCGCAAGGCTCGGCAAATTCTTAAAAGGCTTTCTCCCGCGGGTTTAATCGGGGCCTGATCTCGTGACGCTATGTGGTCAAAAAAGATTGGATAACGGCGCAGTACAGTTTCCACGCTGCGTTGACTGTTGCGGCTAAGCAGAGCGGTTTTCAATCCGCGGCGGCGCAATCGTTCGAGGACCTGTTCCGCACCGGGACGTAGTTGGCATTTTTCCGCCGCCACCGCCTCATGCCGATGCAACGTCTCCCAAGCCTGTTGGCGCTCATTGGGTCCCAAGGTGTCGATGCACTCCAAGATCGGATGCCGCACCTGCAGTCCCAGTTCTTTCCGCAGTGTATCAAAATCCAGGGCGTCGAATGTCAGAGTGCCATCCATATCAAATACAATCAGCTCATATTTCATCGCAAGTTGCGCTCCGTTTTGCATCCTGCCCGATTATAGCGGTGGCCGGACGTTCTTGCCGCCTTGTATAATGTAATGGATGGCACGGATCACCTGCGCCACCGCGGATGGAGCGTGGAACTTGGCATTTTAGGATCCGGCATTTTCCCGAAGCGCTGGCACGTCCATACCCTTTTCTCCCCTTACTCGGCCTGCTTTATTCCTGACTCGCTAATCCTTGAGCGGCAGCGCTTCCGAAGCATTCTAACGTCTATATCCTAACTCCTCGTCGTCCATGCCGTTTAACCTGAATCGTACTTTCGGCGGCAGTGATTTATGAGGGCAGTTTTCACGGATAGCATTGACCGCTACAATACATTGCTTTGTTGAATGTAGTTGAGGAAACATGCTTCAGTCAGATAATCCAGAATTTAAGTTCCGCCTTGCACGGCTGGAGAAATGGCGGGCTAGTGGTGCAGATCCATTCGGCTCACGCATTGAAGCATTGATGTCCACGGCGGCGGCGCGAAGCTTGCACACCGCCGAAACACCCCATGATGGCGGGCCATCGGCTAAAGTTGCCGGACGTATTACGCTGCTTCGTGATATCGGCAAGTTGATCTTTATTACGATCAGCGACTGGACTGGCAAAATTCAAATTGGACTGGCCAAACAGTTTCTGGCGTCCCAATGGGAGCAGGCAAAGCTGCTGGAATTAGGGGATATTGCGTGGTTTTCCGGCAAGCTCGGCCATACAAAAACCGGGGAAATAACTATCTGGGCCGATGATTTTGGTTTGGCCGGCAAAGCGCTGTTACCACCGCCCGAAAAATTTCATGGCTTGGCGGATACGGAAGCACGGTATCGCCAGCGCTATCTTGATTTAGCGGCAAATGCTGATTCGCTGGATGTCTTTCTCGCCCGTTCCCAAATCATGAGTTCGATTCGTGAATTCCTGGCGGCGCGGCAATTTGTGGAAGTTGAAACGCCCATGATGCAGGCGATCCCCGGCGGGGCTGCAGCGCGGCCTTTTGTGACCCACCACAATGCACTGGATATTGAATTATTTTTGCGCATCAGTCCGGAACTCTTTCTTAAACGCCTCCTGGTAGGGGGCATGGAACGGGTTTATGAGATTAACCGGAATTTCCGTAACGAAGGCATTGATACCAGCCACAACCCCGAATTTACCATGATGGAACTGTATCAGGCGTACAGCGATCTGGCGGGTATGATGGAACTTACTGAAACACTCCTGGCCTCCCTGGCTGCAGCGCGTCGTGCTGCGGTTAATGGACCCGCCGCCGGCGGCGGGGTAAAACTTCCCTACGGCGAAAGAATTATTGATTTTACTCCGCCATTTCAACGCATTGCCTACAGTGAATTATTTGCCCAGCACGTGGGCGTGCCGATGACAGACCAGGCGGCGGTGCGGCAACGCGCCCTGGAGCATGGTATTGCCGATGTGGACCAAACTGATCATGACGTACTGGCGGGAACGCTCTTTGAACGCCTGGCCGAACCCAAACTCAACGCTTATGATCAACCGGTTTTTGTCTATGATTACCCTGCGGGTTTATGTCCATTGACCAAACGAAAGGCGGGGATGCCGCATCTGGCCGAGCGCTTTGAGCTTTATATCGCCGGTATGGAACTGGCCAATGCATATACCGAACTCAATGACCCATTTGTCCAGTATGAAACATTCTCGGCCCAGCTTGCGGGCTTAAAAGAGGAGGATTCCATGGCCCGCATGGATCATGATTTTATAGCGGCGCTGTGCCACGGAATGCCGCCGGCGGGGGGGCTGGGAATCGGGATAGATCGACTGGTGATGTTGCTGACCAATAGAACCAGCATACGCGACGTGGTGTTATTCCCGTTGCTTAAATCCCGTGGGGCCACCGGAATTCCAAATGTCCCCACCCAGGAGACTTGAAAAAGGACAAGGATATTTCACCGGCGGTTCACACCTGACGGTACATTCCTGATTTATTAGATGTACAAGATATTTCTCTGTTTCCGTTATCTGACGCGCAAGGGCATTGTCCTATTTCCCGTGCTGGCGGTATGGCTTTGCGTGATGATGCTGATTATTGTTAACAGCATCATGACCGGATTTGTTAACCGCGTGCGGGACGCGGGACGTTCGCTGATGGGCGATGTCGTGATCCAGAGCGATTCGATGGCTGGATTTCCTTATTATCGGCAACTTCAAAAGCGATTGGCGCTGTTGCCACAGGTAAAAGCCAGTACGCCCGTGATCAGCGGTTATGGCCTGTTTAATCTGCCGGAGTTTCAAGTCAATACCGGCGTCCAGGTCATGGGCGTTGAAGCGGGAAGTGAATCAAAGGTAAGTTCCTTCGGAAGCAGTCTATTCTGGCAATACAAAGCTCCCATGCAGGCTGTGGCGGATTTGCGCGGTGCCGGCTTCCCCACCACCCGAGCCAAGTTGCTGGCCTATGCGCAAAAACGGCTGCTTGCGGCTGCTAAGACCGAAGATGCTCGACAACGGCATTATGCAAATCTCAAGCCTATCGGCAATCATGCCTGGCTTGCTTCCATTCGGCAGCATTGGCAAGTGATAGCCCATGAAGATTATCAGCAGGCCGTCTATAAAGAAAATCGCGCGGATCGTGATTTGCGCATGGTGCAGGCGTTGCCCAATGAAGCCTTTTCCAGTGCCGCGGCCTTACGCCACGCCTTAGTACCCAAGGCACCAAGCTTTACTCCGCCGCCGCAGGCCGCCAATCGGTATATGACCGGCGCGGACGAACCGAAAAATGGCTGCGTAATAGGTGTTGATCTGGGGCTGTATAAGCGCGATCGTTTTGGCCATTATCATCGCCCGCCGGGAGTTCGTTTTTCCCCGGTCATCATCACCATGGTGCCCGTAACTATGAAAGCGACGCTGGCTCAGCCGCAAAGCCGGCGCTTTGTCATCGTTGATGATTCGCGCACGCGCGTTTATGCGGTCGATTCCAAGACGGTTTATATCCCGTTCCATGTGGCCCAGAAAATGGCGTTTATGCAGCGGCAGGATCTGCTGGCAGGTGGAGTGCGGCCCGGACGGTGCAGTGAAATTCAGGTGCTGGTTCGCCATGATTCCAGTGAGGCCAATGTTCTGGCCGCCCGCAAAGCTATCGCCCATGTCGTGCATCAATTGGAATTGCTGCATCCCCAGATGGAAATTGCCGGTATCCGTGTGCGAACGTGGGATCAGGTGCAGGCGGAGTATATCCGGGCTGTAGACAATGAACGTAATATGATCACCTTTCTGCTGGGATTGATGAGTCTGGTGGTGGTGATTGTCATATTCCTCATTTTTTACATGCTGGTACGGGATAAAACGCGGGATATCGGCATAATCAAAGCCATCGGCGGAAGCGAAGAGGGAGTGGGCGTTATTTTTGTGCTTTATGGCATGTTGATCAGCTCGGCTGGCGCGTTACTGGGCTTAATTACTGGAGTCTGGTTTGTACGCAATGATAATTGGATACATGATCATATATTATGGCGGATATTCGGCATTTCGATTTGGAATCGGAAAATTTACGTCTTTTCCAAAATTCCCGACCAGATTGATCCGCAGGCGGTCATGTGGATTGTAATTTTCGCCATCCTCGCGGGCTTGTTTGGGGCATTAATTCCCGCCATTCTCGCAGCGCGGCAGGATCCGGTGGAGGCGTTGCGTTATGAATAATACCTTGACGACCACTGATTCTTCACCGCGCAAAGCGATGCTGGAATTGACGAACATTAACAAAACATTCCGCCTGGGGCCGGCGGATGTGCGGGTATTATGCGGTGCGGGCCTGACCGTATTTGAAGGGGAGTTCGTCGCGCTGGTGGGAGCCTCGGGTTCCGGCAAAAGCACGCTGCTGCATATCGCCGGGGCTTTGGAATCAGCCGATGCCGGATCTGTGATGTTCCGCGGGCAGGATTTGAGTCGGCTTTCCCGCCATTCCCGGCATCGCCTGAGAAATCACGCCTTCGGCTTTGTATTCCAGCTTTATCATTTATTGCCGGAATTAAGTGTTCTGGAAAATGTCCTGCTTCCGGCAATGGTTTGTGCTCCATGGTATAAAGCCTGTATCCGGGCCAGACCTGGCAAGAGGCGAGCCTTGGAGTTGTTGGAGCAACTCGGGTTGAAGGATCGCTTGCGGCACAGACCCTCGCAGTTATCCGGTGGTGAGCGCCAGCGTGTGGCTATCGCTCGGGCGCTAATTAATGAACCTGCGCTGGTATTGGCGGATGAGCCGACAGGTAATCTTGACCCTAAGACCGGGCAGACGATTCTGGATGTGCTTCGCGGCTTGCACAAAGGCAGCGGCCAGAGCATTCTTCTCGTTACGCATGATATACACATTGCGGCCCAGGCGGACCGGGTGGTAACGTTACAGGACGGAAAAATTGTGGACCGTACGCTATGAGTCGTAAGACTTTGGCCTCTGCCCATTGAGACGGATATAACACCTATGGCCCTATGGCGACATTTTTTGGCCAAGATTTCCCAGGCCCCCAGCGAAGAAGAGCAGATGCCCGCCATGTCGTTTGGCGATCACCTCGATGACCTGCGCAAGCGACTGATCTTGTCGCTCCTGGGGGCGGCGGTTGGTATTGCCATCTGCACGTTATTCGCCAATTACATTATTGACTTTCTGTTCCAGCCTTATCTGCTGGCCTTGCGTTACTCCGGGTATCCGCAGTATCTGCTTTACAATAAGCCCGCCGGCAACGTCATTATGTACCTGATGTTGGGAATCAAAGCTGGTTTGCTGCTGGCCAGTCCGTGGATCATTTATCAGTTTTGGCTTTTTGTGGCGGCCGGCCTTTACCAGCGTGAGCGATCGCTGGTGTATCGCTATATCGGTCCGAGCATCTTTTTGTTTATTTCAGGTGTGGCGTTCTTTTTTATCCTTGTGCTGCCCATCATGCTGAAATTTTTTCTTGCGTTTAATCAGCAGGTGCCCATGCCGCACCTGCAACCAAACCCCATCGAGAATCTGATTTACGGCAATAATGCGGGAGTAAATAATTACTCTAATTTTCCCACGGGAGACCAGGTTAAACCACTGCTCATACCCATGGTGCGCACCAATCCCACGCACTTTCCAAAACATCACATCGCGCTGTGGTACAACGCCGTACAGGGGCGATTGCTGATTCATTCCGAGGGTAAGACCCTGGCGATTAACGCGCAGCCCGCCGATTCTCTTTTTGCGCCCTTGCCGATGCTTCATGACTATCTGGGATTTGTAACAATCATGGCGTTGGTATTCGGATTGGCATTTGAACTGCCGATGGTCATGATGGTCTTGGCGCAGATTGGCGTTATGCCGGCGCATAAATTCCGCCACATGTGGCGTTATGCCGTCCTAATACTTGCGGTGCTATCGGCATTGCTGGCCCCGACACCGGATATCGTCACATTTTCCAGTATTTTTCTGCCGCTGGTTCTGCTGTATGTCCTGGGCGTGGTGCTGGCGACATTGGTTACCGCCCGGAAAAAAAACGATGCCAGTGAGTCAGACGCCGAAAGCCAGATCACATCACCTCAAGATGACGCAGAAGATTAATCTGCGCCTCCGCCGTCTCTCTGAGCATGACCCACATGCGGCATTGATTCCATGACTCTTACGGCTTTGGGACCGCTGGGTTAACGCGGAACAGCGCCAAGCTGCGGATCACGACAGAGATTTCCTGATGGATTCAGTTCGTCCACGCTCTTTAATTCTTCCGCGGAAAGTGTGAACTTTAATGCCGCCATGTTGTCCTCCAATTGTTCAACGGTGCGAGGGCCGATGATGGGGCACGTCACGCCCGGAACTTGCAAGCACCAGGCAATTGCGAATTGACTGCTGGAAACTCCCCGCGCGTCGGCCAGCCGATCCACCGCTTCCATTACTGGCCATTGACTGGCGGGAAAGTCGGTTTTTTGTTGCGCGTCATACCAGGTGCCCTTGGGAATCTTTCGACCTCCGCGCGTGTACACGCCCGCCAGGCGGCCACGGGCCAAGGGTGCCCAGGTAATCGTCGCCACTTCATACTTGCGGCAAAATGGCAGAATTTCGCTTTCAATGCGGCGGTCAATAATGTTGAGTTGCGGCTGCTCTATATCAAACCTGGCGGTCCCCATCACCTGGGCGACATAATGCGCTTCAGCGAGTTGCCAGCCGGCAAATACGCTACTGGCCAAGTATAGTATTTTTCCCTGCCGAACCAGATCATCCAATGCCCGCAACGTCTGATCAATGGGCGTATCGGGATCCGGACGATGAATATGGTAGACATCAATGCGTTCAGTATTCAGGCGCTTAAGTGATTTTTCCACTTCCCGGACAATATGCCAGCGATGATTGCCGGCATCATTGATGTGCGGTGATCGGCGACCATGGACTTTGGTCGACAGCACAATTTCATCGCGCTTGGCGGTCTGTTTCATCCATCGCCCTATGATCTCCTCGGAGCGTCCGTCATTGTAGACATTAGCCGTATCAATAAAGTTACCGCCCAGCGCGACATACGCATCCAGAATTGCGTGGGCCTGCGACTCATCGCTACGGCCGCCAAAATTCATCGTGCCCAGACAAAGCGGCGTTACTTTAACCCCGGTACGACCCAGTATTCGATAGTGCATGAATATCTCCTATATTGACTTCAATCAATACAGTAACACAGACAACAAAAGTTGCAACAGTTCTTGATCGCCGTGCGGTGTGGCCCTGGAAATATCATAAAATACTCAAATTCCCATGGACAAGTGCGGTGCCTCAGTGAGTGTGCTTGAATGAGCGGGCGTTTGCCCCAATTGCCCTGTATTTGTATTCTTTATGCGGGTAATGTGCGGAGTCAGCGATGTTGGAAATGGATCAATTTAGTAAAGCCAAAGCCATGCTGGGCTGCGGATTGGATCTTGCCGATGCCGGTAAGCACGCCGAGGCAACGGCCGTATTGAGCCAGCTAATTGCGGATTTCGGCGGGCAAACTGACGTGAAAATGCGGCTACTCGTTGCCGAGGCGAGGCTTAATTTTGGCATCGCCCTGGGTAATTTGGGGCGGCAGAATGAAGAGATGTCTTGTTATGATGAATTAATCCGACAGATGGAGGTTTGCCAGGAACCGGAACTTCGCGTCTGGGCGGAAAAAGCTCGCATCAACAAAGCCATTTCGCTGGGCCTGATGGGCCAGCCTGAGGCGGAACTTGCCCTCTACGACGAAATTGCGGCGGATTTTTCCGATGCGCAGAGCTTGGAACTGCGTGTCCAATTGGCCAAAGCCCTATACAACAAGGGGTATCTCCTTTGCGAAATCGGGCGCGATGGGGACGGTATTACGAGTTATGACGAAGTCCTTCGTCGATTCGAAACTTCTTCCGAGCCACGATTGCGTGAGTTTGTAATCGATTCATTTTTCGACAAAGGCCTTGCATTGGGCCGCGGTGGAAAATTTCTTGATGCGATTGCATGTTTTAACGGGATTGTGCACCGGCTCGAAAATTCGATTGATCTGGAAGGACGGAAAAACCTGGCCGAAGCCATCTCCATGAAAGGCCTTGCTTACGCTGACATGAGCATGTTTACGGAGGCCGTCGCCTGTTACGACGAAGTGTTGAGCCGAATGGGTACCGCTACAGAACCGGCTTTGCAACTAAAAGTTGCTGAAGCCATGAGCGGCAAAGCCTACGTCTTGGGCGAGATGGGAAAATCAGAAGAGCAACTTGCCATGTATGGTAGTCTGCTTGAACGGTTTGGGGATGCGACCGATTTAGAAATTCGTGAACGTATCGCTGCCGCGTTGCTGGCGAAGGCAAATGCGTATGAAGATTTAAAGAAATATGCAGATGCAATTGCGGCACACGATGAGGTGTTGCGGCGATACGGTAATGCCACGGAACCGGATCTGTTGGATTCCGTTGCCTGGGCCATGTGTGGCAAAGCCCATTGTTTAGGAGAGACCGGAAAAGTTGACGCGGCGATCGAGCTATACAACCAGATGGTGGAACAGCTCAGCGCTAACCGAGATCTAAGTACCCAAGTTGCCGAAGCGATTGTGGACCGGGGCTACGTCAAAGGGGAAATGGGCGATTTTCAAGGGGAAATTGCCGATTGCGATAAGGTTATCAATCGCTTTGGCGACGCTACTGATTTATCGGTGCGGAATTCAGTGGCGATAGCCATGTTCAACAAGGGCTGGGCAACCGGGGAATTGGGAGACCAGCCAGGGAAAATGACGCTTTACGAAGCGGCTTGGAAGCGTTTTATTGACGCACCGGAACCGGAATTGGTGGTCCGCGCGGCTAAAGCGATGGTGAATCATGGCGTGCTTTTAACTGAAACAGGCAAGTATCAGGATGCCATTGCATTGTACGACCTATGTCGACAGCGGATGGGCGAAGCTGCCACCGGAGAAAAGGCCGTATGGACGGCCCGTTGCCTGCTGGAAAAGGGTATTACATTTTCCAAAACAGATTCCCACACGGAGGAATTGGCGGTTTATGAGCAACTGCTGTCCCAGTTCGGTGAGTCTACGGATTCGGAGATTCACGGGTACATTGCCAAGGCGTTGGCCTATCGCGGTGAAACACTTGATCAGACCGGCCGGCCCGAACTTGCCTTGAACGCCTACGATGACGTACTTACTCGCTATAGCGATGCAACCGAACCTGAAGTCATTGAGTGGGTGGAATTCGCAAAAGAAGAGAAGGCGAAACTGGTGAAAAAACAAGCCGAAAGCGGGAGATGAATTTGAAGATAACACGCCTCTCCGTGGTCATGCCTGCATCGCTTGCTTTCTTCAGTTGGTAATCATTTGACGCCAGCCGCTTCTTTGCATCGGTGGGCGATGATGCAGGCTTTGCCGTGGGCACTGCGATAAATTAAGACAGTGCAATCACGGGGGCAGATTTTGGAAAGTTTCTTTTGCAGTTGATCAGTATTTAATCCTAAGCCGCCGCGGGTTTTTACTTCGATGGTGCCGGCGGCGGGGTATTTACTGGCGCCGTCTTTCAGTTTTCTAATGAGTTCTGATTCGGTGTACACGAAACTGTCATACACTTCAAAGGCGGTTAAAGCGGCATGCTGGAGGTATTGCGGGCCTGTCATGTAACCGCCGTCGGGGCTAAGCCAGCGAAGCGTAAGTTCTTTTGCAAGTGCCACAGCCAGTCCACTTCTTGTAACAGCGCCGTCGATTTCATAGAGCCACTTTTCCGGTTGATAGGCGTGCAATTCCGGTCCGGCAAAGTCGGTATTGGAATCACACATGGACCACGTTGTGGTGCGGTCTATGACTGTGGCGGTCCGTTTGTTTTCGCCGAGTTGGGTACTGACGGTTCCGGTCCAAAGTAATGCCTGCACAACGGTACCCTGTTCGCTGATCAGCTCCAGATGTCCGGGCGGTAATGTCGAGAAGTTTACGGCCGGGCTTAGTTTGATAACGCCGGCGGAAGCTTTTTCCAGGACACCGAAAAGGACGCTCGGGGGCGGGTGCATGGCGGAGAAATCATAGTTGCGCTTTCCGCCGGACCGTCGTGCAGGGTCAATATGCACAAAGATTCCGGAGCTCAGGTGAACCGGAAAGTTCTGCAAATCTCCCTGAACAACCATCACCGGATATTTTTCGGGAAATACTAAAGCGTTCTGGCGGGCCATCCAAGCGCGAACTATGCTGATGTCCATCGCCAGTACCGGTGCTATATGGGACATCGCCAGCATATCGCCGCCGATGCCGCAGCACAGGTCCAAGATGATCTTTGGCCTCGCCAATTCAGCAATCCGCTGCGCTTTATAGGCGGCGACTCTGGCCGAGGTCGCCTGTTGCAAAGCCTCCGGAACGGCCCATAACTCGTAGGCCTGCTCGGGGAATTTGTCGGCAGCTTTCAAGCGGCATTGCGCAACGGCGATAGCGCAGGGCACTGCGTGGTCGGGATGCTCTCTTCGCCACAATGCAACATCTGCAACAGCAATACCTTTCTGCTGGGCAAGTCGACGGGTTACCGCAGTGGCCAAAGCCCTACCCGGTACCGTTTGCAGGTAGTTCAAGCCTGCAATATTACACGCGAGATCATCGGGAATAAACTTGGCACCATCCACGGCGGCACTCCGGACATCGCTGTGGTGGAACGATTGAATCTCGGATGTGGGAAACAGCACTTCAGTGAAACCACCTTAGCTGACCGTTTCTATAGTTTAGCGGTTGTCCTCGACGGTAACCACGTAGGGGGGCACCGAAAATTTAATCGCCTTTTTCAAACTTCTGGCGGAAGGACTAAGGGAATAGATGACCTTTTTTCCCTGTCTTTCATTGACAATTAGACGATTCATCCGTAACAGGCCAAGGTGATGGCTGACTGTGGGTTGGGGCAAATTCAGGGCGGTGCACAAATCTGTGACAGTGTGCTCACCGGTGGCTAAAAACAGGACAATTTGCAGTCGCGTATGATCGGATAAAAGCCGAAATAAATCGCATAATTCCAACTGGCTTTTTTCCATTTCCGCTTTGGATACCATATATATACTCCGAAATGCAGCGATGAGAACTACTGAACAATACCGCCAAAGCCCCGATTAACGGGATCCTGTAACGGTTACGTTAAAAAGATAAATTAACAATCAGCCAACCAGACACGAGTAAACGCGTGATGGCTTGCCGCCGTTTTTACGTACCTCCTTTCATAATAAATTAAATTATATGAATGTCAAATAAATTATTGACACAGATAGGTATGAAAATAGCTTGACCTCCATATAACTCTTTTGAGCATCGGCTGAATACCCTTCGTATCTTTGAACATTTCTGAAATAAAGTCGTCCCCGGTAGCACCTGATCCCATCCGATTACAGGGCACATCCGGTAACGCTTCCGGTAATGCTTCTTGTCAAAACGCGGAAAAGCGTGTAAAAATGCACAATGCCGTCGGAAGTTGGAAGGCGTGTGCTGCTCCCGGTGGGCTTTTGGCTAAAAGGCCGGCGAAACAAGGTGTCCTGAATTGAAATTTTCCCTGGTTGATGCTCTTGTAAGTCTGGAATCTGGTAAGGCCATTACCATGATCAAGCAGGTGAGCTTGGCGGAGGAGTATCTCGCGGACCATTTCCCGGATTTTCCAGTGCTGCCTGGCGTAATGATGCTGGAAGCAGCCGTGCAAGCGGCCGCTTGGCTGGTGCGCGATTGCCAAGGGTTTCAGCATAGTCTGGTGGTGCTGCGGGAGGCTCGGGGAATTCGGTATGGCTCATTTGTGGCTCCGGGCAATGCCTTGCGTGTGAATGCGGAAGTTACTCGTATGGCCGCGCAGGGCAGTGAGTTTAAAATTCGCGGTACGGTCGGGCAGGCAACCGCGATTCAAGGTCGTATTGAGTTGGTGCATAAAAGTCTTAAAGATACTGATTCCAGCCTGGCCGGTCTGGATGATGTTATAATAGAACAATTGCGGCGACAATGGCAGCAGCTTCAGCGGGCCGTCGTCGCTTAACAGAAGGGTATACCTGCTGCTTGTACGTGCAGGCAGAAGCCGTGGTTTTATTTTCTTACGTGTTTTCTTTAGTAGGATAACGGGAGTATTACATGCCGATGACAGAAGAAGAGGTTTTTGCCAAAGTCCGCGATGTTTTGACTTCCGCTCTGGCGGTGGATAGTGATGACGTCAAACCTGAATCCAAGCTCACGCAGGATCTGGGCGCGGAATCCATTGATTATCTGGACATCCAATTCCAGTTGGAAAAAGCATTCGGGATCAAAATTCAGCCTGGCGACATGAGTATTGAGTCGTTCCTGACAAATCCCGAATTGGTAAGCAATGGCAAACTTACCGCCGGCGGAATCGCCGAACTCAAAAAGCGTATGCCGTTTGCCGTGGCGGATATGACCGCGTTTGAACAGGATCCGGACATCAGTAAATTCCGTGATGTCTTTACCGTTAATACGATGGTGCGGTTTGTCATGTACAAACTTGCCGCCAATCCGGCTTGATCTTTAATTCCACTTGGGTAAGGTTGCACCGCAATGAAGGCAATAGGGGCGGGATCAAGGCAGAAAGAACCGCGGGAGTAACTCTGTGAGCACTGCTTTGTCGCAGGACCACGCGCTATGGAAGCCACAAGCCAATCCGTGGATGATTGCGATCGCGGTAATGCTGGGCACGTTTATGGAGGTTCTGGATACCTCTATTGCTAACGTGGCTTTGCCCCACATTGCCGACAGCATGTCCATTACACCGGATGACGCAACCTGGGTACTGACCAGCTACCTGATCTCCAATGCGGTGGTATTGACCGCCGCAGGATGGCTAAGCCGAACATTTGGGCGTAAGCGGTTTTTATTAACCTGTATTACGATCTTTGCGGTAGCCTCCGTCATGGCCGGCTCAGCGCCTAATTTTCCATTTTTGATCTTTTCGCTGGTTATTCAAGGGGCTGGCGGGGGGGCCTTACAGCCCAGTGCACAGGCGATTCTGCTGGAAAGCTTCCCGGTGGAAAAGCACGGACAAGCCATGGCGTTTTATACCTTTGGCGTGATTTGCGCTCCCGTGATCGGACCGACGCTTGGCGGATGGATTACTGATTCCTTTTCCTGGCGATGGGTGTTTTACATTAATATCCCGGTTGCCATTGTGGCGTTTCTAATGGTGCAAACGTATGTGGAGGATCCTCCCTACATCCGGCATGCGCTGAAGACCAAGCTCGATACCGTCGGCTTTATTCTGCTTTCAGTATGGATTGCCGCGTTGCAAATCATGTTGGATAAAGGCCAGGATGCTGACTGGTTCGGTGCCGTATGGGTTCGATGGTTTGCGGCCATCGCTGTACTGGGCTTTCTGGCGTTTATCGCCTGGGAACTCACCTGTGACGCACCGCTGGTAAATTTGCGGGTGTTAAAAAATCGTAATCTGCTGATCGGAACGATCTTGATCTTCATTGTCGGTATTGTGCTTTATGCCACCACAGCGCTTTTGCCGCTTTTTCTTCAAACGATTATGGGATACTCCGCTTTGGACAGCGGCCTGGCGGTAAGTCCGCGCGGTATTGGTTCGGTCATCGGCATATTGGTCATCGGGCGATTGACCAACCTTATTGATAACCGATTTCTGATGATTAGCGCACTGTTAGCCTTGGCCTATTCCAGCTTTCTGCTTGGGCACGTGGACCCCCAGATCAGTCAGTTCAGCGTTACGTGGCCCATTATCATCAATGGATTTGCCACAAGCATGTTATTTATTCCGCTGACAACCACCGCCGTGGGAACCTTGCGCAACGATCAGATGGGTAATGCCACGAGTATCTACAATTTGATGCGGAATATCGGCGGGGCATTCGGTATTTCGGTGACCACAGCGTTGCTTAGTCGGGAAAGTCAAAGCAGCCAGAATATGCTGGTGTCACACACCACGCAGTTGAATCCGGTGTTCACCACCCGGATGCACCATCTCCAAGGCATGTTCGCCGCGCACGCACCAGCGGTTACCGCCCATAAACAGGCCTTTGCATTGATTTACCAGTCCGTGGTTCAACAGGCGGGCGTCATGGCGTATGTGTTTAATTTCCGCTTAATGGCGGTGCTGGTATTGTGCTGCATTCCCTTCGTATTTTTTCTTAAAATACCAAAGCATCGGAGCAAACCGGTCAATGTTCATTAAGCTGATTTGGCTATGGAATTCCATACCATGGCCGTACATCCACGCAGCTCATTCCAGCCGCCGCCGCCGCCTGAAATCCTAATTCGCCATCTTCATACACAATACATTCTTCGGGCGTAAGTCCCATGCGTAAAGCCGCCGCAACAAACGAATCGGGCGCCGGTTTTCCGTATTTGACATCATCGGCGCAAATCACAATCGGGAATAATTCCATCAGTCCCGCGGCCTGCAGTTGCTGATCTACAATGCGATGAATCCCACCGCTCGCTACGGAGAGCCGCCGACGGCCATTTTCCCGCCGCGCAATGCCGACGACCGCCGGAATCAGCGCAATTTCCGGAATGCTCTCAATATATGCTTCTTCCTTTCGATGGGTTATATGTTCGCCGGATACCGGGGAATTATGCTCTGAAGCCAGGGCTTGTGCGATTTGCAATGTTGGCATGCCGGCCAGGCGGTAAAATTCGTCTTCCGCCAGCGGAATGCCGGCTTCACTCAGTGCAGTTTGCCACGCCCGGTAGTGCATGGGCATGGTATCAACAAGTGTGCCATCGCAATCAAAAATCAATCCGCGAATATGCCCCGGCAGCTCTGCCTGAGGATCGATGTGCCAATCGGGTTTTATCGCTACATTCATGGTGATAGTACCTCAAAAAAATAAACAAGCCCTGAACCCGGCGTGTTCCAATTCCACCGGTTCAATATTTTATGCGTGAATTAACAACGGAATATCTTGGGGCAGTTGATCGGCGACGGCCGTAAGTGTGTCACCATGCAATGCCCGCAGCATGGTGCCGCGACGGGAAACGCCCATCAGTAGCGCGTTGACTGAATATGTAGCCGCAAAATCCAGAATGGTGTAAGCCACATCCGGTGAAACGGCATAAATCGGTACCAGTGGAACTTCCGCCTTGGTGCACACGTCTTGCGCTTTGCGAAACGTGGCAATGGCCTCAGTGTCTTCTTCCAGTGTGGGCCCTTCACTATCGGCTGCAAATGCCAGATTCAACTGACGCACGAAAATAACAAAAAGAATCGCGCCCGATTGCTTGGCATATTGTGCCGCAAAATCCAGTAGGCGAGGAGAGCCTCGCGTGGCCACAAGCACCTTGGGCATGGACATTTCCAGTTCTTTTCCGGGAGTGCCAAAAGCCAGTTGCTCAGGGGACGCCTGCTCCTCCAGCTTTGCCGCCTCTGATGCCCGGATTTTTGGTGCCAGCAAACGCAGTTGATAGAGGGCCGTGACGCCCAGAATGAAAAAAATCGCGACTGCTGCAAATAGCCACCCAGCGTAGAGGGGGTGGGGGTGTAAAAAGACCGACGCCAGTTTCACCATGGCCAGGCTGATGGCAAACGCCAGAGCGGCACTTACCGCAAGAACCCGGGATCGTGCTGCCACACTTAGCTCGGGATACTGTTTGGTGTAAAAACGCGCGAGCAATCCGCTGGCCAAAACACTCAGGGCAAATATCAGAGCCTCATGCTTTTGAAGCGCTAACGTAAGTTCAATGGCGGCCATAATCACGCCGACCGCCCCCAGATAAATTCGTTCCCACGATTGAAGTTTGAGTTCCCGGTTTATAGCCGCACTGGAAAGATTAATCGTAATAGCACCCACCACGCCAATAGCGTATAAATCACCCAGGGTGCTCAGGTCATGAAAGATGCTTAAAATCAGCACCGGAACAATCACAGCCGGGATCAGCGCCAGCCACGGCACGCCAAACATGTTGAGCCGGGATAAAAAACGTGGTAATTCATTATCCCGCGACATTGTATACTGAATACTCATCATGGCACCGATGGCGGTGTTGACGGCCGAAATAAGCAGCAATCCGAAAACAATGCCGCATATCCAGCCAAACGGACGCCCGACAAAATCACTGGCCATGACCCGCAAAACCGCATTCTGGATCTCATTTTCCCGCTCGAAATTCTTATCCATCCGCTTTACCGCGCCCACCATTTGCGGATGACTTTGCCAGTCTGGATGCGTCCGCTTGAATTTATGCACCTGATGATGCAGCACAATGGCGGGGGTCGTAAATCTCTCCGCCGTCTTGCCGGGCGTGGGGCTTAACGCACACATGCCGACAGCCAGCACGAGATTAAGCACCACAACTTCCACCAGGACCGGCAGAATGGTTTTACGAGCCGTCTGCTTGACTGGCCGTACCATCACCCCGGTCATATTGGCCACCGCTTCCACACCCGAAAGGGCCAGAACCACGTTGACAAACGCAAACCATTTATCAGTGAAATGGCCCGTGATTTGTCCATAGGTCATAATGCGATGCCATCCCTGTGCGAGATGAGGCACGCTGAAGGCGGTAATGACCAGCGTAAGGACAAAGGTCGCCATGGCAACAATCAACGCCAAAACACCCACTTTTCGCAGACCAAAATAATTTAGAAACCCGATGAGAACGATCGCTCCGATACCGCAGATTGGCACCAGGGGGCCGTCGTTGGGCACACCGATATATTGAATGCCGTCAAATGCCGACATCGCCGCAGTGACTATATAATCCGCGCATAACAGCAGCGCACCAATGACCGCCAATTGCCGGCTCAGGTGCTTGGCCGAAGAATATACGCCGCCCCCATCCGGAAAACAGCGACAGATAATGGTATATGCCCAGCCCACCAGCGCAACCAGCACGCCAACTGCCAGAACATACCAGAAGCTCTGATAAAGCGAATAAAAGAACGCCAAACCGAGAACGTAAAACCGGCTCGTGCCCCAATCGCCATATAATATAGCGGAGGCATGATACCATTTTAACTCTCTTGGGCGTTCGTTATGTCGAACGGAATGATCCATTATACTCCGGCCTGCCAATGTCTCCCGCTGTCGGCGAAAACTGCCACCCATATCCGGCTCTTGCCCAGCGAACTAAAACGCGATGTTATACCGATATTGTCGCCAGTCAAGCCTTCCGCTGCAGCCAGGCCGGAAGGCTGGGAACACCGGCCGATAAAATTCTCCAAATTAACGGCTGCTTGAGCACATTTCCGCTGTCATTTATATCTGCTGAATTTCCATAATTCGCTGGGAAGACAGTTCCCCGTCGGCCACAATAATTCGATAGGATGTCGCAAGCGACTCGCCTGACCGAATGGTAAAATCGCCGGACAGTGGGGGAGTTGCATCCGATTCAAAAAAAGATTGGCCGAAGGGGTTGGCGGTAAACAACCCATACGCCCGCACATGCCACCATGTCGGAAAGCGAAATCCGCCAGGACGATGGATAATTGCCACCGTGGCCGATGCCTCCGCCTTGGTCTGACCGCAACAAGCACACCAACTCGCCCGCTTTCCCCACGTTACTTCAGGACCGCCCGTTCTGCCGGAATAACTCAATGCTTCCGCGTTAAATATTCGCCCAGTCTTTTCAGCGACCATCCACGGTGCAATCCGCACAGCAACCAGGCCGCCTTCTTTGGTATCTCCAAATGTTACCGCACGATCTTCGGCGGGAGTAAGAGCGATATTAAAATCCATTATATTGGCATCTGGCAGTCCAAAAATATCGCATCTTCGCTGTTCGCGGAGGATTTTTTCACCGGTGCTATCTTCCCATATCGCCGTCATATGTATATGTCCCATTGTCTTTTCGCTTTTATATGAGACATATTCAACTTTGATATTTCCATGATCCGATTTATATTCCTCCCAGAAGTCACATCCGTTCACGCTGCCGTGCCCGGTCCACAGCCCGCGGTGATGAGGGTGATCCGTCACGGCCGGTCCGCCATCCACTTCTGGAACACTGCGAGTAACCGCGATTCCCGAGGGTGTGAAAAGGGGATAAAAAATAGGCTTGGGAAGCGATGTGCGTGCAATAAATCGTGTAAAGATTTTGCCGCCGATCAGAACACCGAAGCCATCGGGTGACGACTCAAATTGTATGTTACGTTCCATTTTTTTGATTTTCATGCGATAGTAGCTTCTTGGCAAGTGTGAATCCGATTTGGAGAAAAATTGTGACACAGCGAATTTTAATTACCGGTGGGGCGGGGTTCATTGGTTCCCACCTCGCGGAAAGCCTTCTGCAACGTGGAGACGCTGTTTACATATTAGATAACGAATCTACCGGAACGCGAGCCAACATTGAACATCTTTTTTCCAATCGGCAGTTACGTTTTATTCCCGGCAGTATCATGGATGAAGCGGTGATATCCCGCCTGGTGGGGACGTGCCATTATGTTGTTCATTTAGCTGCGGCGGTAGGCGTGCAGTATATTCTTGATAACCCGCTGGAAAGTATTCTTACCAATGTGGTGGGAACCGAGCGTGTGCTCAACGCATGCAG
>DAHXLH010000246.1:0-15847 GCA_027366115.1 Phycisphaerales bacterium
TCCACGTGGCATACTTGTCGGATTCCAGCCGGACGTTGATCACGGGGTTGCGGCGTGGTTTAATCGGCGGCTTAAGCAGGTGCATACCCGCCTGGTGCGGCGTGCGACCGCCCTTGCGGGCATTGCAATAGACACAGGCGCATACCAGATTCTCCCAGATGGTTTTCCCGCCCAAAGCGCGCGGCACCACATGGTCCAGGGACAGTTCGCTGGTTGGAAATTTGCGACGGCAATATTGGCACGCCCCATGGTCGCGGGCGTAAATATTGCGGCGGTTAAGCTTTACGTCCTGCCGGGGGAGGCGGTCATAACCCAGCAGACGGATAATCCGCGGCACCGCCAGTTCATAGCGCACGGTGCGGACAAAGTCATGGGTGTCGCGTTCATATTGCGCTTTAAGCTGGGAAATTTCCGTCCAAGATTCTATGTCGTAGGAAAAATAATTGCCGTTCTCAACGGAAATAACTTCCGCGATATTTTTACATAACAGGGTGAAGGCCCGGCGGGCATTGACCACGCGCACGGCCATATACAGGCGATTGAGCACCAGCACATTACAGGACAAGCCGGAAGGTGGATAGGTTTCTGCCACGGCAAAAACTCCGCATCAGCGTGGCTGGTTCTCCCTGCCGACAATCCGGTAAAAAAGCGACAGGCCTTTCCAACCGGTGCCCGGCAGTTGCAGCCGCAAATGCGGAAGCAAAAGTCAGGAGTTCCAGCCCAACGTCTGATACATTGTCATGGCAAGGGGCTTTATGTTCAAGCGTGGATAAGTTTTATGCGTCTTATGCCCCCGGCAGCGACTTATCCGCCGGCTGGGCGGAGGGCGTTGCGGAACCCGCATACTCGAAGAATGTACGGTAATTTTGCCGGAAGTAGCCCGCGCTGTATGTCTGTGCCGCGTTAAGGACAATTCCGATAAGGTTCGCACGTACTTGCCGCAGTTGTTCGCGGATACGCCCAACGGTACCGCGGGTAATCATACCGGCCCGGAGCACAGCGATCACGCCATCCACACGTGAGGCAAGATTAATGGAATCGGCGACAAAGGTCAGGGGTGCACCGTCAAAAATGATCATGTCAAACTGGGTTTTCATCTGCGCCAGAACATCCGGGAACGCGCGATGATCTGTAAGTTCCGTCGGCAATTTAGACCGTGATCCGCAACCCAAAACATGCAGGGCCGGTACTTCCGGTGACTGGGCAATGGCCTGGTCCAGCATGGCGCGGCCGGCTAGAACATCGGCTAAACCAATTTCCGGTACAAATGGATAAACGCTTTGCAGGGTGGGGCGGTAGAAATTAGCATCCACCAGCAGCACTTTCATGTCGCTGATTGCAATACTGTTAGCCAGATTGCTGGCCACAGTGCTGGCTCCGCCGCCCGGCGAGAAGCTCGCCACCAGCAGCGTTTGAATAGGCCGATCTGAGGCGGATGCCGCCAGTCGCCCGCGAATTTGCCGGAACGACTCGGCCGTCATGGAGGCCGGGGAGTTACGTACGCTCATCATGGGGCTGCCGGTTAACAGGGGGTCATCGGCATGATCCGGGATAAAGCCCAGCAGGGGCAACCGCATGACACCGGTGACATCGCGTGGGGTGTTAACCCGGGTGTTGGTAATTTCCACCAGATACGCCAAACCAAAAGACAGCAACAGTCCGAAGACCAAGCCGCCAATAAGGAAATGGTAAATCTTGGGGAAGGACATTTTCTTAGGGGCAATGGCGGAGTTACGCAATTGGACCTTGGATTCGTCAATGGTGCGTTGCAGATTCATCATGGTGCTGCGATCAATGAGGTGATTAAGCAACGATTGATTCGTTTTCAAGTTCGCCAAAAGGCTGTCGTATTCTTGTACTGCGGCGTCCAAGTCGTGGACCAGTCGTTGTTCCTGCTGTACGCGGCGTTGCGTGGAGGCCAGCATCGCTTCCGCAGCCTGCATCCGCGTCTGGGCGGCCTGCTGCATTTGCAGTCTGGCGCGGACTGTGAGCTTCTGCTTGAGTTGATCAATTTGCCGCTGCAGGCTGGCTTGGCGGATTTCCAGAGCGATGGTGCCGCGATAACCGGCCCCTAATGTTTTCTGTGAAACGACAATGGATTGTTTGAGGTCTATAAGGTTGAGTTGTAATTCCCGCAAGTTCGGATCATTATCGACAACCTGCTGCATTTCAGGTGAAAGTTGCAAGGTGTTGTTGGCCACTTGCGTTTTAATCTGCGCATAAGCCGCCTGTGCTTCCTTCGAGCGAATTTCAGAGCGAATTTCAAACGTATTCAGCGTGGCCAGTGTGTTGGCTAAAACGGTATGTTGTTCAATGAGGCCGGGAACATCATGCGCTACGCGGAAGGTTTCCACGCGGGCCTGCAACGCTTCAACCTTGGCTTGCATGCTGGCTTCCGCAGCGGCAACACTTTGCGCTTCGCGCGAAAGCTGCGATCGTTCCTGATTTCGCACATAATTGAGATAAACAGTGCTTACCGCATTGACCAGATCGGCCGTTTCCTGCGGCTGATGCCAGGACAGGCTGACCTCGAACAAATTGGTGTGCGGGATAGGTGCCACAGTCAGGTCTTTTCGCAGATAATCCATAGCGTCGGACGAATGGGCAATCAGCCAGGAGCTTTTTTCCGAAGGGACTTTAGCACTTTGTTGAAAGGCATTGGTCTGCAGCGCAGTTTGCAATACATCCGGGCTGCGGACCAGCACCACCTGACTGTTGATAAATCGGCTGACTCCGGCATCGACGGCGTAGTTGGTGTTTTGCCTGGAGTTCAGGGGGTTTGGTAAATTGGGCCGCACTTCAAAAATGGAGTACGCCGTCCACCGCGGGTCATACTGTCTGAATGCCAGGAACAAAGCTGCTCCGACAACCAGTCCCAGCAACGTACCGACAAGAATCAGCCACTTATACCGGCGCAGGATATAACCCAGCTTGGGGCCGGTTGAAAGGCTATTTTGATCCGGTGTTGATCCGGCCAAGGCAAGCGCGTTTGACTGCGTCATGGTATCCCTTTAAAAGGCTCAAGACGAAACTCACATACAACAGAACAGAGTCGATGCTCTACACCTATCTTTATACCCGGTTTTACGCCTGTGGCAAGCGTAAAACAGACTCTTGCCGAAAAAATGACGGCCGATAAACCAATCCGTCCCAATTTGCAGGCTTGACAGACTCCTGGACAAGTCAGCCATGGATTTTTTTCAGCAAAGCCTGCGCCCGGGGCAGAATCGGGTCGTGCGTGCTTTCGGCTAGTTTAATTCCCGTTTTAAGAATTTCCACCGCACGCGCCTTATTTTTCTGGGCCACCAGTACCCTTGCCAGGTGATAGTACGCTGTTGCCGGCGGATTGTACCGCAGGCTATGATCCAATGCGTCGACGGCACCGCTAAGATCGCCATTTAAAAAGCGTATCCATCCCAGCGTATCGAGCACATCGCCATTGGCGGCATACCGGCCGGAGCCTGCCTGCTTAACAAGCAAGGCATTGCAGCGTTCGGCATAAACCAGGGCCTTTGCCGTTTCGTGGAGTTTTACTGCCAGCAGATACGCCAGGTTGTTGAGAATCGCCGGATTATTCGCATTGGCTTTGAGAATTTCCAGGTAATAGTTGCGGCAAGCCGCATAGTTTTTGAGTTGATAGCATGAAAATGCGGCAATTTCCAACGCGGCATGGCGAATCACCGGATCTGGCTTCGCGGCCAGTGCGGCTTTCGCTGAGGCCAACGCCGCCGAATTTTCCTTATTGGCAAACTGTACGACAGCGCGCGCGGCATCCAGCAAGGTCTTATTTATATGCGCGTTGGAGCCCAGGGCATCGACGGATTTAATAATTACGTCCAGTTTACCCGCAGGCTCAAAGGCGGATTGATAGGCGGAAAGCACGGTGAAAAATTGCGTCGGATTTCCCGCCGTGAGTTGCAAGGCGTGCGAAAAATCTTTCGTCGACGCCGGGAAATCATGAAGTTTGGCGTTGGCATTGGCGCGTTCCAGATACAGTTCCACCGCACCCGGTGAAACCGCCAAGGCTTTCGAGGCTACGCTGATCGCGGAATGCATATTCCCCGCTGCCTCCAGTACCTGCACATAGACGATCGCGGCGGCGGTGCTCTGATTCGCCATCTGGAATGCGCGTTTGGCGGTAGCCACCGCGCTATTTTTGTGCCCGGTTAAAAGGTCATAGCGTGCCCGGAGCATGACCCACTGTGGACTTGCGGGGAACGCCTGATGGGATTGCGTCAGCAATTTATTAAGCCGCCCCAGCGGTTGCAGGGTTCGCAAGGAAGCGGCGGCGTCGCTGGTATCGGCCGGCGTCAGTGTCATATAACGCTGTGAAAGATCAAACAACAGTGTGGCCAATTGCAGTCTGGCAGCCTGATCCGCCGGAGCTGATTTCAGGACGGTGCTGTATTGATAAACCGCCTCGGCAAATTGTCCCGAGTCGGCATACGCCTGAGCTAGCAATTGTTCGGCCGCCAGATCCGACGTATTGGATGTGGTCAACAACTGCAACTCGGTGATGGCCTGGGCATACTGCGGGTTCGGCGGTGAAAGCAGTAACGTGGCCATGTCATAAAGTGCATGCGGATCATGCGGATTAAGCGTTAACGCCTGCCCTAACGCTTTTCTGGCTTTATTCTTCTGGCCCGATTGCAGATAACCAAAGCCTTCCAGAACCAAAGCTTCCTCATCGGCTGGATTTTTGGCAAGAATCCGCTTTTGTAGTATCCCGATGCCTTTGGCCGGATTGCCTGCCCGTATGAGCGTTTCCGCGTATCGCAGGGTGATGGTCCGGTTGTCCGGCACGGCATCATACAGGCTGGAATATTGTTTTAACGCCGGCTTGAATTTACCGGCATTAAAATACATATCACCTAACCGGCGCTGAACGGTATGTCGCCCTTTGGGCTGATCTTTCAGCGCGGCGTTGTACACTTGAACGGCCTGATTGAGATTGCCGGAATTCTGGTAAAAATCTCCCAGCATCAATCGGCCGGCAAATGCGACGGTCTTGTTGGGATTCTCCGCCAGCGATTCAAAAACCTGCTGGGCGGCGTCGGTATTCTTTTCCAGAACGTACAGTTCGCCTAATTCTCTGGCCAGTTGCAGATTATCCGGCTGACTCTTGCGGGCTTTGAGCAGCAGCGCTATCGCACGGGATGGTTCTTTTGCCCGCACGTATAGCAAGCCTAACCGCGCAATATTATTTAAATCCGAGGGATCTCGCTTGTAGATGGCCAATCGCCGCTTTATTTCCGGTGCCGGCTTGCCGTATAAATCCGCAAATTGATAGTGCCAGTTTTCCAGTTGGGTATCTTGCGGATAATAGGCTAAGCCCTGATCAACCAGATCCCGGGCGCGCTGGATATCCGCCGGTGCATTGGATTGCAGATAGTATTGCACCAAAGCTGTCAGTGCATCAAGATCATCCGGTTTGGCCTGCAGCGCTCCGGTCAACGCGGTTACGCCATCGCGCACATCTCCCGAGGAAAGTAAGGCAATGCCGTAAAATGTTTTGATGTTGGCATCATCTGGATGTTTTTTCAAAACGGCGGAAAGTGTCTTGGCGGCGCTGGCGGAGTTCCCTTGAGCAATTTGCAGTTGTGCCCGCAAAAATGCGCCCTGGTAGCCGTCGGCGTTCAGATCGGCACCACGATTTGCCAGTTGATTGGCGAGTTTAAAATTTTTCTGCACGATCGCCACGCGAAATTGCGCTTCGAGCACCCGCGTATTATTCGGATGCGCTTTGGCCAATGGCACCAGCACGCTGGCGGCTTTGGTGTTATCTCCGCTAGAGAGATAGAACCGGCTCATAAGCAATCCCCGCTCCAATGGATCGGGTAATTTGGCAATCGCGGTAAGCTGGGCCTGCTGGGCCGAAACGCCAGCCACCGATATCTGGGCGATGTTGCTGGTTAATGGCCCCATGGCGACTGTTGGCATGGGCGACTTGGGATTTGCCAACTGATCATTGATCAGAATAAATTGCAGATTGGTAGGAGCTATCCGCAAAGCGTTTTTGATCAGCGCCTGCGCGGCAACACGTTGATGCAACCCAGCCATCGCAGCGTAGGCGACGGTGACAACCCGTGGATCGCCGGGAGATTGCTTCAACCACGGAGCTATAGTCTTTTGAGCTTGCGCGTAGAGTTTTTCCCTCACCTCCAGGCGAGCCTTCAACTGCGCCAGGGCAAAGCTTTGATTCGTGTCAGTGCGGGCCAGGATCCGTCGCAATTCAGTGAGGCGATTCAGATTTGCCAAAGACAGGGCTTCAATTTTTAAAGCCGCCAGATTTTTAGGATCCGTTTTCAGCACCGCCTGCGCGGCGGCCAGAGCCTGCTTGGGATTCTGTTGCACCATTAACTGCGCTCGGGCCAGTGCCACGCTGGGTTGGCCGGGAAGGTGTTTTTGAATCTCATTAAACACGGCCAAGGCGGAGCCGGACTGGCCGCGAATCTGATAAATTTGAGCTTGCAGTTGTTTTTCGGTCAGCCAGAGCGACATATCCTGGGGATTTCCCGGTGAGAGAATGGCGTTCGCCTGGGCAATCCACCGTTGGGACGCGTTGAGGCGTCCCTGGGCAAAGCGCAAGCGGGCACGGGCTACGTACACCCATGCGGATTGCGGCATTCTCTGGGCTACCCAGGCCAGCGTATCGGAGGCACGCGACAGATTATTTTTCCGGGCTTGCGACCCGCCCGGCGCTTCCATCGCCAATTGCAGATACGCCCCCATGAGCATCTGATTAATTCGCAGGCTCACGCTCTGGTTGAGTTCCGGCGTCAAGCCGCCGCCCGGTGCCGGATGCGTTAAGCCCTGCTTCAGATATTTAATGGCCGCCTGAGGTTGATTGGCCCTGCGGAGAAATTCACCTTCGGCCGCATAGGCGCTCATATTGTCAGGTTTAAGGGCAATAACTTTTTTGAAGATCGCTGCGATGCTTAACGGACTGGCTCCGGAAGCGAGCATTTGTTGCGCTCGGGCCTCGAGGACTTTAGCACTATTGGGAGCAAGCTTTTCCGCGGCCGCCAGTGTCTTGTTTGCCTCCTCCGCGTGGCCCGGCACCGCGCGATAGATTGCCGCCAGTGAAAGTAAAGCATCCACATTGTGGGGATATTTGGTCGAAAAGGCCCGAACAATCGCAATGCCTTTATCAAAGAGTTCGTTCATCGCGGCGGTGTTGATCAGATTCTGCGCATGTTCCGCCGCGGCCTGCTGCAGATAGACCTGTGCCAGAAGCACATGCGGAAGAATATTATCCTCCTGAAGTTTACAGGCGGTGCGCAAATCAGCTTTGGCCGCGGTAAAGCGCCGATCCGTTAAAGCAGCTAAGCCGGAAACGGAGCGCAAGCGTGCTTGTGCGCGGTCCATATAGGCGTTGATGTTCTTGGGATCCAGTTTAATAACATGCGTGGCCTGCTGTTGAATCTGCTGCCAGAGGGCTGAATCATTGCCGGAGTGCATGGCATCTTGATAAAAGGCATTCAAGAGCTTTTTTCGAGCGGATAGCAAATTAGGATTTTGTTGAATCGCGGCATGCCAGTCGCTTAAAGCGGCACGGTAGCGCTGGATATTTTTGCCGGTGGTCTCAAAATTCAAATCGCCGAGTTTGACAAGAATGTCCGCCGCCTGTGGCAGATGCTCACGCAAGGCCACGACGGCCGCCTGCTGATAAAGTTGCCGCGCCATTTCGGTGTCATTTTTTTTCAGTGCCGCTTTAGCTTCCGCGACCAGTCGCGTGGGATTGTTATTAATTTTGATCAGAATGTAATAAATCCCGGCGATGCCGCCGAACAGGGCGATCAGAACAACAATCAGTATTGTTAAAAATCGTGTATTAACCCGTTTAGCCATGCTGTTTCCTTCAAATCTCTTGCGAGAGTTATGGTTTTACCAATCAGTTTTTTCCACTTTTGACATCCGTAGCGGCCGACTGGGCAACATTCGCGGCGCCGGGATGCGTTGTGGGTGCATTAAGTTTTTTCCAATTCGGCAGCAATCGTTCAATGGCCGGCAAAGCGGCTCGAATAAACGAGGCAATCGCCTTCCTGGCTTGCGGCCTGGTGGTTAAGCCGCCCGGACCCTCCGCGGTGACTTCAATTTTTGCATCATAACCGTATTTGCTGGTCGTTCGCCAGAATAGCTCGCTGACCTGCTGGGGATTAGGTGCATATCGTCCGTCCACCTGAAATACATACGCCACATTCACATATCGTCCACGGTGCTGATCCATACTTAACGGAATTCCCGAATCACTCATTTTTGGCGCATAAAACGAAAGAAAGCGCATTTCCAGATTGGAGGTTGTGCCATTGGCATGTGGAACGTGATGGATGGTGATAAATGTGTCATGAATTCGTTTCATGCCGATACCCGCCCAACAGACGTTTGGAACATGGGGCGTGGCAAAATCCGTTGGATAATAATTCAGATTCACGCGCACCTGGGATCCCGGTGAACCGGGCGGCATTTTTGTATTCACATAGGGGCGTAACAGGTAGTGATGCGTACCGAGCACCTGCACGACTTCCGCGGACAGTCGTTGATCGACCGCCCCTTTGGGCATGACCCATTGGCCCAGTTTTTTTGGCAAACTCCGCAAAGGGGCCTGCAGGGGCGTATGGAGCTTTTGCAATACCACATTGAACGCATGGGAAGCCACCGATAGCGATACCAGTCCCGCAACCAGAACCCCGATCGCGACCATCGGTGGATAGAGTTTTTTAGTGGATGGTGTGCCGATACTCATGCGCTGGCCTCCTGTCCGGAAGGACCCAATTGCCCTGTGTCGTCCAGAAAAAGATGCTCTTCAAATAAGTCAATTAACTTCGCGGCACCCAGTTGCAGGAGTCCGGCGGGAATCAGCATCAGCAGACCAAGACTGGCGTGCGTGCTGCCGCGTGCCCATTCTGGTCCGGCGTACGCAAACAGGACCCCCGAGAGTGTCACCCGCAGGGCATTAACAAATATGGCGATGGGCAAAGCACATAATGACAGCGTAAGCTTTTGCCACATGGGCCGATTGGTGGAATAAGCCAAGGCCACGGCCAACGCGAAAAATGCCGTCAACATCCGTATGCCGCTGCAGGCCTGCGCGACATTCAGCGAGGGCCATTTGTCGCCCACCTGCAGGTGAATCTGTGTGGCCTCGCGGTAGGCATGAATGCCGAACAGCAGAAGCATGTGCGCTCCGCCGGAGGCGGCAATGGATTGCAGGGGGGTGGTGAGTTTGACATACAGTGCCTGGGGTGGATTGATCATAAACAGCAGATAACAGATCGGCAGCCAGAGGATTTTCATTTGCTGCCAGCCCAGCAGCCACAAGCCTAATCCAAACAGCACCACCAACATGCTCAAAGCGGAGAATTGCTCCTGTCCGGTAATCCGAAACAGCACCTGCCCGAAAACCCCGAACGCCAGCATTGCTAATCCAATATATGCCGGTTGAATGGGTAAATTCCGCAGTGTGTTCCATCGCAAATAAATAAACATGGCACTGATAACCGGAATCAGAAATCCCTGGCTGAAATTCGGATTGGTGCTCCATACATGCACCAATTGTTCAAAATTAATGCGATAGAGCAGATAAAAAAATACGCCAAGAACGGCAAGGATTGCAAATACATATCCCGGCAATTCACGTTCGGGCGTGCTTGCCGTTCGCAGGGATGCAATATAATCATAGCGCAGCGGCTTGGGGAGCGGGGCTGACCCGCGATCGGCTGAGGCGCTGGACGTTTCTGAAGCCGGCATGAGTCATGCTCCGCGTGCAATCCACATTAAATCTGATGCCGTCGATAGGGCCGCCTTTTCAAGAAGTCACGTTCCGTAACGGCAGATGCAGTCCGGACCAGCCCATCTGAAACCGCATCACGTCCTGCCAACGCCAGGGATCAAGGCGGTTGAATAATAGTTGGCTGAATGTAGTAGTTTCGATCATACGTAAAACCAAAGCCATAACTGGCGGACAGGCCGTTACGAATAATCGCCAAGGGTGCCGCAAAAAAGTCAGTGCCGACATTTAACGTATCATACGGTTTAAGGAAAATATCCCGCTCCTGTCCGCTGAATATCGCCTGCATATTTACCTGGATGGTCGTTTCCTGATTACGCCCGATTCGGCGAATCAATTCGCAACGCCGGGGGATGGCCAGTGGGCCGAAGTTGCCCGCTGCTGCGACAGCCTGTTCCAGCGTCAGCTTTTGCCCGGTCATGGAATACACACCGGGTCGCCCGACATTGCCCATGACAAAATAAACCGAAGGTTTCAATGGCGGAACATTAATAACATCGCCGGAGTGCACAACAATATTGTAGCGCGGGTCACCGGCCATTAATTTCTTGAGATTAATGCGAATAATCACTTCTCCCGCGTAACCGGAAGAAGCGGATTTTTTATGGGCGTTAAAATTATAGGACGCCGCTTTGGTTGTTGCGCCGGTTCCGCCGATGCGGACCCATTGCCCATTGACGTACACAAACCGCCCGCTGGTGGCTCCGCCGGTCTGCTCCACAGCCTGATTCATTAAAGCCTTTTCCGACGCATTGTTTGGATTGGCTGGGGTTTTTCCACTTTGTAACTGATTGGCAATCTGGTTGAGCATATTGGATTGGCCACCGCTTTGCGCGCTACTGGAAGTTGCCGCCGCCGCGGTTTTCGGCGTTTCTTTTTCAACCCGGCGAATGATATACAGGTAATCCATGCCTGGCGTCTGCGGCACATCGCCTGCGAGAGCCAAGGCATCGAGCAGCCGGAAGTCAGGCGACATGATATTGTAGGTTCCAGGATGATTGGCCGCCCCGATGACTGAAAATACCCGCCGCCGTGCTTCCGTCAGGTCCACATTCACCTGGGGGCCGGGCTGGTGCGGTCCGGGTGCGGCCATCTGTCCGCTTTGAATTAACTTGTGGACGATTTCCCGGCGAAGCTGCCGCGTGGTCATTCCAGCGGCATGAATTTCGCCGACAAAATCTAACGTGATGTTGCCTTGCGTGTTAATTTGCCGGGTTTGGACGGATTCCTGCCCGGGCACAACGAGTTCAAATACCGAAATGCTTAATACGTCCCCGGCACCCAAAACATACGGCTTATGCACCGGCAGCAAATCAGCGGGTGTTGGCGGTGTGGAATTCGCCCAGGCACCGGCAGGCGGATCATTGACCGCCAGCGAATCCAGAATGGGCCACGTGACAGGTTGCACGCGCCCGAATGGGTGATCTTTATCAAAGCGCCCAACTTCGGCCGGATTCAAAAATGAATTACCTAAATTCAGGTAATCTAACGGGCTGGTCGTCTGGCATCCGCCAAGTCCCACCATTAGTCCAGCCATGAGGCCGGCTTTAATCCAACCTTTTCCGATTCGCTTACCGCGCGTGCCGCAGTTGCCATTTGCCCGGCGGGATGCACCGCGCGAAGCATTGTTCAAAGAATCAGAACCATTACGATCCGCGATGTTCAATGTCATGCGCCAACTCTCCGAGTCAGAAAAACAAATCTATCAAGCCATACAATTGAAGAATTCAATACGAAATTCCGCATTCAACCCGCCAACCATGTTGTTAAAGTATGTGCCGAAATCCAATTATCCACAAGTCCGGCGGTCGGATTCCTGTTTTTTCGGCACTAAACTTCAACTCCGGACACCCGCTTAACTCTGAATGTTCAAGCGCTTTGGGTCTTCTGTCAAGCCTGCGGACCGCCCGCGAAAATTCCTGTATACTTTATCGGCCATCCCGGCTAAAAAGTATCAATAAACCGGATGGCAGGCTTCAGGTCATGGTTATTGACGGCAGTCTCCCATCAGATTTTCGGTTTTGGCCCTTATTTGCCGCTCGATTGAAGAATCTTCCGAACAAAATCCGCACGGGCGGCCTTGCGGGCTTCACCCTCAATGCGCTGGCCAAGCGAGCGCTGCAAGTGCGCCGGCTGCACGGTTAAAAATATCTTGTTAATGGCGTCAATGTCCAACCCCGCAACGCGTTTCATCGCCACGCCCATGCGTAAATGCGATAAAAAATAGAGCGCCTCTTCGGTGGTCAGCAAGCGGGCGTGGCGTAACATACCAATGCCCCGGCCAATTTTATCATCCACCACCAAGGGACGCTCATTTTCCAGAATCGCGCGGGCCGTCATTTCCGCTTCAATCATCCGCGGAATGACCGAATCACTGAATTCGGAAAGAATTTCCTCTTCGGAACGGCCTAAGGTGGTTTGATTACTGATTTGATAAAAATCTCCCACTGCTTCTGTGCCTTCGCCAAACAGGCCGCGGATGGCCAGGTGCATATCCCGTGCCGCCTGAAATATTTTTTCAATTTCCCCGGTGAGTTTCAAGGCCGGCAAGTGCATCATCACGGACACCCGCATACCGGTTCCGACGTTGGTCGGACACGCTGTAAGATATCCCCAGCGTTCATGAAAAGCATAATCAAGCTGCTGCTGCAACAGATCATCGAGTCGATCGGCTTCGCGCCAGCATTCCCGTAGCTGAACACCGGATCGCATCACCTGCAGCCGCAGATGATCTTCCTCATTGACCATCACGCTTAAGGATTCATCGGCGGTAATGGCCACCCCCCGGCTTCCCTCACCCGACGCCAACTGCTTGCTGATTAAATGTCGTTCCACGAGCATCTGCCGGTCGGTATCCTCGGTTTTATCAACTTCAATGTATTGCAGGTTCGACAGCCCCGGCAATGCGGTCAGTCGCTCGCGGCATAAGCGATGCAATTGCATACGCTGGGAGCGATTGGCCTTGCTCATAAAGGGGAAGGCGGCCAAATTACGCGCTAAACGCACGCGTGAGCTGATGACAATATCGTTATGCGGCCCTTTGGCGCTAAGCCACTCACCGGGTTGTTTCGCCAAATCATCAAAAATCATCGCTTATACCGCCTAATTTTTTTTCTCTGGCGTCCCGCCGGTGCCATGAAACGCGTCAATATACATTAAATTAAACTGAATTTTCCAGGGTTTTAATCTGGTCCCGCAGTTTTGCGGCTTTTTCATAGGATTCCGTCTTTAGTGCCGTTGCCAGTTCGCTTTGCAGGCGTTTTAGTTCGGTACGCCGGAGTTGAACTGCATCGGGTTCATCCGGCTGCTTCGTGGGCCTGCTATGGCGCGGCGGCGTTTTTCCCGTATGGTGTTTGGCTCCTTGCTGGGCTTTTTCAATCACAGCGCTAAGCAATTTTACGAAAAGGTCATAATCTTTCTCGCAGCCCAGCAGGCCGGTGTCCTTGAATTCCTGCCAACTCATGCCGCAATCCGCACAATGCGGAGAATTGCCCAGCACCAGTTGACTGCTGGCGGCCACGAATTCATTGAGTATCTCATTTAACGGCAGATGTTCCTGCGGGCTGTATCCCGCAGCGACGGCGCACTGTTCGCATAAATCAAGTGCAACAATGGACCCGTTGCTTATTTCCTTGATGTGTACCGTCGCCGGTTTATTGCATCGATTGCACATCATACCGCATCACCGTCTCAAAAAATATCTCTGCCGCCAATCATCCTGCGACAGTTGGCAATCCCGCCACTAATCCAGCGGACTCTCGTTGACTTCGCTCGCGCCTTCCACAGCCATCACCATATTAGGTGGCTCCGTGATGCAATTCAAGCGGGTTTGGCCAATGATCTATCCCGCCCGCAAACCAAGATTGGTTGGCCGCAAACCCCCGAACTGCAAGCAGCCCGCGGCGAAAGCGGGGTCCGCAAACCATTGAGCCGGAGCGTGGCATCCATCAGGCCACGGGCGTGCCACTATGCTGCAGAATAAGCTTCTCCTGTTCGGCCAGTCGCATGTCATGATCCATCATCATTTTTGCCAAAGCCTCCAGATTCACTTTGGGTTTCCAGCCCAGTACCTGTTGGGCTTTTGAGCTGTCACCCAGCAGCAAATCCACCTCGGCGGGGCGCAGATAGCGCTCATCCATTTTTACGTATTGCTTCCAGTCCAGGCCTACTTGCCTAAAGCACAATTCAACCCATTCCCGCACGCTGTAGGTTTTTCCGGTTGAAATAACATAATCATCCGGCTTTTCCTGCTGGAGCATCAGCCACATCGCTTCAACGTAATCGCCGGCAAAGCCCCAGTCCCGCTTGGCATCGAGATTCCCCATATACAGCGCCTCCTGCAGGCCCAGCTTGATGCGCGTAGCGGCGCGCGTGACTTTTCGCGTTACAAATGTTTCGCCCCGGCGGGGGGACTCGTGATTAAACAATATGCCGTTGCAGGCAAACATCCCGTAGGCTTCGCGATAATTAATGACCTGCCAGTGGGCGTAAACCTTGGCACACGCGTAGGGGCTGCGCGGATGAAAAGGTGTGGTCTCTTTCTGCGGCGTTTCCACCACTTTGCCAAACATTTCGCTGCTTGATGCCTGATAATACCGAATGGGTCGGCCCACATCACGAATGGCTTCCAGTAAAAGCAAAGCTCCCATCCCCGCGGTATTAACGGTATAGACCGGCTGATCATAGCTGACGCGCACATGCGATTGGGCGCCAAGGTTATAAACTTCTGTTGGCTCGGTGCGGGTAAGAATATCCCGCAGGCCTGATGCATCGGTTAAATCGCCGTAATGCAAGTGCAGACGGGGGCCGTGCTCATGGGGATCCTGATAAATATGATTCAGGCGTTCAGTATTAAAACTGCTGGATCGGCGGATAATGCCATGGACATCATACCCTTTGGCCAGTAGGAACTCCGCCAGATATGAGCCGTCCTGGCCGGTAATACCTGTTACCAGGGCACGGCGGGGGTTGGTGTTATTCATAATTCCTCGCTAAACAGAACCTATCTCATTATTTTCGGACATTACCGCGGCAAACATTAAATTTACCGCAGATAAGCCAAGCTATCCGCAGCGGACCGGCCTGCACTAAAATAATATCCCATCGCAGTGGAATTCCCAATTGCGGCGGTGAATTGTCGCAGTGATTTGACAGCCACGCGAGAACCCTATATAAGTATTGCGTTGTCGTCGCGACAAGGTTTGGTTAAAGCCTGAACTTGAAAGCGACGATAAAATTTTTGTGGTGCTGTTGACAAGCCACGAAGGTTTGGTAGAATACTGAACTCGGTTGAAGAAATGATCTTCACCGAGAATAAAAAAAGCTTCGGAAAGCCGTTATGCTTCCGAAGCGGCGAAGGAAACACCACGCGGTTGAAAATCAACCGCTTAACCTCAAGGAGTCTCGATTGCCAATCACAAAATCGGTGGTTTGCATCGGATAAACCCGCCTGACAGGATTCCCGCTTATCGGGGCCGTCGGCGAAGTTCGATGGCCAACGCAAATTACGACAACATCCCCGGGGTTTTCAGCACCTGCTCAACAGCCGGTTGATTTTTAACCGACTATGATCAAGTGCCGACAACCGACGACAAAATTGTCGATTGTGCGATGTTCTTTGACAAGTGAAGATTGCGTGATGTGGTAACAACAACTCCACATATAAAGCTAAGTTGTGCTTTCACAAGTACAAACAGGTTGTTGGCTTCACAGGCAACTGTGAGGTCAATGGTTTTGTGAGTATAAAATGTAAGCACAGTCAAGAGCGCTAAATTTAAGTGCATTTCCGGGCACTCCGGAAATGCCAACCAGAGTTACTCAAGTGGCCCCGACCACAGCTTTACGAATGGGCAATTACCAGGCGTGGGGCAAGTTGATTTTGACAATGCCAATTCTGCATGTCGTGGAAACATCCGAAAGGAAGTGAAAGTGATGTGCGTGGTGGGACGGTTAAAAATCAATGTGGAGTTGTTGTTACCACATCACGCAATCTTCACTTGTCAAAGAACATCGCACAATCGACAATTTTGTCGTCGGTTGTCGGCACTTGATCATAGT
>DAHXLH010000258.1:0-9802 GCA_027366115.1 Phycisphaerales bacterium
GGAGACATCCCGATAAGCAAGCACAACATCGAACGCCGACCAGATGCAGACGCCACGCTGCGACGGATGCGGTGCGCGCCTGTTCGGCACATCATCAATATGAAAAACTCGCTCAACATCTCGCTTGTTTAAGGACTAGGAGCCTGTCCGAGTAATCGCCGGGTTGCGACGGCGTGATTTTTGGCTGCCATCAAGTAGCGGCGACGATGGCGTACCTGACGCGGATGGTACTCCGAGGAGCCGCGCCGCGGAGGGGAGCCAAAAAGCACGCCGCCCTAGGGGTGGGCCTGAAATGCCCCGTCTGCTTTGTTGTCGGATCTCGCAGACTCATTATTAAGAGTCGGCTCGATCCTCCGCCGCGCATACGGGACATTTCAGACCCATCGCAATCCCGGCCATTACTCGGACAGGCTCCTAGTGCCTGATCGGCGGTAAAACCGGGATGCACGGTTGCAATTTCAAACAGAACGCCGCCTGGCTCGCGGAAGTAAATGGAATGAAAATAACACCGATCCATCACCGGCGAAACATGCGGAAAATGGGCCGCGATTTTGTCACGCCACGCCGCCTGCTGGGCATCATCGGGCGTGCGGTACGCCACATGGTGGACCACGCCGGCACCCAGCGTCCCGTGGCCCATAGCCGGTTCGTGCACGATATCAACAATCGTCCCCGGCCCATGGTCGTTGGTTCCCGCCTGATACCGCCGGCGGTTATCTTCGCTCCCGGCACTCTGGTATTTCATGACCTCGGTAAGCAAATGAATGGTAGCATCAGTTTTACGCTCGGTTAGAGTTACGCTGTGAATTCCAACAATGGCCATGGATTCAGGAACGGATCCGGCAAGCCGGGGTCTGGCTGGGGAATCCGCCGATAGATTCGCGCCAATAAGTTCCAACTGCATGCCATCGGGATCCCTGAACGCCAGGACCGGTTCGCCGAAACGATGAGCCTGAAGTTGGCTTTCCACGCCATGCGCGGCCAGACGCTGTACCCAATAATCCATGGCGTGTGTGGGAACGGAAAAAGCGGTAGCGGTGGCCTGTGGCGGACCGGCCCGGCCGCGTACGGCACCGGGCCATGCAAAAAATGTCAGTACCGTTCCGGGGCGTCCCAGTTCATCACCGTAGTAGAGATGATAGCTGGCAGGGTCATCAAAGTTCACCGTTAGTTTCACCAGCCGCAGAGCCAGCACGTCACAGTAAAAATTGATGTTCCTCTGCGCATCGGCCGTTATTGCGGTGATGTGATGAAGTCCCGGTAGCGTACAATCAGTTAAGCTCATGGTATTTATCCGCTCCAAAAAAGCCGTCTGCCGGATGACAGCAGGCTTGTTCTTCGCCTGCTTAGCCCCTGATTGTAGTCCGACTGAAACTATTTGACACCCCCAGTAACCCCTCTGTAACCCCTCTTTAACCTGTCCTCTGTCCCCTGAAACCTATAAGGGGCACCTGACGCAAATCCTGAACTTCATGTTCAAATTTTGTACGTTTGCGGTGCTGGTCGAATGGGGCCTCGCGCAGTACCATAACCCTGAGATTAATTCCCTTGCGGAGAAAAGCGGTGAAACGAAAAAGCGTCTTATTCCCATCCGGCATTCTGCCGGTTGCGGTCTATCTTTTGGTCACCGGATTGCTGCTGCTGTCCGCCGAATCAGCCCGGGCCAATACCGATATGTTTAAGCCCGTCGGCACTGCTGCCCAGGTCATGCACCTGAATGGCCGGGGATTTACCATTCATGGCAAACATGTATTTATCTGCTCCGGAAGCTTTCATTACGCGCGGGTTCCCCGGGCCTTATGGAAAGACCGTCTGTTGAAAATGAAACGCGCCGGCTTTAATACCGTGCAAACCTATGTCTTCTGGAATTTTCAGGAACCCAAGCCCGGCGTTTTTGATTTTCATGGTCGGGCCAACCTCGATGCGTTTCTCAAATTAATTCACAAATTGGGCATGTACGCGCTGGTGCGCTGCGGACCCTATGACTGTGCGGAATGGGATGACGGCGGTTATCCACTGTGGCTCGCGTTTGAAAAAGGCGTGGTGGTGCGAGAGGATGATCCGGCGTTTATGAATCCGCTGCGGCAATTCTGGAATCAACTCCTGCCGATTGTGGCGCGTAATCAGATAAATCATGGCGGCTCGGTCATCTTGGTGCAGTTGGAAAATGAAGATCCGCAGGGCTGGGGTACCGACATGCCCAACCAATATTTCCGGGACTTATACAACATGGCGCGGCAGCACGGCATACAAGTGCCGCTGTTTTTCAGCGGCATGCATCACGGCTTTGACCCGGCCGGCCATAATCCCTGGAATGATGCCACACGCACCAGCCCGTGGTACACCACCGAATTCTGGTCGTCGCGCACATGGTATCACGGTTACGGTGCCATGTCCCGGCCGCAGCAGGTGCAATTAAATCGCGGCATCTGGAAGATCATCGCGTTCGGCGGATCAGGCTATAACTTTTATATGCTGGTGGGGAGCACCAATTTCTGGCTGTGGAATGACAATGAATTGGCGGCATGTTATGACTATTCCGCCGCCATCGGCCAGGGCGGCGATTTACGCCCTATTTATTACAACATGAAACGGGCCAATTATTTTGCCCGCAGCTTCGCTAATATTCTTGAAGACAGCGTCAATACCGATGCAAAATACCAATCCTTCGCCACGGGTGTGCGCGTGCTGGCCCGCACGGCACCGGCGGGGACCATTGTATTTCTGGACAACACCCATGGGCAAACCGTGACGGCGACTATGAAAAATGGCACCAAACTGCGTGTTGCGGAGCGAAGAATCCGTCCCGTGGTGCTGAATGCCGCCCTGGGTAAAACCTGGAAGATCGCATCAGCTTATTCCCGCATTTTGGGTGTCCAGCATGAAAGCAACATGACCACGGTTGTGCTATATGGCCATCCTGGAAATCGTGCGGATATTTCTTTTGTCAGCCAACGCCTCGCACGCACCGGCGGAGCCATGCGGCAAATCAGGCAGAGCAACGGCGATATTTTCGGCGTCGGTGCGGTATTTCCATCCGGCATGAAGCCACGCACTGCGACAGCCACGGTCGGCCAACATGTCCTGCGGGTGATTATTGAAAATCGACTCATGGAAAAGCATACCTGGTTTGTTACGTCCAAAGCCGGGTCCGTTGTGATTGTTGGCCCGGCGTATGCGGGGCAAATAAAGAAAGCCCATGGCAAGTGGACGCTTTCCACCGACACGCCGGCCGGCCACTCCATCGCCGCTGCCTTGGTGTTTGGCTCAGGTCCCCAGCCGGTTGCGTTGAAAAACACAGTCAAGACGACGCCATCACTTCCAACGCCGCCGAAGATTCATCACTGGCAGTTCACCACCCTCACCGCGCCTGCCCAACTGACATTCAAGCCAACGGGTTGGCTTAAGGCCTCGCAGCCTCAGTCCATGGGAGCCGATGGAATTCTCAGTCCCTGGTGCTGGTATCGCGCGGCGGTCAATAGCCGCGACGGTGGAAAATATCAATTAAATTTCAGCCATGTTTCCAACCTTGCATCCATTTTTATTAACGGTGAATATGGCGATACTGTAACGCACGCGGGAAGCATTCCGGTTACATTGCGCAGGGGCCGAAATGTGATCGCGGTTTTTACCGCCGAACATGGCAGAACCAAGCTTTATAATTATCTTGGCCCTTTGAATAAAGTTCTGGCCAAAGGGATCTGGGGCAATGTGGCGCTTGAACAGGCACCGCTAAGGACAATTGCGCTGCGAACCTGGCAGGTTAAGCCTTTATCCCGCAACTTCGCCGCCGATGTAAAAACAATTCAGCAGGCGGATTACACGGGCAATGGCTGGCAAAGTGTTTCCACCGGAACGGATTATTTTCATGGGCGCCGTGGCTATGCCTGGTATCATCTGGCGTTGCCGAAAATCAGCAGTGCCGCAGCGGCGCTTGTGACGTTTACAGATGTCGACGACAACGGCACCGTATTTGTTAATGGCCATAAAATTCTGACGCACAAAGGCTTTGGGCAGGAATTTCACGTGGCGCTGCGAAAATACTGGAACAAATCCGGCTCTAATAATCTGGATGTTCTGGTGCAGAACACCTCTGGTGCCGGCGGAATTATGGGAACAGCCGCCATACAGCTATTCCCCGCCAACGGGATTCAGCGCGTTACGCCCTGGCAAATGCGCGATGGATCAGGCCTGAATAAATCCGACATTGCGTGGACGCCTGTGACTGGTTCTGCCATACACAATGGCCCGCCACGGTTTTTCAAGGGTTCGTTCAATTGGAAGCGCGGCAATAATGCCCATAGTGTCCTGCGGGTGTCCTACCGCGGTTTGTCCAGCGGGCACATACTGGTTAACGGCCATGACTTAGGCTTATACCCGGATCAAACCATGCCGATGGGGCTTTATATTCCGTCCGTCTGGCTTAAGTCCGGCCGCAACACCGTTGAGATTCTGGATGAACGCGGACATTCGCCCCGGCAAGTCCGCATTGTCACCGAGCAAGCCGCCAGCCGGCTACGGGCAACCCTGGTTCAAAATTAAGCCGGCCGGGCACGAGGCGAAGCGCCACTTCGCGCCGCGAGGAACCTGCGATCCGACGGGGTGCCGATGCGCCAGAACATTCCGCTGCATCCATTCTCAAGTACCCCATTGCGAAGCCTGCTGCGCAGCGGGTAGAATTGGGCTGTCGTTAATCTCCGTTCTGCCGGTTCGGATCGTGGATCAAAGTTGCGAGATGGATATGAAAAGGCCCACGAGCAATGCCCCATCACCGATTGATCCGAGGATGCTTTCGAATTGGAACGTACCGCTTCCCTTGCTTGATATTCTGACGGCCAAAAGCTGGCCGCAATTAAGCAGCGCCAGAAGGGCCGCCGCGGCGGACGGTTATGCGTTACTGTGGACCTCGCGAACACTAAGAACTGTTATTTTAACATTAATGCTGGCTGGCGCAGCCGCTTGTTTTACTGGAATGGTTTTTATAGCCAGGGCGCTTGTCAAGCCAGATGGTCAACTCACAAGGATGGGCATCGCCGCAATGCTGGCGGACATATCCCTGTTATTTTTGCCACCGTTGCTCCTCCGGCGGGGCACCTTTCCACTGCTTCGGCGGTCCCTATCGGAGGCGGCATTTATCAATGGACTGGAGAACAACGCCGCTTCCGATGCCAAGATTGCAGTCGTTGTTCGCCGGGCACTGGCCCGCTGCGGCGGGTACTCCGAAAGCATGATACGCCCGGATGAAACGCACCTATCCTATTGGCCCAGCGCCGGGGTAATCTTGGGCGAGTTCACCGCTTATATTTCCGAAGGCCTCGACTGCGCTATCAACCCAATGGATTTGGCGGAGAAACTTCGCCGATTTGAGCGCCGAAACATCGGCGATCTGATACATGCGACGGTTGGATCACTGGGGGCGATGGCGCAAAGCACTTCAGGCCTGAGCGACTCGCTGCCGAAAGGCAACCAGGGCGAGAGTCTTGCTGCGGAAATACCACCACGGACTTCAACCGAATTTGCTTTAGCCTCCGACGCTGGGCAATCCAGCGGTCCGAGGCGGCGCGTCGAGCGCAAATTTTGCTACGAACCATTCTCCTGCCAAAAAAGGCACTTGCAACCATCGCGCATTCCGTCACTGCGACCGTTCGTCAAAGCGATCCTCCGACTCTCATTTTTTATCGCGTTAGCATCCTTGCCTATTCCGTATTTGATTGCGGCTTGCTTTCCCCAGGTCGCGGATGCGTGGAAAATGACGATGCTGGCATTGGTCGCGCTTGTGCTGGGGGTTATCTTGCTCGGTACCATTATTGTTTTGGCTTACCAGACCCTGCTCATGCTTACCTTAGCTCCAGTAATGCTTGGGGAGAATGAAATTCGGTTCGCCGCGCCGGAGCAGCACCTTGGGCTTTCTGAGATTCACCGCGTTGAGGTCGGAGAGGTTTATCACGGATGGAGGAAAGTTGCCTTCGCTTCCCCGCGCAGCCGACGCACAATCGCCATGCCGGAGAAAACGGATATCAGACGCCTGCAAGCAGCGTTGCCCCGGGGCTGCATATCCATGTCCCAGCCATGTGCGTGGCACCCGCAATTTAGCCCTCCTCTGGATCAGACGGCAATTGATGGGTACGGAGAAATGCGGTGGGCCGAACCCTTTGTCCGGGGCTTCTGTTTGGGTGAAGCCATACCGTTTCTTTGCCAAGGCGGCTTAACGGCTTTGCTGTCAGCCGGGCTTATGGCGGCAGCCTTTTCAGCGACCGGGATAATGGCGCACCGCAACCCGGCTCCGCTTACCGTCTTGTCATCGATTGCGGTGGCTATTTTTATTGCCAGCAGTCTCACGGCATTGGCTCTTGCAGCGTTCCAGCGTCACAACCAGCCGGAGATAATAAGTCTGGCACCGCAGTGGATTGATGTGGGCTGCCGTGGATTTTCCCTCTTGGACGCAAGGCAAATCACACTAAAATCCGACCGATGGCACGGCCCGGTAATCCACGTCCATTTCCCAAATTTTCGACTTAGGTTGGCCCTCCCCAATTCCCCACAGGTTATCCAAAAGGCCAAACGGCTCCTGAAGTCACACCCTGCTGCCATCGGCATTCACGCAGATTAACGAGCCTGCCAAACACAAGACTGGCGGCCAAAGCGGCACCGGGTATAAAATATGCCGGTTGAGGATCACCAAATGTGGCCGCGAGGTTACGTCCGCCGACCGCGCCATTTTTCCAATACCGCCCTGTTTTAGGCCGCCCATTTTCCAGGGGCGGCAAACGTGGTGGACAGCAAAAGATCCTGCGGTGAGCGCTCCGCAGTGTGCGCGCCTGGCATCCTGACGAGACTGAGATATTCTTATCGTACGTTTCCGGATTGCAGCGGTGGTGACTCTGATACAGGAATGCTGAATTTAGAATTAAGGGAGAGCTATGAGTGCGATTATTCACAGGGAGCGAGCACGGTTGCCCGAAGGAGTCAGTGGTCGGGACGCGATGATCGATTGCGATTGCCCGTTATGTCAGTTGCCAACTACCTACCGCAGCGGCCAATGGTCCGTGCGGAACGGCAATACCGGCATGTCGGCTTTATCCATCAGGTTTGGCACGGCCTTACAACTCCATGCGAAACGCACGGCTACAGGATGCGGAACGGCAGCGGCGGAAACTACCACCGTGTCACCGATAATTTCCGCTTTGGCCGGTACAAACTTGTGGTTCGCTCCTGCGATTTCAAACCAGTCCAACGGTTTGCGATTACGACTGGCTAATCCGCCGATGACATCCTGAAACCGAATAACAATTTTTGACCCATCTACACGCATGGCTTTGTACATCGGGCCAAGGGTGCGCACCGCCCCATGTCCATACACCATGTTCAAAGCCAGCAGCGTCAATCGCTTACCGACATCCTGCTTATCCCGGAAGTGGATATTGTGTAGATTGCCAATGTCCATCGTGCCCACCATGCCGACATCGGGCAAGGTTCGCACGGCATTTTCATCCCCTTGCCAGACCAGCGGCACGCCCACCGTCGGCTTGGGATAATGGAAGTATGGGGCAATCTGCACGATTAAAAACGGTGCCGTCGGCGTCGCCCAGTCACGCCGCCAGGCTTTGATCATCGCGGCTAAACGTGTGCCGTAAATGGGGTCGTTGACCCACGCATTGTTTTCGCCCTGATCCCACACCATCCCACGGATGGCGTATGGAATCAGCGGATGAATCATGGCATTAAATATGGATACCGGAGCCATGTCCGGGGAAGGGCGGCTTAACGTGAAAGGATTTTGCGGTCGCTTGATGTGCGGACGTGCTGGTATTGCCTGCCCGGCGTCCCGGGCATGGCGCGCAGCCGCGGACCATGCGGCCATTTTCTTCTGATACTTCTGCAATTGCTCATGATATCGCCGGGCCGCCGAAGCAAACCATTGCAATTCACCATGCAGAGCCAGCGTGCGCCGTAGTGCGGACATGGGCGTCCACGACTGGATCACCGTTCCGCCATAGGAGGAATCAATTATTCCAATTGGGATATGCAGATGTTTAAATAAATCACGCCCGAAGAAATATCCTACGGCGCTGAATCGTTTAACCGTCGCAGGAGAGCAGACCATCCACGATGCCTTGAAATTATCCTGTGGCTGCGGCGTATTATCCCGCGGGATTTTCAGCAGATGAATCAGCGGAAAATCAGCGGCCGCAACTTCCTTGCGGGCGTGCAGCGCGCGGGCCCATGAGCCATCGACCGGAAACTGCATGTTGGATTGCCCGGAACAGACCCACAAGTCTCCCACCAGCACATCATGAATCTCCAGACGACTGCCGCCGGAAATAATCATCGTGCGGCCCTGCGCGTCCGCGTGCAGCGGTGCCAGGCGTACCATCCACTTGCCCTTCGCGTCAGCGACGGCCGTGCGCTGCTGCCCGGCAAAGCGAACCGTAACACTCTCCCCCGGCTTTGCCCAACCCCATACCGGAATGACCGCGTTTCGTTGCAGAACCGCATGATTGGTAAATAAATTGGAAACGGTAATCTTTGCCGAAGCGGTAGAAGCCGACAAAAAGCCAATCATCGCCGCAACACCTATAAACCTTGCCGCCCGTGACCGCATATCCGCAACTCCGTTAACCCAAATCCAAAACGCCAATCCGGACTATATAGGGATCAGAAAATTTCGCAACTGCCGGGGGCGTTATGCGGCATTTGGCATTTAGCGGCGAGCGTCAAGCCGTTGGCGAAACGCGGGTATACCGCGGAACGTCAGAAATTGACGTGTGGAGGTGCCCCTGATCGTCACGACTTTTAGAGCATCGGATGATAATCCGGTGTTTGATCCAGGGTCGCCAATCCACCACCGGGTTATCACCACGGTGCTCTAGGAGCCTGTCCGAGTAATCGCAATCCCGGCCATTACTCGGACAGGCTCCTAGGACGCGATTGAACACCGTTCCGGCCGGCGGCCCCCTGCCGGTACCTGCATCTGTTGGGCTTGTGGCATTGGGATCATTAGCCTTGTTGGCCGGCACCGGCCTTCGCAAGCGCGTCCGCATGTAAAAGCCGCCCTCGTGACGCGGGGGTGCCGGATTGTTGATTACAGGTGAGGTGAGAACAGGAATTCACTGGTAAGCCGGCCAGCCCGCTGGTCGCGCTTCTGCGGAGCCACGCAAAATAGCAGTGCGAGCGCTTCCAAAATATTTCAAATCTCAAATTCCAGGTTCTAGAATTCCAAGTTCCAAGTTCCAAGTGCCAAGTTCCAAGTTCCAAGTTCCAGGTTTCCGCATCCCTCCACACCGTCGTGCGGATGCCGTAAAAGAACACGGGCCGGTTTTGCAACCGGCCCGTTTGCCTGTGGTTCTTTAGCGTAATCCGCCACATTACATGGCAGGATCATGCGCTCATCGTTGGCGAAAACACTTCGCCGTTAAATAGGGCCGTACAACAACGAAGTCATACGGCAACCAAGCGCCCAAATAATGCAGCGCTCGGGAAGAGAAGTCGTTTACCGACTGCTCTTCTGCGCTTGGAAACAGTCACGGCAATATACCGGACGATTCCCTGATGGTTTAAAAGGAACTTCCGTCGGCTGTCCGCAGGACGCGCAGGTCGCTGGGAACATTTGACGGGGACCGGAAGAGAAGCCGCCGCGGGCTCCGCCGCCGCCGCCACCGCTACCGGATCGAGAAGAGAAACTACGACTTCCACCACGACCGCCCGAATCGCCCTGTTGGGCTTTCCGTGCATCGCGGCAGGTTTTGCAGCGTTTGGGTTCATTTGTAAATCCACGTTCGGCGAACCGCTGTTGTTCATCCGC
>DAHXLH010000261.1:0-10809 GCA_027366115.1 Phycisphaerales bacterium
GTAGATGTACATGGATTGGATGATACCCCGAATATTGGCGGAACAAACGGCGCGGTTTGGTAATTCGCAAACGACACAGATGGTGGGTTTCAGCAGGGCGATCGTTATGAAACCGGCCGCCAGTAACACAATTAGCTCCAATCGTGTAAGGCCCGACCGCCTGTTGAGATAAACTTGCATGATCGGTTCCTTTCCTATCTCGAGGCGTGGAATCACCTGTCAACGCACACACGATTTTGCCAGCGCCGGTCAAACCGAGGCGGCGCGGTGCGCCGTGACTCGTTGCACGTTGCCAACCCGATACAGTAGCAGCTCCCAAAATAGGACTCGCGATCGTGCGATCGCCATCAATTAGATGACGGAACTGCGATACCGGGGCGGAATATTTCGCGCGCTTGCGTCAGCGTAATGAAGGGGATGATAACGGTTCGGTAGAATAATCTTCACGCCACGCGAAATTCTGCGCGACTTACGCTCCGTAGCATTATTATAGACACCTGTTCACTGGTAGAGCAAGAACGATCGAAGCGTATCATCGCGAAACATCAGCGCCGTGGTGAAGCGACGTGATCGCCAACAATCGGAGATTTTCCTTCGCAACTGTTGACCGGAAATCGTAGCTAACTCGCTAATTCGAATTCGGAAACCGGCCGAGAATTCTCGTTGTCACCCGGCCGCCGTTAACCCAATCCATTGATCTAATTGGCGTAATGGAACATCCAGCAGATTCGCAAATGCAAAATCCGCCCATTTCCGCACAGATTCCAAGTTGCTGGTTGTCGCGACCCCCAAAACGCGCAGTTTCGCTCCGTGGGCGGCCGCGGCTCCGCCTTCGGTATCTTCAATGACCAGAGAACTGGCAATATCCAAGTTGCCATCGCGTAGCGCGTTGATGCGGTCAAACGCCAGGCGATATCCCTGCGGATCGGGCTTGCTGCGCGTGACATCTTCTATGGAGACGATTACCGGAAAAAAGGATTCCAACGCAAAGGCTTTCAACAGTGTCGTTATTTCCGCACGCCGTGCTCCGCTGCATATACCGCAGGCCACCTCACGCGACACCAGATAGTTAATCATCTGTGCAACCCCCGCCATGGGTGCCGGTGCGTCGCCAAGGCGGCCATCCATAATTTTATCTTTTAGGGCGCATAGCTGATCCAAAAGTTCGGCCGATGGCTGGATGCCCTGATCCTGGAGCATCGTGCGAAAGCCTTCATAATTTCCAAATACGATGTATCGGGAAAAATAGCGTTCAGGCGTAATGTGAATAACCCGGCCGACAGCTTCCGCCGATGCCAGCAGGACCTGATTGTACGCCGCCAAATGTAATTCTTCGGTGTTGGCGATCACACCGTCGAAATCAAAAATAACGCAAGGTTCACCCATAGATTATCCGAATTCGTCGCCCTTGAAACTGTGGCCCAGATACGTCTGGCGCACCAATGGGTTATTAATTAATTCCTTGGGTGTCCCCTGGGCCATGACCTTTCCCTCGGAAATAATCAATGCCCGGTCACATACTTCCAATGTTCGCTGCACATTATGATCAGTAATCAGAATAGCTTTGCCCATCTGTTGGCGCAACTGCCGGATTTCACGCTGCAAATCCTCCACGGCAATGGGATCCACACCGCTAAAAGGTTCATCCAGCAGAATCAACGATGGATTGGTAATCAAGGCCCGCGCAATTTCCAGTTTTCGCCGTTCACCGCCCGAAAGGGTAAACGCCTTTTGCCGCCGCGTCTTGGTCAGGCCGAACTGCTCCAGCAGGCGATCAGCTTCTTCACGGCGCTGGGCACCGGTGCGCCGGGTCTGTTCCAAGATCGCCAGCAGATTTTGTTCTACCGTCAGGCGGAGAAACACCGATGGCTCCTGCGAGAGATAACCCATGCCGCGCCGCGCCCGCTTGTACATGGGAAGATGCGTAATATCCGCACCATCAAAAAGAACCGTCCCGGCATCCGGACGGATCATGCCAATGGCCATGCGAAAACTGGTGGTCTTCCCCGCTCCATTGCGGCCCAGCAGGCCGACGACTTCTTTGTGCCCCACATCAAACGACACCTGGTTGACCACTGTGCGTGTACCATATCGTTTAACCAGATTATGAGCCGATAGCAGATTCAACCAACACCATATCGCCGCAATTACCAGACTTCGGGCCGCCACCATGGCAGCCGCAGAACCGGTTGTGCAGCATTGTCACGATTGCCCGGCGGTATGGCAAGCGAATGGACAGCCAAAGCGTTACCCGCGTCATCAATTATTGCCGGGGGCAGTGCGGAGAATAATCGCACCATGCACGTTTTTTACTGGATGTTTTAACGGCCTAAGCCGCATGGCACCGGCGCACATGACAATGATAATGCCGCACAAAACACATCCGGAATACCAGTTTTTTGCGGCCTGCCGAAACGACGCAAACATCGTGGCCCGCCCCGCCAGAACCGACAAAAGAAAAAACAAACCCAGCGCTGCCAGGAGTTTTACCGTCAGCAAGAGTTGATAAAGTGGCGGCTCGGCGCGCAAATTGATCACCACCAAAAGCCAATAAACCCCGGAAATAATCTGCAACAGAATGACAATTCCCAGAAACATCCGCCAGGGCTTATTGATGCGATCAATAATAGCATCCCGCTGGACCGGCTCTTCACCGGCCAAAGCCGGCAGTAGAAACAAGCGTATAAAAATGGGGGACCCAATTAAAATAATCGCCCCGCCAATATGGAGCCATCGCATAATCAGTGTTAGTAAATTCATAACCTTTTTCGCTTCTTATCTAACGCATAGTCAATAATACCGTTTTGAACTGATTACAGAAAGCCCACGATTTGATCTATTTACGCCATCCTGTATACTCATGTGCTTATCCACAGTCGGGTGAATTGTTTATGACAAGACATTTCCCAGTCCGTGGATAAGCCCGGTAAGGCGTCAGCCCGGGATTTTCATCAGCAATGTCGCTGAGGAAATAAAGTCTGGGCCGGTCTTTTTCGCCCGTCATTTCCGCGGTCTATTCACTTTTAATGCGGTTATCACGGGGAAAGGTTCCAAATCGTTTATGGTTAATTTCGCGTTACTCAAAGAATTGGGCTTGGATGATCAAGCCGCCTCCGTGGAAATCCAGAGCAAATTTGAAAATATTGATGACGCCCAAATTGGCGGATTGCTGGAGAAAAGCGGCAACAGTTTTACCAACGGCTCGATGCTTAAAGGTAAAATCGTCAATATCCGCGGCGATGATGTCGTGTTGGAAATCGGACTCAAGAGCGAAGGCGTGCTTTCGCTGATGCGGGAGTTTGATGATCCGTCCTCCGTGGAAGTGGGCGATGAAATCACCGTCCTGCTGGAACAGGTGGAATCAGAGAATGGTCTGGTGCAGATTTCCAAGCGGAAAGCCGATCGCATCATCGGATGGGAAACCATTGTCAACACCAAAAAAGAAGGCGATCCGATCAGCGGTAAAGTCACGCGTAAAATCAAGGGGGGCCTCCTGGTGGATATCGGCGTGCCGGTGTTCTTGCCGGCTTCACAAGTTGATATTCGGCGCCCAGCGGATATTGGCGAGTTTATTAACAAGATTATTGACGCCGAAATTCTTAAAATTGATCTTGAACGCCGCAATATTGTGATCAGCCGTCGCAAACTCATGGAGCGTCACCGCAGCGAAGCCAAACAGAAACTCTTTGATGAAATTGTTGTCGGGCAGGTGCGCAAGGGTACGGTTAAGAATATTGCCGATTTCGGCGCATTTGTGGACCTGGGCGGTGTGGACGGGCTGCTGCACATTACCGATATGAGTTGGGGCCGCATTAACCACCCATCCGATATGGTCAAACTGGACGAGGAAATTGAAGTTGCCGTTCTGAATGTAGACCGCGAAAAGGAAAAAATTGCCCTGGGTCTCAAGCAGAAACATGCCTCGCCATGGGAACATGTGGATGAGAAATACCCGGTCGGCACGCGCATCAAGGGTCAGGTCACCAACATCATGAGCTATGGTGCTTTTGTTAAACTTGAAGAAGGCGTTGAAGGTCTGGTGCACATTTCTGAAATGAGCTGGACCAAACGTATCAATCATCCCGGAGAGATGCTTTCTGTGGGTGAAGAAGTTGATGTTGTGGTGCTGGAAGTCAATAAAGGAAAACAGGAAATCAGCCTCGGTGTCAAACAAACCGAAGCCAATCCCTGGACCGTTCTGGCGGAAAAATATCCGCCCGGCACCGTGGTCACCGGCAAGGTCCGCAATTTGGCCAACTACGGGGCCTTTATTGAAATTGAGGAAGGCATTGATGGCTTGCTGCACGTAAGCGATATGTCCTGGACCAAGAAAATTGTGCATCCCAGCGAGATGATCAAGAAGGGCGACGCCATTCAATGCGTGGTCCTCAGCGTGGATCAAGAGAAGAACCGCGTAGCTCTGGGCGTCAAACAGTTGGCGGAAGACCCATGGCTGCACGCTATTCCCACGAATTACCACCCCGGCATGATCGTCAAAGGCAAGGTCACCAAGATCACCAACTTCGGCGTGTTTGTGGAACTTGAACCGGGTCTGGAAGGTCTGCTGCACATCAGCGAACTTTCCGACAACAAGGTTGAAAATCCGCAGGACATGGTCAAGCTTGATGATGAACTGGAAGTCAAGATCCTCCGCGTGGATATCGAAGACCGGAAAATCGGCCTGTCGCTCAAACGCGCCCAATGGGGTGAAGAACGGGAATCTTCCGAATCCGAACGCCCCGCCAAGAAATACCGCGGCGGCCTGGAGAGCTGATTTCCATTTTCCGATACTAAGTCAATCAGGCGGGTGCGGCAAAAAGCCGCGCCCGCCTTTTTGTTATAGCCACCAGCGACAGGAATAGGCCAGCGTACTAAGGAACCGCTGCTTGAGCGTGCGCTTTTCGCAGTCGGAAAATCGCACCCGACGGCTGCGGCGTAATTCGCCGCGGGTCATACGGACTACAGCCTGGGCAAAGGCAGCCGAGCGTATCACTGCCATAAATTCGAGGTTGATATATAAGCTGCGCGGATCCATATTGGCCGAACCAACCACCGTCCACTGCCGGTCAATGACCATGGCTTTCGTGTGCATGACGCGGTTCTTACGCTCATACAACCGTACACCCAATCGCAAAAGTTTACGATACAGATACCAGGCACCATACTGGGCGATCGGTACATCGGTCATAGCGGGAACCAGCACATGCACGTGCAGTTTTCTTTTCCGCGCCCGAATGATTTCTCCCATCACACGCCCCACGGGAATAAAGTAAGCCATGACGATAACCACGCTCTGGTTAGCGGCGCGCAGCAACCGGCGAAATACGCGCGGTGCCCGGCTGAACTTAAGCCCCGGCCCGGTATCAAAAAAGTGGATGGATTCACGGGCATCCCCCAGCTTCACTCGCCGATAGCCGCTGGGACGGGGCGGCATCTGCTCGCCCTTGGCGTGCATCCATGATCGTTCAAAGCTATGGGCAACCTCCACCTGTTGCGGACCGGTCATACGGATGTGCATATCCCGCCAGGCCGCAGCCGGATCAACAGATGGATCGTCGGGCGAGGCCCGGAAGAGGTGGCCATGATCGTTAATATTCATCCCCCCGAAATAGGCGCAGCGATTATCCACCACCAGCAATTTGCGATGATCGCGGCGATTAAGAATGATAAATGCCGCTATGGAGCGTAAGGCCTCTTTAACCCGGTGATAGGCGTGTACCTGAACCCCACCGGCAGCCAGCTTTTTGAAGATGGCTGGTTCAGTATGCTGACTGCCCAGCGCATCATAGAGCAACCGCACATCCACGCCATCCCGCGCGCGGCACACCATCGCATCGGCAATGGCATGTGCAGCGCGATCATCGGAAAAAATATACGTTTCCAGCCAAACTCGTTCCTTGGCGGCGGCAATATCCTGAAGCATCGCTTCAAAGAGCAGATGCGTCTGGTTAAATAGTTCCAGCGTGTGTCCCGCCACGTCAACGCACGCCACCGCTCCGGAGGTTTTAATCGCGCTGTTAGAAAGGGGCATATCCATCAGGCACGCTCCGGCGGCCGGCCTTTAGACCGCGCAAGGGGCATGCACCCGGGCGGGGACCAGGCAAATAAATTCAAAATTGGTCGCACCAGAATTACGAAACTGGTGCATCTCATTGGCCGGCACATAAACCACATCGCCGGCCTTCAGAGACTTGGTTCCGTCCGGCGTCAATGCTTCCCCACGGCCCGCTAAAATTAATACTTCATGTTCATAATCATGATGATGATGCGGGGTAAATCCACCGGGTTCAACGGTAAATTTACGCATGGCAAATGTCGGGCACTGCTCCAGAGGCCCCAGGAGCATGCGCATCGTTACCCGATTCGCTCCCGCCATTGTTACCGGCTTGGCCGGCACTGCATCACTACTTTTAATAATCATCGCACACTCCAATTGCCCAGCGATCTCTCATTGCGGAAACTATTGTGGATTACCACTGGATAGATCGTAAATCCATGGTTCCAACGCCCGACTGAAATCAAATAATTCTTCGGCCTTAAAAAATCGCGAAACTTCAGCTTTGGCCGTCTCCGGAGAATCACTGCCATGTATGAGATTAAACGCACTGGAAACGCCGAAATCCCCACGAATTGTGCCAGGCTCAGCCTTATAGCCGAAAGTAGCCCCCATCATCTTACGGCTAACATCGATAACATTATTTCCTTCCAGCACCAGCAGCACCACCGGACCACTGGTCATAAACTTTACCAGTGAATCATAAAAAGGTTTGCCTTTGTGCATGGCATAATGTTCGTGCGCCACCGCCGGAGCAATACGCGAAAACTTCATGCCGACAATCTTTAATCCCTTGTGTTCAAACCGGGAGATAATAGTTCCGATCAACCCCCGCTGTACGGAATCAGGCTTGAGAATAATTAAGGTGCGATCCATAAAATTGTTTACTCCACTTACATACTTTTCAGGCTGCAAACCATGCTCTGCACCCCATTCCAATACCTATATCCTAATGGCTGGCGTATTTCCAGCAAGCGCTGCCCCGTGCTCTGCCTCATGTTTACTGTGAGGCACCCTTTATTGCAACTCTTTTCCGGCTGATTAACCCTGATCCAAATAACCTGCAATATGATCAATGGCCCCATCCATGGAAAGATCTTCCTGCAGCAGCCATTCTGTCGCACACTGGCGGATGACGTTCTTCTGATCTTCCTCCGTAATGTATTCAACCGGAGATTTACCATCCATCCGCGCCAGCATCAACGCCGCGAGAATTTTTCCCCCGCTGTCTGAAATCTCCCCAGCCATGGCCTTGGGTGCCGTTTCGCGATACGTCTGCCAGAAATAGTCCGCCGCGATCATGGCGGCCCGCCAGCGTTTTTTCAAATAAAACGCCTTGAGCATCAAATGATTCAAAAGTGTCGCCACATCGAAAGCGGGATTACCGTAAAACGCCACTTCAAAATCCAAAATAAATAAATGAGCGCTTTGGCCCTCCCCCGGTGCCCGCCACATCATATTTTTTGGCGAAAAATCACCATGAATCAGACATTTAGTATGGCTGAGAAGCTCCGCTTCGAGTCCCCGGAGTGCCGGGGCCACGGTTTCGTTCTTCTCGGCGACAAACCGCAGATAGGGATCAATGCGCTGTTGGATAAATCCCCGTGGATCACCAAAGCGTTGCGCCCATTTCGCATCAGTCATGGTAGATGCGTGCAGCATGGCAAGAATTTCTGCCGCTGCCTCCGCCGCGCGCCGATCAACCTGCCCCGTCAGCAACTGCTTCTTCCAATTCACCGCCCCCACCGGCGCTACAGAAATGGCCAGAATGTAATTTTCTAAATCACTCCATAGAACCGTTGGCAGCGAATCGGCAGGCAGGATTTCCCCCAGCATGATCAAGGCGTCACGCTCCCCCCAAACACGATCGCGATCCACGGCCCACCTGGCGGCAGTACGAAATTCCCCCAGCGGCTGCTTAATGACAAAACAGGCTCCAGAGCGCATGCGCTTATCCGGAACGCCACGCTTAATCTGCCCCGCCGTGCGCATGTCCGTTCCCACCGGCTCGCCCGCGTTCATGTCCATAATTTTAAGCACGACATTGGCCACCCCGCCCGACAGGCTCTGCACCAGCACTTCCCCTTCGGGAGAAACGCTCCCGCGGTGGCGTAAATATTCCAGGGCGGTTTGTTCTGAGAGTTCAATCATAATCGTGTTGTTAACCGGGTAACTGCCGCACCTTCACCCTGCCCGGCGTGACGGTATAAAGCCGCTTGGGTGACAGTCGCTTGTAGCGTTCAAAAAGCCGATCCACTGCGGCACCGCGTTGCCGCGGTTCGGCAATCAACAGCACCATACACAGCGGAAATGACAGGCCTTGATCATAAACGGCATGGATAAAATCACGATCCGCCGTTAGAAGGCACCACTGCCGCTTCGCTAAATCGGCCAGCAATTCCTTTGGAACGCTGGCTACGGGCACCTGGTCGGCAAGCTCTCCGATCTGATGTACCCGATGGCCGTGACGAATCATCGCGTCGCCCACATCCGCCGCCAAGCCGCCGTGGAGTAAAAACTGCATTCAAAAATCCTGTCCGCGACATCGCGCCTCAAAGCCACCAGAATACCGGGCTGCGGCAGCGCTCGCCAACCGCGGTTCCCATGCGCGAATTATCCACAGAATTGCCCTGCCCGCCAAGTGCCTGTCAATCGCTTGGCATCGAATTGCTTACTACACGCCCCGGCATCGGGCATTAACCCGCAAGGCCATCGCCGCCAACCCAACATTATGCACACGATGCACCAGCACCCCGCGCTGGGCCGCCAGGCCTGTTACCAGCGCTGTGGCCATATCCCGTTGTTCCCACGTGTCCGATGCTCCATCCGGAATAATCGTCGATAGAAATCTCTTCCGCGAGGCCCCGAGAACCACCGGAAAGCCGCAGTCTACCAACTGGTCAATATGCGACAGTATTCGCCAATTATCTTCCGTCGCTTTACCAAAACCCAGCCCGGGATCCAGCAGAATGCGATCCCGGACGATGCCGGCCTCCATGGCCGCTTTCGCCCGCTGTTGCAGATACCCAAAAACGTCCGCACAGATATTTTCCCGTGCCAGCGGCGGATGCTGCGGGCTTTCCACCCACATGTGCATCAGCACCACAAAACAACCGGTGCGGGCCGCCAATGGAAACATATCCGGATCATGCTCTCCGGCGGACGTATCGTTAATCATCCCGGCACCGGCGGAGATGGCGGCTTGCGCCACGGCACTGCAGCGCGTATCCACACTGATGAGGACTGCGGGATCGGTTTTCGGTAATTCACCAAGACTCGCTGCCAAGCCGTGAATGACGGGAACTACGCGATGGATCTGTTGATCCGCCGGCACAGGCACCACGCCCGGCCGATGAAAAGATGAAGCTTCACCGCCGATATCCAGTATGCTTGCCCCCTGCTGCACCAAGGCAAGGCCCTGCTCAATACAAGCCTGATGATCAATGCCAGTGGAGGTAGAAAACCTGCCGCCATCACTGAAACTGTCCGGCGTGACATTCACCACGCCCATAATCATCGGTCGTACAATTTCGGTACACGTTGACATACGTTTCTCCAAACCCATGAAACTCCGGCAGCACGAAATGCACGCTTTAACATCTCCAAGTATACCGCAACGCAAATGGTTTTGGGCACCTGCGTGCCGGCAGGGATCGGGAATCTCGCGATGTCCCTGGAGAAGCAGCGTATGGACCGCTTCGACCGCGTCCAGGGTCCTGCGATTCCCTCGTAGGCGTATTGTTCCGGGTGAGAGCCACACGTTTCCACCATTGGCGCTTCCCATGTTGCATACCGTTTCCTGCACGGCCCAATACTTAACCTGCTGCCGAATACTCAAAGAAACCGCTGTTACCAAGCAACTCGGTCGTCCTGGGAGTCGTGGAATTGGCCCAAGAGGATGATTAGAAAATCTATGGGCCACCAGATGATGGTGAGCATCAGACCGGCACCGCTGAGGGTTAATAGCGCCATTAATATTCCGCTGACCCAATGACCGGTGTAGAAGCGATGTGCGCCCAGTAGACCTAACAGGCCGCATAGTACCAACGCGACAAACAGGTTTTTGGAAGATCGGGCCGCCGGCGCAGAGCGTGGGGCTTCAGTGAGGTGGTGCGTGGTATGTACGCCGGTGTGCAAGCCGGTGTGGGATGTGCAGAAAATCCCGGTGCCGGGAAGCCCCACCGTGCGGCGTATGCCGGTACGGCCCACAGTTACATGTGCCCCGCGCACGCCAGCGGAAAGTGAAGCGCCGTGCTTGCTTAAATTCAAGGTCAGCCCCGGAGCGATGCGCACCCGACGAAAAAACCGCAAGGTTCCCAAATCCACCTCTTGTGCCTGACCTGTTGACGTGCCGCCTGCAAAAATGCCATTACACGCTACTACAACATCGGCGCTTTCCCGGAAAGGCTTATGGGCCGAAAGCGGGCGATGGGATTCGAACCCACGACGTCCAGCTTGGGAAGCTGGAAGAACGGGCCGAGAACTTGGGAAAAACAGTGGATTCGCAAACAGCGCAACCACCGGCGCAACCATACTTTGTGCCCGATTCGGATTTGTCAGCAATAATCGAAAATTGGAATTTGCTGGGGCCGTCAATAAAGTTGGCGATAATGGCGTTGGTGCGGATTGCAATGGGGTCGGAAAGAAAATAATGGATGATCCATCGATAGCGGGATTCTCGGTCCGTTACGATTCCCCCTCTGGTGAAGTAAATAATACTGCGAAAACAGTGTGTTTTGCAAGCGATCGGATTT
>DAHXLH010000182.1:0-9283 GCA_027366115.1 Phycisphaerales bacterium
TTGCGTTACAGCAGGACAACGGCTTGTATCTGCAACTTGAATCTCAGCGAATTGACGTTACAGATTTGATGACTGGTTCGTTAGCGGCTGCCGGTGATATTTTGCGCCGGCGGATGGCGGCGGCAGCCCTGCACGTGCGGCCCCGGGCGCTGACATTGACGATGTTTGTACGATTATTGCTTTCAGATGTCTTTATTCATGGAATCGGCGGAGCGCTGTATGACCAGATGACGGATCGGGTCATGGATCAGCTTTTCGGCGTTCGTCCGGCGTATGGCTGTGCCTCCGCGGGATGGCTGCTTCCTGTGGCACGGGAAATAGATGCCCGTCAGGCCGATGTCCCGCGATTGAAATGGCAACGCCACCACCTGAAATCGAATCCGGAACTTCTCGTGACGCCGTCGTCTCTGACCGGCAACGCACTGGACGCTTCCCATCAGCGCCGTGATCTTATTTCCGGAATTGCGCAGTCGTTGGCCGAAGACCGGCGGGAACACCGCCGGCGCAGCGAACATTGGTTGCGGCGCCGCGCCAAGTTCCGCGATCTCCATGAAATTAATGCGCAATTGCTGGCGCTATTTCAGCCGCAGGTAGATGCCATGGACCGGCAAATGCGCCGTGCGGAAGTAATACAGAACAATGTGGCTGTGGCGTTTTGGCGCGAATATTTTATCGCCCTGCACCCGCGTGCATCACTGCAAGAGCTTATTGCGGAAATTCAGTCACGGGTTCAATCGCGGCACGGCCCGGAACACACAGATTAACGAGATCATGCCGGCTCCGACGGAGGAGGAGAAACCCGTGCGTCCGGTGCGCCGTCCGCCCTGGCCGATGCCGCAGCGCCGCGTTCGGCCGGGATATCGGTTTCACGGTTGTACGCCTGAACAATATTCTGTACCAGTCGATGTCGCACAATATCGGATCGGCCAAGCTCAATAAACGCCACGCCCTTGACCCCGGAAAGTTTGCGGTGCGCATCCATTAAACCGCTGATCTGCCCCGGCTCTAAATCCACCTGCGTAGGGTCGCCGGTCACGACCATTTTGCTGCCTTCGCCGAGGCGCGTGAGGAACATGAGCATTTGAGCGGGCGTGGTGTTTTGCGCTTCATCCAGCAGCACAATGCTTTCATTGAGCGTGCGCCCGCGCATGTAGGCCAGCGGAGCCAGTTCAATCATGTCATTGGCCATGAATCGCCGAATCTGCTCATAAGGCATCATATCGTGCAGAGCATCCAGCAGAGGCCGCAAATAAGGATTGACTTTGGCCTGAATATCACCGGGCAGAAAGCCGAGTTTTTCACCGGCTTCCACCGCGGGCCGCACCAGCACCAGCCGACGCACTTTATTCTGCCGCAACATGCTCACCGCCAGAGCCACCGCCAGAAAAGTTTTTCCCGTGCCGGCCGGGCCGGCGCAAAAAACCAGATCATGTTCGAGCATGGCGTTGACATAATGCCGCTGACCCGCCGTGCGCGGTTCAATGGCCCGACCACCGACCGTGACATCTAAAAGCGGCGGATGCCGCGCGTGAGTTTCCGGTGCCGCGAGGCGAATAGCCGATGCTATATGTTCCTGATTCAGCGACCGGTGCTCCTTGAGCAACCGTCGCATCTGATGCAATGCGGCCACGCAGTGTTCCACCGCGGCCGGGTCTCCGCTGATTTTGAGCTGCTCATCGCGCGCCATCAGCGTAACACCCAGCACCTCGCGCAGGGTTTTCAAGTGCCGATCCGCCGTGCCATACAACCCCAGCCGTTGCTGTGCCTCAATTTGAACCGTAACAACCATGCGGCCTCCCTTAAATACATTATACCGGTGGGTTGGCCAAAAGGTTTCGCAGGACGTTTAACATTGTTTGGCCTTCAAAATAATTGGGGGGCAGCCGCAGGTGAATGGCCTTCTGGTCCACGGGTCGCAAGGACCCCGGCGACTTGCTTAATAGCGGTCCCAGCTTGGAGAGATCCTGCATGGCAAATACCAGATCCGGCGGTTGGCTCATCAGGTTGGTGATTGTCCAGGCGGCGGCAAGCACGCGCAATTCGGTGAGCTGGAAAAGCGTTTCCGCAGCTTTGGGCAATGGGCCGAACGCATCGACAATGTCTTTCCGCAACGCTTCGATAATCTCCATCGAATGACACCGCGACAAGCGGCGGTACAATTCCATGCGCTGTTTTTCCGCCATGATATACGTGCGCGGGAAACTTCCGGAAATGCCGATGTCGATGTTCACCTCCGGCGGACGATCAATGGGTTGATTTTTTACCCGTTTGACGGCTTCTTCCAACAACTGGCAATAGAGTTCATATCCCACCGCCGCAATATGGCCGGACTGCTCATCACCCAGCAGATTTCCAGCGCCACGAATTTCCAGATCACGCAAGGCGATTTTAAAACCTGCCCCCAGTGAGGCGTATTCCTCCATCGCTTTGAGCCGCTTGGCCGCCGATTCGCTTAACGCCTTATTTTCGCTGATCACCAGATAGCAATACGCCCGGTGCCGTGACCGGCCCACGCGGCCCCGCAACTGGTGCAGATCGCTTAATCCAAAATTTTCCGCCTCATGAATAAATATCGTATTGGCGGTGGGGATGTCCAGGCCGCTTTCAATAATAGTTGTGGAAACCAGAATATCCGCTTCCCGCTTTACAAACGTGTGCATGACTTGTTCAAGTTCATGATCCGGCATTTGGCCATGCCCAATGACGATCCGGGCATTGGGTACCAGCCGCCGTATTTTGTCCGCCACAGATTCAATGTTCCATACGCGGTTATGCACAAAATAAATCTGCCCGTCGCGCGCCAGTTCTCGCTCCAGCGCCTGTTTGATTCTGGCACCCTCCCACCCCATCACTTCTGTGACTACACTGCGGCGATCACGCGGCGGCGTGGACAAATTGGAAATGTCCCTTATGCCCAGCAGGCTCATGTGCAAGGTGCGGGGAATGGGTGTCGCCGTCATGGTCAGGACGTCCACCGTAAGCCGTAACTTTTTTAGACGTTCCTTGTTTTCCACGCCAAAGCGCTGCTCTTCATCAATAACCACCAGTCCCAGATCGGCGAACTGCACATCTTTGCTGATCAACCGATGCGTGCCGATCAGAACATCCACTTTGCCTTTGCGTGTGCGATCCAGAATGTCATGAATCTGACTGGCAGTTTTAAAACGCGATACGCTTTCAACAATAAAGGGGTATCCCGCCATGCGCTGGCGGAAAGTCTCTTCATGCTGTTCCACCAGCACGGTGGTGGGAGCCAATACGGCAACCTGTTTGCCTCCTTCACACACCTTAAAGGCGCTGCGAATGGCCAGCTCTGTTTTGCCATAGCCCACATCGCCGCAGAGCAGACGATCCATGGGGCGTTTTTTTTGCAAATCTTCCTTGATTTCCGCAATGCACCGCAGTTGATCTTCCGTGGCCTGAAACACGAAGGAATTTTCAAATTCCTTCATATCGGTCGTGTCTGGGCTGTACGCAAAACCCGGAAATTCTTCCCGGGCGGCCTGCACTTCCAGCATTTCAGCCGCCATTTTTTCAACCGCTTCGGAAGCTTTTTCCTTCTGCTTACTCCAACTTGTGCCGCCCAACACCGACAGCGGCGGCCGGCCCTGTGCTCCGCCGACATATTTTTGTACCAGATGAATCTGCGTAATCGGAACATGTAGCACCGCTTCGCGGGCGAATACCAGCGTCATGTATTCGGCCTGTCGGCCGTCGCGCGTCAGCGTGGTCATGGCCGTAAACTGCGCAATGCCATGATTCACATGCACCACATAATCGCCGGGCTGCAAATCCAGAAAGTGATCAATCGGCCGGGCACCTTGAATGGCCCGCAGGCGTCGCCGCTGATGATACCGATGGAATAATTCATGGTGCGCTACCAGAATCAGCCAATGCTGCTGATCGGTGGGGGTATGATCCGCACCGGTCTTTTTTTCCGTTACACCCGTAAGTTGCCAGCGAAAGCCCACGGCCAGATCACCTACAGGAATGGAAATTTTATCCAGCACTTCCGGGTGCTTCACATGGATCAGGTCCGTTAATCGTGTGCGCTCGGATGCATTTTGGCACACTACAAACACCTGATTATTCGCAGCCAGCGATGCTAATTCCGCCAGAGCCGCATCCGGTTCGGTATCGAATTGTTCCACCGAGCGGCATGGCAGATCTATAGTGGTACGATCGTCGCGGCCAAACTGCCTTATTTGCGCCCAGGCAAATTTCTGGGCCAGACGAAAAATCGCCTCCGCTGGGTAAATACCCCGGCCGTCCGGCAACCGATCCATGTAGCTGCGGCCCTGCTCCTGGATTTCCTGCGGCTCAATAAGCCAGATGATCGTTTCCTCCGGCAATGCCGAAATAAAATTGACCGTCTGTTCCTTAGGCCACGTCGCCTGCTTCTCCAAAGCGCTTATCCGCAGAAGCTCTATCGGATCCGCCGGCCCCAGCGTTTCCGGGTCAAAACTGTGAATGCGTTCAATTTGGTCGCCGAAAAAATCAATGCGTGCCGGCTGCTGACGTCCGGCGGCCCAAACATCAAGGATATCCCCGCGCACGGAAAAATCACCCGGATTTTCAACAGCTTCCAAGCGGGAATATCCATTTCCCGCCAGCCATTGAACCAGCCCATCACGATCCATCTTTTGGCCCGGCGTTAGAGAGATCAGTTGCTTGGCCAACAACTCAGGGTTGGGGCACGGCTGCATTAAGGCCTGAATGGGCGCAACGTAAAAATTTGCATTTTTTCCCGCTGCGATATCCGCCAGCAGTGCCAGTCGCTCCGCAATGAGTTCATGGGAAATACTGGACTCGCCGGGCAGCACTTCAAATGCCGGAAAGAGACGGGCCGTACAACCCGGTCGGAAAAATTCCAGTTGATCTATCGCATCATCCGCATCATCCAGATGGGCAGTGACAATTAACATCGGTCGCTGCATGTGCGCCTGCACCGCCGCCGCTAGCGCTAAAGCGCAGGATCCCCACTGTCCCGTAGCACCGACATAGCGGTTGCGGGTCAGTTCATCAACCATACGCGCAGTAACCGGCGATTCCGCCATACCGCGCAGGATGTCGGATATATTTCTCAAGGCCATAACTCATCCGCCGGCACAAAATTCGGCTTCAGGCCAAGCCGGCGGGAATTATGGTAGGCCCGAATGTGCCTGACGGCAAGGCGGCCCCTCGAATAGGCCCGTGAAAGTCCCCTACACGGTCCCTTACACGCAGTCTCTTACACATAAGTCTCTTACACGTAAGTCTCCTACGCAGCTTACACTTACCCCGACGGCGGCTAAACTCGAACGCAACTTCGTCACAAGGTACTTAGGAAGGCTGAAGCATGCGAGTTGGAGGAATGGATTACCGATACGGTGCCAGAGATCGCCCGGCCGATGCGTGGCTTCTGTTGGATCAGGGGCGATTTTCGGGCGGTGTCTATTTAGCAGGCCGTGCAGTTGAGGGAATGCTTCGCTCGTTGATCTGGCATTCCGACCATGAGTACGCAACTGGGAAAAAGTCCTTAGGCACGGGCCATAATCTTCGTGAGTTGTTGTCGCTGGCGTGCAATTTGGAAGCGCTGCGACAGTCCGTCGACTTTCAAAAGATTCAGACCGACGTGCAAACAATAAGCCGCCTCTGGTGGAATAATTTGCGGTTTCGTCCTGATAGCAAGTTGAGCGCTCAGTGGTATAGTATAGGCGTGGTCGGTAAGCGGCGAAGCTTGAAAGCGGCGTCGCGGGAATTTTACGGGGCTTGTTCGACAATTATAAAACGATGCGAGGTTATATGGGACGCTCATCAGCGCTTACGAAAGTGAAGCTGGAAAAGATTCTCACCGATGGGCTTTCACTAGATGATCCACAGTACGACCTGCAGAAGGTCGGTGGACGTCTTGTCGGCAACATTATCTCGCCGACTTTCGAGCGCATGGCTGATCATAAGCGCCAGAAAATGATCTGGGATGTCTTGGAAAATGAACTTGGTGGGCTAGCTGTGCGGAAAGTGGGCATGCTGCTTGCTTACTCGCCGGAGGAATGGGACCCCGAACTTATCACGGAATCGCCAAAACGGACCAGAAAATAAGCTCATGCCTGGTCCTTCATCGGTCGGGCGCAAATAAAAAGCGTCAGGTGCTTTTTCGCATACATCCGCTTTTAGCCTCAGCGTTTCCATGTCCAATCCACATGGTCGGCTTTGCTCATGGCCTTTGCGGCCTGATGCAAACATTCTTGACAGACCAGCTTTTCCGGGCGGTTGGGAAAATGCCAGCGGGGCAGTGAGGGCGGGATATTGATTCGCAAGCACAGGGTGCATTGATATTTTCCCTCCCCCGCGCGCGCTTCATCCAATGCCTTTTTAATACATTCCAGGCATATCACCGAGCCGTGATGGCCTTCAATCATGGCGGATTGGCCATCCCAATCGGTTTGGCAGAAATCACAGGATATGACAACGCCATCTTGTTCGGTACGCTGCATGAGCCTATTCCTAAATGTGAAACCAACGCTGAACCAACGCTAACCTTGGCGAACTTCGCCAATATTTGGTATCTTAGAGCCTGTCGGAGGACTTGGCGAGAGCTTTTTTCCATGAGCCTCAGCGACCCTTTAATATGCGGAGAAATGAATGTCGGATAAAACTTTTCATACCTCAGTAGTAACGCCCCATCGCATCGTTCTGGAAACGCCCACCACCTTTGCCGTTGTACCCGCTGACGACGGCCTCTTGGGAATCCTCACGCATCATGCGTCGATTACTACCAAGTTATCCACCGGCACGCTGAAACTTGAAACGCCCGATGGCGTGCATCAGTTTATCGTCCATGGCGGCTATGCCCAGATGAAGGATAATGCTCTGACGGTTATTACCGAGGAAGCCATACCCGAAGCCACCATTACACCGGAATTTATCCAAGCCGAGCAAGCCCGGGCCGAAGCTATGCCCGACGGCGATATGTCCCAATCTGAAGTACGCCAGCAGGCGCTGGCCCGCGTGGAAGCGATGCGCACTTTAATAAATCAGCGGCAGTAGCCTCAGTGATGTCCGGGCTGCAGGCTAGGCCGGCGCTTTGGCAACAATCCGACGGAATACGCGTACCCGGATCGGGCTGTAAAAGTAATATTGCCACTCAAAATACCAATTAAATCGCACCACTTTAACAAGCTTCCACTGCTTGCCCAGGAGTTTTTCCACCGCCGGCGTGCTTAGCGGACCGGAATGAATATCTCCCATACGGTCGGCCAGAACCAATGTGTGCAATCCCTTATTGACATGGGCCCAGCGAATCGTGGATATCCAGCGGAGCGGATTGTCGTCCAGCAGGGCAAATCGCGGAATTTTGTACCACAAATCGTTGGATAAGTCCCACACCGGAAGAGTGTTAAGAGGAATATGCCGCAACTGCAGCAGTGATACCGCTGCATCATCTTTGGGATGATTGGATTCCATGGAATAAGCAATATACATGCCTAGATGATCCTTCGGGTTGTAATATTTTATGATCGGCCGATTAATAAAGGCCCAAGGCTCACCGCGACAGATTAAATTATTCGTCAACGCCGAAGCCAGCATCGCCAGCACCATCACCACACCGGTCACCGTGCGCGCGGGCCAGGTTGGAAGCCGGGCGATGGCAGCGCCCAACCAAAGCACCCACGCCACGGCGACAAATCCCATATAACGCTGCAGCCAGATCACGCGGTGCGGATACAGGGACCAGGGATTACTCGGAGGCAAGGATGCAAGTGCAAAATAAAGCGTTGGCAAAAAAATCCACACACCCACCTGCCACCAGCATCCGGGATGCTTCTCCGTGTCTTGCTTTTTATCCAGCCACCGTCGCCACGGGATCAACCCGACAAGCAGAATGACAACTGTAAATACCGCCAGGTACAGCTCTAATTCAGCCAACCACGGCACCGTGCGCGTCGATAAATGATTGCGATAATCGCCCCCCAGCTCGTACCAGTCGATAATTCGTTGGGACGGAGGAAAAATCGGCCAAAGGATGCCCAGAATATTGATGGTCGGTGCCCCCAGCAACGTATGCCAGTTTATGACGTTGTACCGCGGCAACCAACTGATTCCCATGCGGCCGTGATGTACCACCGCACGGTTCAGCCATGCGCTGTGAAATTTATACCAACCGGCCGTACAGGCACCCATGACGGCAACCGAGAAAATCCATATCGGCGTATCCAGTGCGCGGTGCCGCCGTTTGAAAAGCAAACAAATCAACTGCACGGGAATTAGAAACCAGCCCAGAAGATCAAACGCGATCAAGCCAATACCGCTTAAAATATACAGCGGCCCCCATATCCAATGCCGACCATTTTGCCAGCGGAAAAACAGTGCCATATTCAGCGTAACCATCAGGTAAAACGCGGAATACATTTTCAAATCGCGGCTGTAGTAAACCAGAAAAGGGTTTACCGCCACCAGCAGCATGACAAACAAGGCGGTGCGGCGCGACATGAATTGGCGGGCCAGAAAATAGGCAGCCGCTACGTTTAGTGTACCGAGAATCGCCCCCAATGCCCGGAGGTAGGTGGAACCCGTGACCATACCCGGGGAAATATGGAGCACCGTTTTTAGAAATTGCAGCCAGACCCACAGCGCCGCATACCAGCCGGGTGGAAATCCCTGCGTCCAGAGCGTATTAAGAAGATAGGTGAAATTGCCTGAAACGCGCGAAAATGTAGCGGTCTCATCACACCAGAGAGACTGCAATCCCAGATGCCAAAACCGTAAAAATGCTCCCAACGCAAAAACTGCGGAAAATCCCAACCAGAAAATCAATCGCCTTCGGCCCGGTGTAAGCGCCCAGCGGCCGCGCGGTTTACCCTCCGGCAACGGAGGCGCAGGCTCAGGAAGTGGCGCGGCAGGCACACCGGCCGCCGCATCTGGTTTTGCAAGCTCAGGCTGATTCATAAACGGTACAACGCACAGAACCGTGTTTTGTTGTATGGCACTGATGCCCCGAGCACGAGCGCCCCTGGAGCCAACGCGATCAACTATGGCACAAGTCAAAAACGCGGCGAGCGCTGCACCATCGCACTGCGCCCGCCGCATAAAGTTCAATGTACCCGGCACTGCACCAGCTTACAGCACCAGTTTGGCAAGTTCCTGATGCGCCGCCGCCACACCGGCTCCAAAGGTAAAGGAATATCCCTGCTGTTTGAGCACCACTTCCAAGGCGCTGATAAGCCCCAGTGTGTCAAACGCATCCACGTAGCCCATGTGGCTTACGCGGAAAATTTTCCCTTCCATGGTACCCTGTCCGGCC
>DAHXLH010000268.1:0-8546 GCA_027366115.1 Phycisphaerales bacterium
GTTCCAGGTTCCAGGTTCCAGGGTCCGAGTCCCACGCGCATCACCGTTGCCGCGACGGCGTAAATTTCCACGGGGGCGCTTGAGTTCTCGACCACTTCGGTGCGATAATGCGCCAGGTTGGAAAAGGATCGCTTCATGGAATCATCAACTGTCCGAGTGCTGCTGCTGCGAACCGCCGGCACGAACTGTGATAAAGAACTGGCTCTGGCTTTTCAGCGGGCGGGTGCCGAGGTAGAGACGCTGCATATCCACCGCCTGCTGGCCGAGCCGGGGCAATTGACCGACTATCAGATTCTGGGCTTTCCGGGCGGCTTTTCATACGGGGATGATATCGCCAGTGGAAAAATTCTGGCCAATGAATTGCTCAATCACCTGCGTGCGCCGCTCGAGCAATGGGTGCGCGAGGGCAAAATGATTCTGGGCGTATGCAACGGATTTCAAGTTCTGGTCAAGGCCGGCCTGCTGCCGGGTCCGCTACCGCAGTTAGAACCATCCGACATATTTACCACTACCCTGACGCATAATTCCCAGGCCCGCTTTGAAGACCGGTGGGTGCGGCTGCAATCTCAATCATCTATTTGCAAATGGATTGAACCCGGTAAATCTCTGCTGCTGCCGGTGGCCCATGGAGAGGGACGCTTTGCGGTGCGCGATCAGACGATTATGGACGCTTTTGAAGCCAATGATCAAATTGTTTTGCGTTATGTCTGCGAAAATGGAAAGCCGGCGAAAGATTTTCCCGACAATCCCAATGGGAGTGCTGGAGGCATTGCCGGAATATGCGATGTCACCGGTCGTATCTTAGGGCTTATGCCGCACCCGGAGCGATTTATTAATATCCGGCAGCACCCGTTCTGGACCCGGCTGAACGACGCGGCTGCGCCGGATGGTCTGCAATTATTTGAAAACGCGGTCAAATACGTTCACAGCTCCATGGCTGTGAGCGTGTAATAACCGCGGTTTTACCCACACCCTGACACGGAGGTCACCGCTTTGAGCGCGCCCGCGACAGTACCGCACAGCTTTCTCAAGCGACAATGGAAGTTGCCGCAATCGGTGGCTGATAACCGCCGGATTGATGCCTTATCGCGCAGCTTGGGCCGTCATCGGTTGACCGCCCGACTGCTGCTGGCGCGGAATCTGGACAATCCGGAATCGGCCCGACAATATTTGGAGCCGCAATTTAAGAACATTCTTCCTCCACAGAGCATCCCCGGTCTTGACGCCTGTGCGGACTTGGTGGCCCGTGCGATAACAAACAAGGAAAAAATCACCATCTATGGCGATTATGACGTGGACGGAATTACGGGAACGACGATGCTCCATCGCCTCATGAAAGCAGCGGGTGCGGATTTTGATACGTATATCCCACACCGAATTGATGAGGGCTATGGCTTATCCGTTGATGCGGTAAAAGACATTGCACAACGTGGCACGCGCCTGCTGCTGACCGTAGATTGCGGCATCACCGCCGTCCAAGCGGTACAAGCCGGGCGCGAAGCCGGCATGACCATTGTCATTACCGATCATCATGAATATGAAACATCCTTACCCCCCGCCCACGCCATTGCCCACCCACGTCTGAATGGATCAGTGACAGGGAATACGGATTTATGCGGGGCCGCCGTGGCATATAAGCTGGTCTGGGCCGTCGCGGTAAGGCTGTGTGGTTCAGATAAGCTTACACCCATATATCGCGATATGTTGATCGATTTTACGGCCTTGACCGCCCTGGCGACGGTGGCGGATGTGGTGCCACTACGGGGAGAAAATCGGATTCTGGTCAGCTATGGCTTAAAGCAACTGTCGCGATCCAATATGGTCGGCATTAAAGCACTGATCCGTGCCGCAGGATTTGAAAACCGCAGTATTGATGGTACTGCGGTGGGTTACTCCTTGGGGCCTCGGCTCAACGCCGCGGGTAGAATGGGCCATGCGAATATGGCCGTGGAGTTACTGACCACAGAAGATAGCGCCCGGGCCGATGAACTGGCTGACTATCTGGAGACAAAAAACAAGGAACGGCAGAACACCGAGCGGAAAATAACCGCGGAAGCTATGGACTGGGTCCGGCAATTGCCGCAGCTTCCGCCCGCGCTGGTGGTATGCCAACGGGATTGGCACCTCGGTGTGGCAGGAATTGTAGCCGCTCGCCTGGTGGATCACTTCAACCGCCCCGCGTTTGTGCTGACCGATGATGGACAGACCATCGGTGGCAGCGGACGCAGCGTGCCGGGCTTTCCTCTGCATGAAGCCATTGCCCACTGCCGCGATCTGTTAATAAGCGGCGGCGGACACGCAGCGGCGGGCGGCATAAAAATGCACACTGCCCAACTCGCTGCGTTTACCCGCAAATTATGCGACTATACCGCACAGGTGCAACGCGATGGCGCCTTGGTACCCTGTTTAGAAATTGATGGAGAACTGGAACCTTCCGATATTGATTGTCAGGCATTTGGCGAGTTGGAAGCCATGGCTCCTTTTGGTTGCGGCAATCCGAAGCCCAAGCTTCTGATTCGCAACGTTCAAGTTGCCGCTCCCCCGCGCCGGATGGGTCAACGCGGCGCTCACATGGCGTTGCAGTTGAAAATAAACGACCGTTGCTTCCGAGCGGTGGGATTCAGATTAGGGGATGCTGAACCGCTGCTGGCTGTCGGGATGATGCTGGACATGGTGGTTCATGCCAGTACAAGTCATTATTACCAGCGGCCGCAACCGGAATTGCATATTATTGATTTTTCACGCAGTGATGGTCAGGCTCTGCATGGTGAAGACACTGTGCCGGCAGCCGCTGACGTCGTATTGGCAAAGTAGTAACTTTTTTTTCAGATAACTAATTAAAGGGATGCTTAATGACGCAAGCCGCTAGAGTCGCCACCCCCGAACAGTTGTTTGCCATCGGAGCCATGGCAGCGGATCTTATTACCAACGGACAAGCCGTGGGCTTGGGCAGTGGCAAGGCGTCCCACGCATTTGTCCGAATGCTGGCCAAACGTGTGCGGGAAAATGGTTTGGAGATTGTCGGCATTCCTACCTCTGAATCCACCGCCCGGCTCGCTGGTGAACTGGGCATACCGCTGGGCCGACTGGAAAACATTGCCCGGTTGGATATTGCGGTGGATGGCGCTGACGAAGTGGACCCCACGCTGAACCTCACCAAGGGCGGGGGCGGAGATTTGCTGCGAGAAAAAGTCATCGCATCAATCGCCCAGCGATATGTGGTGGTGATTGGTGAGGAGAAGCTGGTGGAACACTTGGGGTCGCGCTTCCCGGTTTTTGTGGAAGTGGTGGAATTCGCCATGCCAGTGGTCATTCGAGCTTTGGCCGCTATGGGAGCTACCGCCACGCCGCGCATGACCACCGAGGGCAAGATTTTCCGCACGGATAACGGCAATCCACTGCTGCACGCCCGCTTCGATCCATCTGACGCCCAGCTCCGGAAACCGGAAATTCTGGATCAGACCATACGCAATATCCCGGGCACCATTGAAACTGGTTTATTTCTCAACAAAGCTGATGAAGTGCTGGTAGCGAACTTTGACGGAACGGTACGGACGCTGCACCGGGGGGGACGCCCACTTAGGTAATAGGTTACACGGGACAGGTTACAGATTTAATGAATAATGAGTTTGGAATCGCCGTGTTTTGCATGATGCTCAATGCGAGATGCTTAATTCCAGATTCCAAGTTACAAGGGGCGAGCCGGTGGGTTTATCCCACCGGAAATGTTATTGTGATCCGCCGGTTTGGTACGATACAATGATATAGAGCGAAACGGAAACGGGCGAGCGTAGGGCACTGAACCGGAGATTCAGGCGGTGAATTTACTTGGTCTGATGCAATTGGTTGACTCCGCCCCCACCATTGGCGGATATGCCCAATGTTTCCAAATTAATGATCTGGCCCGGCGCGGGCTATTGCGTTCGGAGGAGCAGATCGTGCAGCTTCTGGAAGCCGGTCTGAAATCGTCCATTGGTCCCAGTGATGGCGTAGCCGTTGGCTGGGCGTTTAAGGCGGCCCGTCAGGGGGATTTAGCCGAATTGCCGCAACTGGCGTCCTGCTTGTCGGGGCCGCAGGTGCCGGCGGATATTCGAGCGGCATCACTGGAACTCGGGGCGCATCTGTGGGAACTTTCGCGACGCTGGGATTGGGCACAAGCCATGCACGGCCAAGTGGATTCCTTGGCACCCCCCGCTGATCTGCATCATGCGATGGCCTTCGGTGCCCTGGTAAGCGAAACCACAGCCCAGGAAGTACGGGCCATTGCCATGTGTCTGTTCAGCGCCGCCAAAGCGATCATCCGTGCGGCGGTCACCGCGATTCCCCTGGATGAAGCGGTGGTATTAAAACTGCTCTCGCGGCTGCAACCGGAAATTGCCGACATGGCGTTTCACTATGCCGCCTGCCGCCCTGAAACGATTCATGCACTTCCGCCATCCTATGTCGTAGCCTCAGTGGTGGACCAGTGGTAGGGTATTTACACCGCCTGCAATTGCGGGGCTTGCGCACGGGCGGCGTTCAGATACGTTCCGGGGCCAAGCACGCGCACGGCGGCTCCCTGTATTGATGATTCTATATGTTTTAATGCGTCCGGCGATCCGCTCACCGCTTTACATAAATTAAGCGTTGCTTTCAGTGGCATGTCCGCTTCCGCCATGGCTAATTGGATTTTGGCCGGAAGTTTTCCGGGATGCTCTTTAAGCACCGTTCCCAGGCGTTCAATGGAATCCGCATCCACCGCCTCGGCATCTACACAAATCAGCACTTCACGGGCGAGTTTCTGCACGGCTTGCTCCGGCGTGAAGGCTTCATACACGCGGAATCCCGGTTCTTCACGGGTGCGATCCACTTTACCGCGGAAAAATAGGATCGCATCCGCTTTGATTAAATCCCCAAATTTTTGAAATTCACCGGCAAACATCGTGACTTTTACATTGCTCGATAGATCTTCGAGGATAAGCGTGGCCCATTTCTGCCCGGCGCTGGGACCGGAGCGGACAATGCGTGATTCCACTTTGGAAATCAATCCACCAAGGATTCCCTCTTTCCCATCATTGGCGGTTTTAATACTCTGGGTATTGACGGTCGTAAAATCGTGTAGCATGGTTTCATAATCACGCAGCGGGTGGCTGGTCACGTAAAATCCCAGCACGGATTTTTCGTTCGCCATTTTCACCCCCTGTGCCCATTCCGGTATGGACGGGAGTTTATACCCCGCCGCCGCAGCCGCCATCGCGGATGATCCACCCCCGCCACCAAACAGACTTTCCTGCCCGGCACGTTTGGCATTTTGCGCGGAACTGCCGGATTGCATGGCGGTTTCAATGGCCGCGGTCGCCGCCGCCCGATTTTCATGCAGCGCGTCAAAGGCCCCACATTTGATCAGGGACTCAATGACCGACTTGTTAACCGTTCGCAGGTCCACGCGCTCACAAAAATCAAAAAGACTGGTAAAGGGTTTATGGCTCCCCTCAGCCCGGCTCCCGCGCGCCGCGATAATAGATTCAACCGCCTTTTGTCCAACACCTTTCACCCCGGCCAAGCCAAAACAGATGGTACCGTCCACCACACCAAAATCCGCCACGCTTTGGTTGATATCCGGCGGCAAAATGGGAATGCCCACCCGGCCATCCGGACGAACCAGAAATCGGCAGTCTTCAATGTACTCTGTGGTTTTGGCCTGATCAATCATTTCATAGGTCAGTAATGCGGCCATATATTCCAGCGGGAAATAGGTCTTCAGGTAAGCGGTCTGATACGCGACAATGGCATAACGGGTGGAATGGCTTTTATTGAAGCCATATTTTCCGAACTCTTCAATCAGCGCGAAAATCTGGACCGCCTGCTCGGTTTTAATTCCGTTCTTTTCCGCCCCTTCCACAAAATGCTGCTTCTCAGCGGCGATAACATCCATCTGCTTTTTGCTGATGGCTTTGATAATTTTGTACGCTTTGGCCAGCGGGATGCCGCCCAACTGGTTGAATATCCGCATCACCTGTTCCTGATACACCATGATGCCGTAGGTTTCCGCCAGGATGTTATCCATAATCGGATGCACCGACGGTACGGGCTGCCGCCGATGTTTACGGGCACAGTAATCAGGAATCAAATCCATGGGACCGGGACGGAACAAAGCGTTAGCCGCGATGAGATCTTCAATGCGATCCGGCTTCATTTTAATAAGCAGTTCTCTCATGCCCGGTGATTCAAACTGAAACACTCCTTTGGTTTGCCCTTTTTGGAACACCTGCTTGTAAACCCGCTGATCGGTGAGATCTAGTTTTTCAATATCCAACCGGCCCGGACGCGGGCCGGCAGGATGATCCGTCAGGGTGGTCTTGCCATCCACTGCCATGACGTGGCGCGGCGGCAGACCGTTGGCATAATCCGCTTCGATCAGGGCCAGTGCCCGTTCCACAATGGTCAAGGTGCGCAGACCCAGAAAGTCCATCTTCAGCAGGCCGGCCTTTTCACAGGTCGGGCCATCCCATTGTGTCATGATGTCATCACCACTTTTATACAGCGGCACAACTTCATCCAGGGGCTTATCACAGACAATCACCCCGGCTGCGTGCATACCGGCGTTGCGGCACAAACCCTCCAGCCGTCGCGCAATGTCAAAAAGCCGCATGACATTGGGGTCTTCTTTGTAGAGCTTTTTGAGATCAGCCACTTGCAAAGCGCTGTCGAGTGTGACACCTACGCCGCCGGGAATAAGTTTGGTAATTTTGTCCACTTCGGACAGCGGCATGGCCAGAACCCGCCCAACATCTTTAATGGCCGCTTTAGCGCCCAGCGTGGAAAATGTGATGATCTGCGAAACATTGCCGTACTTATTCCGGACATACTCAATAACTTTACCGCGGCCTTCCTGGCAGATGTCGATATCGATATCGGGCATCTCCGAGCGGCTGGGATCCATGAACCTTTCAAAAAGCAGGTCATAGCGAATCGGATCAACATTGCACAATCCCAGCGAGTATCCCACCAACGTGCCGACACCAGACCCTCTGGCTCCGACCGGAATGCCGTTTTGCCGGGCAAAATTACAGAAATCCCAGACAATTAAAAAGTAGCTGGAAAAGCCTTTGCTTTGAATAACCTTCAGTTCCTGCTCCAGCCGCTGGCGCAGAACGTCATTGAATTCGCCATACCGTTCAATCACGCCGGCTTCGCAAAGCGTTCGCAGATAATCATCTGCGGATACCGCCTGCCCAGTGGTTGGATCATTCGGCGGGGTGTAAACCGGCGCGTGGCGTTTGGAAAAATCCAACTGCACATCACACATTTCGGCAATTTTGAGCGTATTGTCACACGCTTCGGGAATGTCACGGAAAATCGCCCGCATTTCCGCGGGGCTTTTCAGATACAATTGTCGCGAATAATGCAAACGGTTTTCATCCGCCAGCGTTTTCCCCATGCTGATGCAGCACAGCACATCATGGGCGTCATAATCATCTTTCAGGAGGTAATGATGGTCGTTGGTAGCCACCACCGGGCACCCTGATTTTTTTGCTACCTCCAGCAGTTGCGGAATGGCGGAAATTTGTGCCGGATCATCATGATTCTGCAATTCTACAAAAAAGCTGTCACCAAATATGTCTTTGTACTGCCCCGCCACATCCACCGCCGCCGCCATATCACCACGCTGCAGACAGGCCGCAATTTCCGTTCCAAAGTGGCCGTTAATGACCACCAATCCCTCCGAATAGCGCGCCAGCGTTTCCTTATCTACGCGCGGGCGGTAATAAAATCCTTCGGTGTACGCCAAACTGGCGAGTTTGAGTATATTTTTATAGCCCGCCTGATTTTTCGCCAAAACCACCAGGTGATACGCCGCCTCGCTTATGCCATGGGCATCTTTATCAAAACGCGAACCCGGAGCCACATAAAATTCGCAGCCCAGCAATGGCTTAATGCCGGCCTTTTTTGCTTCCTGATAAAATTCCACCATCCCAAACACATTGCCATGATCCGTCAACCCCAGCGCCGGCATCCCCATTTCCGCCGCCTTGGCGCAAAGCCCCGGCAGCGTGGCCCCGCCGTCCAACAATGAATAATGGGAATGTCCGTGCAGATGAACAAAAGAATCCTGATGACCTGACATGCGGTAAGCCTCCGTGCGGAATATAACCGCCGCCTATTATAACGCATCAAACCAGCTTCTAAAAACCGCGCCGTAAACACCGCGCCGTAAACAATTTTTCTATCGGGCCGTAGCCGCCACTTCCTTCTTGCGGTATCCTTCGCTACACGTTTGAAATGCAGTTCGCGGAGACGGCGTTTTCATTAGAAGAAAAACTCGCCGGCCAGAAACTCATTAAAACACTGGAATCGCAGCGCAACGCCAGGCGCAAGGCCTTATTTGAAGCACAAGATGCGGTGGATCAGCGGCGCGAAGCCTTGATCGCCGGAATCGAGGCAAAACTGCCCCAAACCCTGCTAGCGGCTTCTCCGAAACGGCGGTAATACTCGGCTTCGTCGTCCCGCAGAAGCTTGAGGTCTTCGAGCGAGGCAATTGCCTCGCGTTGGCCCAGCAGGTCGAG
>DAHXLH010000281.1:0-11724 GCA_027366115.1 Phycisphaerales bacterium
CTGGAAACCGCTTTTTGAATTTGACGTCAAAGACCCTGCCGGGGACAACAATCATGCGCCAGTGGAAATGACTTTATGAATCATATACGTCTAATGCGTTACGAACGGAAAGATTTCCATTTCTGGGGCGCTGATGTGCCCGCTTCCGCTGTACGCCGCAATGTGATGATCTTTGAGTATGCCGGAGTATCAATTATGGTTAAGCGTCAATTATTGTCTTTATTGTTCGCCGCGGTACTGACGGGTGCCTGGCTGTTGTCCCCTTTCAGAATCGTTTCAGCCCAGACGATTGTGGCCCCGCCGGGACGGCATGTGGCTCGTGAATCAATTGAATGGATACGCATATGGCTTCCAAACGTGGTTCGTCCACGCCTCGGTGCCAATATTCAGGGACAGAACGGATTGGGAACCGGGTGGAAGTCGCACCCGGGCATTAAGAAAACGCTTCCCCAGGTTCTGCTTATCGGGGATTCCATTACAGAAATGTACTATCACGACGTGGCGGCCGATCTGAAAGGCAAGGCCTATGTGGGCTATGTTGCATCGTCACTGTGCGTGGGCGATCCGATGTTGCCGGCGCAAATAGCTCTGATCCTCAAAAATTACAAATTCAATGTCATTCATTTCAATAATGGAATGCATGGCGCCGGATACAGCGAGAGGGAGTATGCCCGGTATTTTCCACAATTTGTGCAGACGATTCAATCCAATGCGCACGGCGCAAAACTGATATGGGCCAATACGACGCCCACCCGCGCAGGCAAGCACTTCATCCGACTGTCGGCATGGAACAACCGCGTCATTGCACGTAATAAAATTGCGGATGCTTATTGCCGCAAGGCTGGCATTCCGATCAACAATCTCTACCATGTGCTTTTGAATCACCCCGAATATTACGCCCCCAATGGTGGCGGTGTACATGAAGATGCCATGGGGCAAAAAGCCGAGGCACGCAGTGTAGCTGATTCAATACTCAAAGCCCTGAAGCGATGAAACTTCCGTATGAACGCAGATGGCGAAAAGTTGGCGAAATGACGCCGACCGGGCACATGTTACATAATCCGGATTATAAAATTGCGATACGTTGCCGTTCGGCAGGCCGGTGGCAGCTTTGTGGTTCGTTTCATTCTTTTTCAGGTACCAGCCGCAACCCGCGCAAATTCATCAGTCCCTTGCCTTTGATGCCTGTGGGGCGAATAACAATTGGGACTTTTCCGGCCCGATCAATATGCAATATACCCGTGGAGTGTGTCTCATAGTGATTCCAACCGCCGGTGGAATGAACTGTTCCCATTACTTTGTGATCGCCGACAATAACTTCGTAGCGTCCTCCGGCATCATGAGCGCAGGCATAACTCAACTGACCGCGAAACAGTCCGGCGCGATGCACGTCGATTGTCCACTCGATGCTATCGTGCGAGCCGGTCCAATGGCCGATATGCGGCGGAATTTTGAATTGATGTTCCTGCCAAGAGACAATCTTCCGCCATGTCATCGTTTTTTTCCAGCAATCCTGCGTGTCCCAACGCTGACCGATCAGTCGGGCATTTGCGCCGGGACTTATGACCGCATCAATCGCAGGCAGGTTAATCGCGCCATCGGGCTGCTGGGATATATGGGAGGCACATTGGCTCAAAGAACCGGTGTAATCGACCACCAGTACTGTGGCCAATGGATCAGGCCCGTCCCGGGGCAAATGAAGAATTTGTCCGCCGAACACTTTGGTCGTGGAAATCAGTTGCGATGGATCGGCCAGAAAAAAAGCATGGGTAATCGGGTTATTCATGGGCAATAAGATATGCCGGTCCGTCGGCCAATGGTAGACTTCCAAGTACAGATGCCCGGGCCGGCTGGTAATGCGTCCCCATTTTGGCACATCATAGAACGGCGTGCCTTGCGTGCCATATATGGCGGCGTGGTTGATCTTCATCCAGCGTCCGATGATCTTGAGACGCTCCAGTTCAGGTTGGGGAATATCGCCACGTCCCGTTGGTCCGACATCCAGCAGATAATTTCCTCCGCCGCTGGCGCATTGAATCAGATCCTGCAGCAGTGTTGCCGCCGATTTCCATTGATGATCTGCGCTTTTGTAACCCCACGTATGATTCATGGTCATGCAGGTTTCCCAGGGCACAGGGTAGGCAGACGGAATGAACTGTTCGGGAGTGCGATAATCTCCGCCGTAGGCCAAGCGATTATTGACGATTAATTGCGGGTCTATGCGGCGCAGATAATCGAGAATGATCTTCCCATCGCGGCCATTCCAGCCCTGCATCCATCCGCCATCAAACCACATCGCGCCGGGGTGATATTGCTTTATCAGGTCATGGAGTTGTCGTTCCATATAGGTCAGGTATTTGGATCGGCCCCCTGGAACAAACTTGGTGGGATTGTAGGTGAGATCACCGGGAGCATCGACGTCCGGTGCCTGAAAGGGTGTGGACCAGTCCATTATGGAATAATAGGTGCAAAAACGCACGTCATATTTTTTGCATGCCGCCGCCAATTGGGCCAGCGGATCGGTATGCCAAGGCGTGTCATGAACCACATTGTATGCGGTCGTGCAGGTGGGAAACATGCAGAACCCGTCATGGAATTTGGCCGTGATCACGATATATTTCATGCCCGCATCGCGCGCGGTTCGCACCCATCGATCGGCATTAAAGTCGACCGGGTTAAAGCGTTGCGCCAATTGTTTGTATTGCTTCAGCGGCAGATGGGCATTGTTCATGATCCATTCACCGAAGCCGGGGATTTGCTTTCCATGCCACACACCTCCGAGCACGGAATACAAGCCCCAAGTAATAAACATACCGAAACGATCATGTTGCCACCAACGCATATCAGGCGTGGGATGCGGGCCACGTGCGGCGGCCATAGATCTACCAGGAGTTCCCGCGTTTAACAGGAGTATTGCCGTGAGCAACCAGCCGGCCGCACATCGCTTGTATGACATCGTTATTTCCTTTGGCACCTTAATGCCGTAACCATACTTGAGGAATCGGTTCCTTTTTCAACTTTGGTCCGGATATTTCCAGTTTGGGTGCCACGCCCGCCCAGATATAATCGTTTAAACCCGGACGATTGAGCTTTTCCGGAGAATCCTTGCGATAATCGACATACACGATCTTGAACGGTTGAAGCCCCTTGGACAGGGCAATACTCCAGTTGCCAAATGCATGAACACGCTCTGAGGTATCCCATTGATTCAGGCCGCTGGGGGAGTTACTATTCTGCCCGACATAAACCCTTAATTGATAGCCCGGATCCGTGCTCGGTACGTCATATTCCTTCGGAGCATGGAACGTATATACGCCTGTGGATGGAACATTCAAATAACCACTGTACACCAGGGCATAATAGTGCTGCCGAGGTGCGGCGGCAGAACGCACCGGCGGATTACTTGCGGGAATAAAATCCATATCCCACAACTTGTTGACCACACCGGTCTTTTGCGGTGTCAGATTTTCCAAGTTCAACCATAAGGATTGCCACGGAGCCTGATAATATTGACAATCCAAGCCCGGCTTGACGAGTCGTTCCCGCCATGCCGGCAAAGCCGGAAGCACCGCGATTTTATGAAATATCGCTTCAGTAGTGGGGGTAACCGCCGTGCCGCAGGCGGTTATCGGATTGGATTTTACTCCGAGCCGATAGGCCCGGGTCTGCACCTTGGAGGTGTGATCAATTGTAAATGGCGCGGTATACACCTTGGAAAGCGGCGTTGGATTAGCCCCGTTGGTGGTGTAGCGAATGATCACGCCGGGAGTAGGCGTTGAAAGGGTCACTTTCATGTGGCCCACAAAGGCGGTGGTATTGGGCAAAATCTTCACCGGCACTATGGGCCGATGAATCGGATGCACATCCGAGAGCAATCCGCCGCTTAAGCGAAACGCAAAATTGCGATAAGCCGGTCGCGACGTTTTGCCGTGGATGAATAGGGTACTGCACCCCAGAGCCATGCCGTGGTGGCCCGCCAGCAGCAACGCCTGACCGTGGATACTGATATGTGGTAAAGATAAAAAATCATCGGTCATGGGAGAGGCCAAATATGCCACTGGCACGCCATCGGGCAGCGCGGCCGCGAAACCTACAGCCTGTTTTCCACTGGTAATTTGATGAATTTGCTGCAGGCCTCGGGTAGATCCGGGCGGCAGCACCAAAATAGCCGTTACGATCTGCTGATTGCCCTGGCCGTGCCACTTGACGGCAATGCGATCCAGGTTGGGATGGATATAAAACTTGCGCGTTTTCCAGACCATGGGAGGCTCTTTGATCAGCTTGGAAGAATAAGCCAGAGGGGCTTGGCTGAACTGGAATAGTTGCAGATTCGCCTTGGGTATTACAATTGGCCGGGACTTGGGATACGGCTTGTTTATGCCATTGGGCTGGTCTGTGATGATGGACCGGGCGGCCGGGTTGATATGAATGTCCGCAGGCTTAAACGCCGTCGGAAATGAAGTGGGCGTAGGCGCAACCGGAAAACGCCATATCTGCGTGTAACGGTTGCTTTTTTTGCTCAGCAGCCGATCGGTAATAATAAACAGTTTGGCCCGGCGCACCTGCATTACCTGCCGTTGAAACGTAAGGCCGCCATAGGTTTGCGCCTTAGTAAGCGTGCCCTGCATGCTCTGGTCCGGACCATACGGACCGGCCACAGTGCGCGGATGGTGTAAACTTCCCCAGCGACCGGCATATATGCCTTCGGCGAGGTTAAACGTCGGCGAAGCGTACCAGAGCCAAGGTGCCGGCTTATGCCACGCGCTGACCTCATAGCCTTTATGAGCCTCCGGCGAAGCAACCTTATAAATTCCGGCTTCAAAAAATTGGTTGAATCCGTTTACTTTCATCGGCGAGGTCGGATACATGTAATGACCGGTGGTATCGTTCACCAGTAAATCCTGCCCATACGCCGCCAGACCGAAACTGTTGTTGTCACTGCGGCCCCGAAACGCGCCGTATCCAGGCGGTTGTGGTGAGCAAAATAGTGCGCCATAGCAACTCGTGGGTTTCCAGCCATCGCGCATAATCGCCAAACCGATATAGGGAAACCAGTCGGATGTATACGGCGGAACAATGCCCGATCCCGGATTATAAATAGCCTTCATGATGGCGGCGTTCACTGGATTATTCCATGCTTGCGGGCTATAGGGATACGGCATGGCCCCGGCGCGGCGCTGGTCGCCGCGGAAGGTGATGGGCCACTGCCCCTGAGGCGTTTGGATATGGGTCAGGAAAGTATTTTTGCGATACAGCAGGCGCTGCACATCCTGCCGAAAAAAGGTATTATCGGAGAGTTGATTTTCCCACGATATCATCTGCCAGGTCGGTACCAGCAATCGGCGTGAATTCAGCAGCCGTATCATCCACCAGATATTGACGAAATCCTGTTTATCGTACCACGGATCCTCCTGTGTTTCTGAGCCGTCACGTAATTCCTCAGTGGATTCCACATTTTCAATACTGCGCCGCGAAATATTGCGAAACAGTATGGCGGAACCCCTGAATTCATCAAAAACAATCGGGTTGATCAGGGAACCACTTGAAGCCGGAGTCCAGTTGTGCGTATTGGATCGAATGTAAGCCACCCCGGGCAGCAGACTTTGCAGGTACATTTTTCGCAGAGCAGTGGCAAAAAGCGCTGGCGGGACGTACCGCTGAATATCCGGGTTGACGCTTCTAATAGCTTCCAGAAGTCGCATAAAATTCATTGGCATCGAACTGGCCTGGGCATTGACGCCATCGGGCACAAATAACGGATTGAGTTGCCCCAGATAATGGGAATTGCGGCACCAGTCCGCCAGATACGCGACCCACGTTTTCAGATAAACGGGCTTATGCGTGAGTATATAAGCTTGCACCAAAGGGTTAAATCCGCCCAGTGTTATCAGCATGGGATTTGGATTGACCTGCCAGTGGTGCAGATTTGGATGTGCCAGCATGGCCGGCACGCGCCGACCTGCGGGAAACGGATAATTCCAATTCACTGTTCCGGGCGCGCCGATGTGAACCTGCTGGCCACCCAAGTTCATTATTCCCTTGCGCAGCTGATTGGCCGTGGACACGATGGCTTTGGACTTCGTTGCCGGGTCAAACATCGGGGGCACTATCCAGAAAGGCGGTGCCCCCCAACTCAAATAGGGACTCGATAGCGATGTAGGCAGGCCGTAGTGCTGCGGCGCGGCGAACTTATTGAGGTAGTAACTATAAAAAGCATTTAACGCCTGGCGGTAATGCTTCGCCGCGTAGAGCTTTGCAACCTGCACCATTTGTGGGCGAAAACGCAGCCCGTCATGTAACATTTCGTTGGGATTAAGCACCAGCAATTGGAGAAAGTTTTTCGCCGCGGCATTCACTGAAGCCACCGCATTATTGCCTGCATGTTTCGAGGCCCCCGCCACCGGAGCAACGCCGCAGGAAAAAGTTAAAAGTAAAACTACAATCGCCCCAGTCAATGTCCGTTTCAATTGTAAATGCAATCCGATACTCCTGTTTGATACTTTCATGATAACATCCCATTAACATATGTAATTATGCAATGTCTTGATGGTCAATGGCCATTAACCGTCCACATGCCGCTGGGCCAGGTAAGGTTGCCCGATCCAATGGTACTTACATACGGCAATGTTTCCACATGGGCGTCCAGAAACACATAATTAAAATCACCTTGATGCGGTCCGCTCACGGCCTGCTGATTTCTCACCCAATTGAAGAAATAGCTCTGATAATCCTGAAAATAATGACAGCCATACGCATCGGTAACGTAAATTTCGTTCGCCGGGTGAGGCAGCGCCGAGATCAGCACCAGGTTGCTGGTGCCCGGTACAATCGGCGCGCCCAAGGAATTGTTGTTTTCAATTGCCGGACCGGGTGGCGCATACGGGCTTTGCGGCATACCATAGGAAAGCAGCGGATGCCACGCCGGCCTCTGATAGGGTAACAGGTGTGTATCCGTTATGGGTACCAGTTCGGTTGGATCGGAGGGGCAGATCATATGAGGATCACCCTCGGAAAGCGACAACCCGTATAACATCTGCCGTTCGGTGTAATGCATCCCCAGTTCGGGGCTGATTTGTATATCCCATGTCAAACCCTGCCCACCGGGACCGAACGCAAAGGGTTGATTGGGAACCAACCCTTGCGATTCATTGGTATATTCCAATGCCGCCAAGCCGATCTGTTGAAGGTTGCTGGCACATTCAATGGCCTGGGCGAGTGCTTTGGCTCTGTTCAGGGCCGGCAGCAATAGAGAAATCAGTACAGCGAGAATAGATATTACCACCAGAAGCTCCACAAGCGTAAACGCCCTGTCGCGGCGACCGGGGATCGCGCGCAAGTGGATGCGGGTCCTCGCGGAATTCACGGATTCAGTGCCCATATACTGCGGAAACATCGCATTCATGAGACATTGCAGATTTCCGATCTGTAAATTTTGATCCGTGGTCATTGAACACTCTCCTTTTCAGGTTGTGGCCAAAGTCCTGCCATAAAAGAGACCGCCTGTAAATTTATCGGCCAATTCGTGATCATCCCATGGGATTTCAGATAACTCGGCGCATCGATTTGCGACCAATCCGTCGAGGCCGCGGCCGGCCGCCATCACAATGACGCGATCAGCCGGCTTTTTGAATATTTCCAGTGTGGCGCTCCACGCCGGCCGTACACTGCTGGCGCGAATTTGCGGATATTTTATCCAGTTCCGGCGTACCATCCTCCTGCACCTGAAATCGGCGTGCTACAGTCATCCATGCTGAATGTCGCCAAAGTTCTTCAATCATGATTTATCCGTGGCCACCGCCTTGAACCATTGGACAAGTTTGTAATTGGGCTGCCAGTGGCCATGCAGCGGCGCTACGGTAGCATTGGCATAAAGCATGGTGAGGGCATACTTGGCATAATTGGCGGCGCGTACGGGATTGCCGATAATTTTATACTGTCGTCCGCCGGAATAGGCGGAAGCCAGCACACGGTGGTGGCACATGAGCGTATAGGCCTGCTGCATGAATGTGGGGCTTAGCGGTGCCGTGGCCATGAAATCATTCCATTGGTCAAGCGATACGGGATGTTGCATACAGGCCAAGGAATAAGCGGAATTGGTACATGTGGCCGGTTGCTTCCAGCGTGCCGCGAAATGGGCGTCCAGCGGCTGGTTGATCCAGCCATCAAGCACCGGCACCTGACTCCACTCGGTACTCAGAAATGGCTTGTCGGTCAGCGTGCGCGCAAAGGCCAGTTGCTGTTTCATCTCCTGAGCATCGTTGACGTATAAGTGCAGGTCCAGAGCGGAAATATGTTCGTTGCGGTTGGTCCATGCGCAGAGTTCCCGCGTATAAGCGGCGCAGGCTTTCACCCAACCATGAACTTTGAGCGTTTCGGGAGTCATGGTCATCAACTGCTGAAGAATGTTGATGGCGGGCGCGGAAATGGGGATTTCCGGGCGGATTTTATGGATTTCCTCCGCCACGGCCGAATACCAATCCAAAACCGCAATGCGGCCTTTGGCTGATTTATGCCAATCCGCCGCCGGCAGAAAGGTTATGGGTTCATTATCCAGGGTTACCCAGTAAAGCTGATCACCCATGATGTGCGTAAAATCGCGAACAACCTGTAACCATTTCCGCCCGCGTGTCGAGTCCACAGCAGGTATGGGCATGGCCCGTCCCCAATTCGCCCACAAAAATGTCACCACAACTTTGATCCCGGCCTTGTGTAAAGCTCGCATGAGCGCAAGGGACCATGGCCACGAAACTTTGCCGGCTTGTGCCTGACGAGCCTGAACCATTATTTTTTGCAGCACCGCAATCGGCACAATCAACCGCACAGCCTGGGCACCGGTGGCCAGAGCTTCTTCCAGAGACTGCACATCAAAGCCACCAAAAATCGTTTTGCCGGAACTCGGTTTAACCCGCAGAGATTCCGCAGCACGGGCGGCCAATGGATTTGCGGCCATGACCGCGCCCGCGGCCAACAAACCCCGCAGAACGCCCCGCCGAGAAATGGCAGTTGGATCGTACCGCCCCCCATTGCCAGGCGGTACCGTGACTCTTATACCGGAATTTTGATCATTCATATCACTTATCTCAATAACATCAGGTTGATTTTCAAAACAGGACCATTGGCCTGGGCCTCCACGCAACTCCACTGTTGATCGCAGGGGCAGCCTGGCCAAGATTGCAACTTACCGCGCGGAAAACACCATCGCGCCAAGCACGCCGGCCGATGGTACGCCATGCGATCCGGTATTCGGAGTGGTTCTGTCAATTCCCATCACGGGACCACATGAAGTTGGCCTGCGACTTCAATCCGCCGTTGGTTGGATTACCACCAGTGATTGTATAGGGAGGCCGTACCGTATCTTCCGGGGCCAGCAGGGCCACATGGCCGTCGCAGAAGAGATAATTCCATTTTCCGTTGTGGATCGGTGCCGGGAAAGATACATCGGATGCGGCTGGACCGCCCTGGGGATCACTGGAGCTATCCTGTTCGGCGGGATTGTTGACATAGGCGTCATAAACGGAACCGGTCTCATTGTATCGGTGCGGCGATTCAACAATATCCAGAATCAGGGAAGGGGATTGCTGGAGACTGCTGATGATTGTACAGGGGGTTATTTTACCGCCCGGCGTGTTGTACATTGCCGGGCCCCAATCGGTAAACGGCATGGCTCCATATTGCGCATAAGTTGCCGTATTCTGGTTTGCCACCGCGGCATAACTGCGCTCCCACGTGGCGGTAACTGAAGTTCTGTATGCGAAATTGATGCGCGGCAGGTTATCCGATGGACAGATAAAAACAGCCAGTCGCGCATAACTGTAGCCGCACATCTGCCATTGCGATGCACTCATCCAATTTTCAGGCGATCGTGAATAGCCCAAGTAGGGATATAGAAGCGAGTCCCATGTAGACTCGGCATAGGTTTCGCCGAGAATCTTGAGTTCTGTGGTCGGGTACCAGTCGTATGCGTATGGCATCACACCTTTGCTGTCATTCTCATATTCGGCGATTGCCACGCCGATTTGCCGCATATTGCTGGCGCAGGCGATGGTATTGGCTGCAGCTTTGGCCTGGGCCAACGCCGGCAACAGCAGGGCAATAAGCAGGGCAATAATGGAAATGACCACCAGCAGTTCCACGAGTGTAAAGGCCATAATGGAACGCCCGCTGGAAAGAACCGATACTCTATCGCCGTGCTTCATGGTCAATGCCTTTCAAATACGGGTATCGAATCAATGGGTCATCAGATTTTCCTGCGCCGGCGGAGCAATGGCAGAGCCATTCCAGCCAGACCGATTGTCAACAACGCCAGCGGCGCAGGTTCCGGGACGACCACCACATTAACGTTGTCCACAAGGAAATTACCGCCGGATACGCTCGTGGGAACGTTAAAGCTAAATGCTGCAGAGTAGCTGGAGGGGTTCAACGGGTTGACAAATGCAATATCATTTGCGGAATAGAGCGTTGTATTGGAAGTATCAACAACGCTGAAACTCCAAGTTGGCGAAGCTGCGCCGCTTGGTGCAAGATTCAATATAACGCGATACCATGTGTCCAAGCTTGGCGCGAAGGTTGCCGTTACTGCGCTAGTCCCATTTTTGTACACCATATCTCCTGGCGTCGAGCCCGCAGATCCGAAATTGAGGACAACATTCGGATCGTAGCTCGCTGCTGAGGAACTAAGCACGAAGGCATTATTCCCACTTTGGGTCGCAGACAGAATATTAAAATCGAAGCTGATCTGCACCGCATCCTGGGATGTAATGCCTGACAATTTCGGGCTCGTCAGGATCGGAATTGAGTCATTGCCTTGGAACTGAGCGCTTTCACCGTTAGCAATGTTGGTGAAAGCGGATTCAGAACCGGTGTCGGTGATGGCCCCAGTCCCCCCACTCGCCGTCCAGCCATCCAGGCTGCCATTAAAGTTGGAGCTCAGTACAACGGATGCCGAGGCAATATTTCCGGAACTCGCGGCAGCGAAAATAGCCACACCCGCGGCACCGGCCAGGATGCCAGGCAGCCATGATCTGGCGTTCCAGCCTGAAGCCGATAGGTTGCCAGTGCAACCGGAAAGACTCGCATTTGCCTGATTCCGAGATAATTTTTTACTGTTGAAACTGAACATTGTAAAGCTCCTGAAAAATCTACTTTCCCTTACCATGATCACTACCCGGATCGCCGGGCAATGAACCTTAACTCAACATGTACATTTATAAGATCACTCCATCATTGCTGATTTATTGCGTTCATCATGCACCTCTCAGACAATCTCTTTTTCCCTGATAAGCTTTCACAACAATTCAAGACACTTAATCAATGTGTCTCAAAGAGTCTCCATCTTCGCCCTTTCATTTTTTTTCAAATCATGCGGCATCCGGTAAAAGAATCATCACCGCACCGCGAGGCCAACGCCTGACACACGTATCATAAACCGAATTGCATCGGCTCCACAATATCAGATTACGTCAATGCATTAGCAAATTTCATCAAATTGCCGACTCAATTGTTACGGCCAAAAACCAATGAAATGAAACAGGTTAAGCCTGAGTTGGTACGACAATAGCCGTTCAGCACAACCTGATTGGCTTAACGACCGATAAAATTGCGAGAAAGCAGTGTAAGGGGCCAGGGGAAACAAGCCATTATAGTTTTGTGTGCAACCGCGGTATTTAGCCGCGAATTCGCCGGTACAGCAAAAAGCAGTTTGGCTTGAAGCCATTTTTTCAATGG
>DAHXLH010000291.1:0-6452 GCA_027366115.1 Phycisphaerales bacterium
CAAAGGCTTTCCCATGGCTGGGTGCAAAAGGCGCTTGGGTTATAATGCGGGTCGCGGTGCGGTAGCGGCGGGTGTTGTTATTCCGGCTTTTTCAGGGCGATGCTGTTAAAACTTCGGTTTTGCAGAATATATTTTTTTTCAAAATTGGTGCCCACAAGCAGCCCATCGGCCGTGGGCAATGGGGGCACAAAATCAATGACGTGCAAAGCTTTAAATTCGGAGCATACCGTGCGAATGTGTTCAAAATACCCGGCATGGTCGGTGACAATGCGTAAAATGCCGCCCGGCACAAGAATCCGCAGGGCCTGGAGAAGAAAAGGCGTTTGAATCAGTCGGCGTTTGTGGTGGCGGGCTTTGGGCCACGGATCAGGAAAGTAGACATGCAGCGCGTGCAGCGACTGGTCCGGCACGTGGGCACGGATCCACCAGTTGGCATCAGCGCGAACCATGCGGGCATTGAGACGTTGATGCCGACGAATCCGATCCGCGGCAAAATCACAGTAAGCTCGTGCCCATTCGATTCCGATAAAATTATGATTGGGAAATTCAGTGGCAGCGCCCAGAAGGAACGTGCCTTTTCCCGAACCAATCTCCAGTTGTACGGGATGATCATTAAGAAAAATATCCCGCCAGGAAAGCATACCTGCGTCATCCGGGACCAGCAGCAAGGCCGGTTCGGGAATTAAATTGGACTTTAATGCCAAAGCAAAATCCTCGAATACGGAAAATCCGGAATAACGTAACCAGTACAGGGTCAGAAAATGTGGCTGTAAAAAAGCCGCCACGGGCTGCCGAGTGGGGCGCGACAGCTTTCGTGTGGGCAAAGTGGGAACCCACACGGTGGCGGCAGTTTCAAAATCAACTGCATCCGAGTTTCGTTTCACTCCTCCGCCAAACCAGCGGACTATCCTATAACAAATAACCGGTTTAATTTCATAAACCGGTCAATTATTACTTCCGTCCGCCTGGAGGGACGAACGAACCCGGATTTACGATTGAAGATCAGCCTCTCATTCCCGAGTCATAACCGTCGTTGGGCTGTCTCCACAATCGTTGAAAACAGTATATCCCGCGCATTGGCAAAGTCAAGTTAGCCGGTAAAACTGCGGATGCGGTATGATAACCTCTGCTTTGGATGAGGATGCCGATGATTGATGTTGTATTACTACCTGCCATGCTCAATGAGATGCTGCTGCCGCAGAGTCAGGTTGTGGTTTTTGATGTTCTACGTGCCAGCAGCACCATTGTCACGGCATTACACAACGGGGCACGGGAAGTACGGTTATTTTCCGATGTGGACGCCGTTCTCCAGGCCCGCGGCCACGTGCCGCCGCCCGTACTTTCTGCAGGCGAACGCGGCTGCATGATGGTGCCCGGCTTCGATCTGGGCAATTCTCCGGCTGAATATCAGACGCACCGGGTCGGCGGAGCATCCGTTCTGCTAAGCACCACCAATGGTACGCGTGCCGTGGTGGCCGCACAGGCCGCCGCGGATATTTTCATCGGATCCCTGCTCAACGCCCAGGCTACCGCAGAAGCGTTAAAGGGACAACTGGATCATCTCCATACACTTATGGTACTGGCGGGGACCGATGGCCAGATATCCCAGGAAGATGTCATCGGGGCCGGGGCGGTTTTGTGGCATCTGCTCGGTGGAACCTACCGCATTGATTTGCCATACACCGACACCGCCTGGATGGCCTACCACTGCTTTGCCTCCGTGCGGGAGCGGCTGGGAGCGGCCTTGCGACTGGGTGCCGGCGGGATCAATATCATTGAAAGCGGCTTGGAAGATGATATTGATTTATGTTCACAGCTTAATTCTATGCCCCTCGCGGTGCGCGTACACAAAAATCCGTTGCGCGCATTGGCTGTGCCCTCGGCCCATTGAAAAATGGAAAGTGAACCACAGCCGCCCAAGCTCACGCCTGCCGGTGAATGGTCACCGGTTCAATTTGCCGGGCTTTGCCACTTTGTTCACCCAGCAGCAACTCGGGAATCACACGCTGACGGAAGGTAAATATCTCAGCAAGTTGCCGTTGCACCAGCAGGCGGTGCGCCAGAACTCCCAATGACCCCCACGGCAGCCGATAAAGCACTTCATCAAAAATAACGGTTCCCTGATCTTCGGGCCAGAAGCGGTGCGTATGAACCCATTTCAGGTACGGCCCCTGAATCTGTTCATCACGGAATTGCCGGGGCGGATTGTACATGGCAATGCGCGTTTTCCAGCGGATCGGCAGGCGCAACCAGTTGATGGTGTAGTCGATAAGTGTGCCATCCCGCATGAGGATCTCGCCCGGCGTGCGGATGGTGAAATTCAACCATGGCGGGGTTATCCGGGAAAGATTACCCGCGTCGGAGAAAAACGGAAACACCTTTTCCAACGGCAAGGGAATCCAGAGTTGGCAGGTTAGTCGATATTCACGCGTCATTAACACTCCCTGGAATCCCGTGTTGCAAGTCGCCCTCAACTTCCCGCTGTGAGTTCCTTATCGCCGCCTTTATACGGATTTTCAGGGATTGCTTTTTTTACCGGGGCATCTTTCATATGAAGCAGCATTGGCGATGCAATAGCCAACGTACTGTAGGCACCGGTAATCACACCGATGAGCATGGCGTACGCAAAGCCATGCACACCCTGACCGCCCCAGATATACAGAATTAACACCACCGAAAATACGGTAAACGTGGTCCAAATGGTTCGACCAAAGCATTGATTAATGGAATCATTAACAAGTTTGGCGGTCAGCGGCTGACGTGACCGTCCGCGGTTTTCACGCACGCGGTCAAAAATGACAATCGTATCATTCACACTGTAACCAATAATGGTCAGATAGGCGGCGATCATGGTCATGTTGATCTTAAAATTGTCCACGAGCATAAAATGCCCGAACCAGGTGCGGTGGATATATACCGCTAAAACCGTGGCGGCAACCGCGACGATGGCATCGTGCACCAACGAGAATATGACGCCAAAGCCGTAACGCACCCCACCGAATCGGATCCACACATAGGCCACAATCAGCAGCAGCGATACCAGAACCGACATCACGGCATTGAGCCGCGCCTCGCTGGCTACCTGTGGAGCAAAACTTGTTACCCCGGCCAATCCGCCGGAGGTAGTCAAAGCGGTCCGGACAATGCGCCACTCCGGGGCGGCAACCTGGGATTTCCACTGCGAAACCAGGCCGGCATTATCCGCTCGATAAAGCAAACTGGGGTCCGAAGCAACTACCACAGCGTCCGTTGCCGCGGGCTTTTGCCCCGACACCGCGGGTGCATACGCCAGAGCAATGACTCTAAATGGCCGGTACTGCAGAGCAGCGAAATCCGGCTCCTGACTCATGGCCCGGATGCGCGATTCAATTTCCGAAGCGCTTTGCCCCGGGCTGATGTGCCGCAGGAAAATCGCCACGCCCCCACGGAAATCACCAATGTCCGCTCTGGGCAGGCCCGGCCCCATGTTGGCGAGGTTGGCATGGGTAATGGGCATGACCGTGTGATCATCCAGCAGATCCTGAATATGCCGGGATCGGACGGCCACATGCGCAAATGTCAGCTTGCGCGTTACCTTAATGGAATCCGCAAACTGCGATTCTAAAGCGTGCGTAAGCTGCTGCACCGGCACATCGGATGGCGCGGTGGAAGCTGCGGCTGGGGCGGCTGCCTTAGTCTGCGGCGGATTAACGATACTGGTAATAATCACGAACTGGTTGTGATGCGTGCCGACGGAATAAACCGTGGCATGGCGCAGAGCCTTGAGGTGGCTATCCTGCCGACCAATCTGCTGCACACGTTTGCGTGCCTCAGCAACCGACATCTGCAAGCCGGGGCGTAACTGCAGCGTAACTTGTGTGCCGCCATTAAATTCGGTGTCATATTTTTTATTGCCGCGCGCAATAAATGTGATGATGCCGGAAATCATGATGATGGCGGAAATCACCCAAAAAATCCGTCGCTTACCGATCCAATCAAAATTGGTAACGGTGAAGACCCGCATAAACGGCCAGCGGCCTTTAAGCCAGGTAAAGGTAAACAGATCACGGAAATATTCCTGGATGGAAAGATCATCAATTTTCCGCATGATCCCGGCCCGAATGGCCGCAATCATCAGCGTGCGGGTGACAAACAGGGCCGTGAACATGTGCACGGCCAAACCGATCAAGAGCGTAATACCGAAGCCTTTAACATCTTCCGATCCCATGAATATCAGGACGATACTGGTCAGAGACGTCGTTAAATTGGCATCAAAAATCGTCCAGAATACCCGGTCATACCCCTGTTTAACCGCCAGCCAAAGCGACGCCCCCTTATGAATTTCCTCACGGATACGCTCATTAATAAGGATGTTGGCATCCACCGCCATACCCAGTGTCAATACAACGCCGGCGATTCCCGGCAGCGTGAACGTGGCATGTAAGAGCGCCATCACGCCCAGGGTCAGAAGCAAATTCAACATCAACGCCACATCAGCAAACAAGCCGGTGATGGTGTAATAAACAAACATGAAACCCAGGACCACGATCACAGCGATGACGGCGCTGCGTAAACCAGCCTTGAGATTGTCAGCACCCAGCGTGGCACCGATCGTCTGCACGGAGATTGGTTGCGATTGCAGCGTAGCCGGCAATGATCCAGCGTTGAGCGTTTGCACCAGCAATTGACCTTCCTGCTGAATATCCTTCGCGGGATTGCGGGCGGACGGCATTCCCAGGGTGATTTGTCCCGAACCGGCGATGGTGCTTTGAATTGTCGGGGCAGTGATGGCCTTGCCATCCAACAAAATGGCCATATAACGACCAACGTTCTGGCTGGTAAGCGCTCGCATGTATGCAGCGCCAACGGTATCCAGATTAAACCCCACAGCCAGTTCGCCGGTTTGCGGATCGGTTTGTAATTGGGCATTGCTGACCTGCCAATGCGCGCGGCTGGTGCCATGAGTTAACGCACGAGCGCTGTTGGTGTACAGCAGGATATAATGTTGACCCTCATATTGCCCTACCGCATAACTTGCGCGGGCTCGCATAATATCCTTGCCATCGCGCGGATCAACTTCAAACCAGGCAGTCCCGGCAGGGGTGTATCCATTATGGGGCCCTTTGGTAGCCAATTGCGCCAGCGCCCGTTGGGCACCGGCATTCTGCGGGTTGACGGTAATGCGGAAGTCCAAAACACCCGCACCCCGCAACATGCGTTCGAGTTCCTGCGGACTGTCCAGACCGGCGCTGTGCAGTCGGACCTGCTTATAGGCGGCCTGAATTTGGAGAATTAGATTCTTCCGATCTGAATGGCGTTTGATCAGGTCACTTAACGCGGCTTGCGCCTGTGGATTTTTTCGGCCGTAGGTGGATGAAAGCAAATTCGCCAGATGCTGCACATTGACATTAAAGGCCAGCACTTTTTGCAGCGTGTTCTGATAAGCGGAAGTCGTGCTATTTAACAACGCAATATCATGAGCCGGCATATTTTGCGGGTCATTGGTAAATTTGGCTGCAACTTTGCGGGCGGCGGCCAAAGCGTCATAGCGGGTTGCCAGCGTTTTCAGCAGAACTAAACGTGCGGGATTGCCCTGTGCGAGAATTTTTATCTGGGCTTGGCGCTGATTTCCCGATAATGCCATCGCCGCGCCGATCTGGGAGGGCATGATATTATCCGCCAGAAGTTTATCCACTAGGTTCTGATAATTGCTTTGGGCCTGCCGTGATTCGGTGCTGGCCAGCGGCATCTGAATTTCAATACGTTCACCGGCGAGAACCCGCCAGACCAGATTATGCACATTCCCTGGATCCACGCGTCGGCGCAACACCGAAATCACCTGCTGGGCGAGGATATTGGGATCACCTTTGTACCCCGGCGGCACATTGAGCTGATAGATCAGGTCGGTTCCACCCGACAGATCAATTCCGCCCTTGAGGCCATTGGAAAAAATACAGAACAGCGCCAAAGCAATGGCACCGAAGATCAGAATAAAACGGGAAAGCAGATTGGATTTCATTGTGTTTCCAGAATTCTCCGGCCGCCGCGGCGGCCCGCCATTGTGTACCCCCCGGCGCTACCGGGTCCATAAGCCGGACATCGCGATCAGGCTTTATCCGGGGCCGCGTCACCTTCATCCAGCACTTTAATAATCGCTGATTTGGTATAGCGCTCTTTGATGTTGTTGGCCTCATCAACTTTCAAGACCACTTCATCATCGCGAACCTCAACCACCGAAGCAATCAAACCGCCCGCGGTTACCACACGGGCCCCGCGCTTCAAGCCGTTGTACATTTGATCGCGCTTCTTCTGTTCGCGTTTGCGTCCGGAACTCATGAAAAAAAACACCACAATGAGCATCAACGCCAGCGGCGCGAAGCTCATAATCTCACTGGTTAACGTTTCCGGCGGCTGGGCCGGCTGACTGGTGGCGGCAGTTGTGCTTGAACCGCCAGCAGGTGCGGTGGCCGGAG
>DAHXLH010000292.1:0-5204 GCA_027366115.1 Phycisphaerales bacterium
AAAACGGTACAAGATGCGAAGCCTTGTGACAGCATCATTGTTCCTGTATATAATGGTTTCATAAGCCCTTAGGCGTGTTTTAAGGCGGGATAAAATTGCCGATCACACCCGTAAGGTCGGGGGTTCGAGCCCCTCAACGCCCAATAATGACTTCCAACCCCCAAAGATTTCGCTACGGGCCGCAGCCAAGGTTCCTGGCTGTTAGCCGATTGGCTTAAACCACGGGCTTACGCATCGACTTGCGGGCGTTTCGCGTCCGGCCAGTCAATATGGAAGAATTTTCCACGGGCTTGATCAACACGCTCATAGGTATGGGCGCCAAAATAGTCTCTTTGCGCTTGAATCAGGCTCGCCGGAAGCACTGCTGTCCGATAGGAATCATAGTAAGCCAGCGCGGACATAAACGCCGGAGCGGCAATGCCGTTTTGTGCGGCCAGTGCTACCACTTGGCGCCATTGTTCCTGACCGTTCTGAATCTGTTTGCGGAAATAGGGATCCATTAATAAATTAACCAACTCTGGATCACGGGTATAAGCGTCCGTGATTTTCTGAAGGAACCCCGCGCGGATAATACAACCGCCCCGCCAGATACTGGCAATCGTGCCGAAATCAAATTTCCAGTGATATTCCTGCTGCGCCTGGAACATCAACTGAAAGCCCTGCGCATAGGCGCAAATTTTAGAACAATAGAGGGCCTGTCGAATGGCCTCGATCATTTTTTTACCGTGTTTCTTATTGCCCACCTTGGGGCCGCGAAGTTTTTTCGACGCCGCCACACGCTCTTCCTTTAAGGCGCTCATGCAGCGGGCAAAAACCGCCTCGGCAATCGAATTGGCCGGCACGCCCATATCCAACGCGCTGGTGGAAGTCCATTTGCCAGTGCCCTTTTGGCCGGCCGCATCCAGAATGCTGTCCACCAAATATTTCCTGGGTTTGGCCGGATCACGCTGCTGCAGAACATCGGCCGTAATTTCAATGAGATAAGAGTCCAACTCGGTAAGATTCCATTGGCTGAATATTTCCGCTAATTCCGGGGGCGTAAGTCCCAGTAAATGCCGCAGTAGAAAATAGGCCTCGCTGATTAATTGCATATCGACATATTCAATGCCGTTATGCACCATTTTAACGTAATGGCCCGCTCCGTCCGGCCCGAGGTAGGCTGTACACGGCACCCCCCCGCTCACCGGCTTGCCCGGTTCGGCACCGGGAATTGGCTTGCCGGTCTTGGGATCAACCTTGGCCGCAATGGCTTCCCATATTGGCTTGAGATGTTTCCATGATTCCGGATCGCCGCCGGGCATCAGCGACGGGCCGAATCGGGCACCAAGTTCGCCGCCGGATACCCCGGAGCCGAAAAATTTGAGCTTGTCGGCATATTGCTTTTCCCGCCGGATCGTATCGGTCCATAAGCTGTTGCCGGCATCAATGACAATATCATTTTTATCCACACCCGCTTCAATGAGCTGCTGGGTGACGCCATCAACGGCAGCACCCGCCTTCACCAGAATGATAATGACCCGCGGCTTTTTTATTGCCAGCACAAAATCCTTCAGCGTGTCACACCCCACCAGCTTTCCCGGCGTGCCGGGATTTTCCTTGATGAATGCCTGCGTGACCGCGGTGGTACGATTGAAAACCGCAATATCAAAACCATGGTCGGCGATATTCAGGGCCAGATTTTTCCCCATGACCGCCAGACCAATCAAACCAACTTGAGCAACCCCGGATTCAGACATGAATCAATTCCTTTCAGTGAATTCAACCAATACGTATGTTAAAGCGCTGGGCGGAAACTTTCCAGCGAAGGAAGACTTTTCAACCCATCCGATGTGCGCACAATTACGCCCCGCCGGTATTGCTGCCGTAACGATTCCACTGCAACGTCAAAAATCAGCGTGCTGCGGCTGTCAACCGCAGAGTTTCACCGGCACGCGTGATCAGACTCAGCGTTTTACCCCTGATAGTTCTTCGCAGGTGCCGCAACTGCGACACCGCTACCCGTCGGCCCGGCCACGGATTCACAAGATGGCATGGACCGCCACGCCCACTGGTAATTTGCACATACATAATCCGGCCTTGATGCAGCCGACTGGAAATTAAAAAATCTCCACACGCCAGGAGATTCCCGAAGGATGCATTCTGATTTTTTGGCCAGTTTGGAAACACCAGAATATTCTTTTGATAACTCTGAAGAAACATACCACAGATCGTCGTCGGTACGGTTGCAAAATTTTCCGTTCCACCACCCCCCATCTGAAACAGAAAATTAGGATACGAACAATGACTGATCAACATATCAAGATGATACAAAATTCTGTCAGGATTATAGCCCACTGCCGCACATGCCGGATAAAAACTTGACGTGTTGTTAAAGTCATACCAAGTCTTCTGGAAGCTCACCGTATTTAGCGCAGCGGCCAGTTCGCTCTTTGGACTTTCCAAGCCGATCGCCCAGCCGGGAAAAATAACCTGATGCGAATTCATCCCCGCCGATGATCCGCTGGCACGCACGGGCGGATGCGCCGAAAGCAGTTGGCCGAGATTAATCCATTGCGAACCAGTCAGGGCATCACGAATCACGAATTTCCCTTGCACAGCCGCATTGCCAACCGCATGGACAATGCTGGAAATGGAAGATGCCGGCACAATCGGCAACGGGCTTAAATGCGCGAGGATATGCCGCCACCGCCCCGCATCCGGATCATGTAATTGCAGGCTATGATTTATATCCAGCAGCCCGGAATAGAGCATCCGCAAGAAAGCGATACTGGTTGCCGGGTTTACGTCATGGGGCGAATGCAATTCATCGGCGGCGTCGTTAAAGTCCATGTATACGCCCTTCTTCAGCACCAGGTAATGATCCCAGAACCGAGCCACGCCGCGCAGAAATGGATATACCTTCCGTGCGTACGCTTTACTGCGTGTGTAACGCCAGCGCTGCAGGCAATCCACACCACCGAACAACGCATCAGATTTCTGCCGAAGTGTTTTTGCACCGTCTGCGCTCCAGCCCGGCAGCGGGCTTAAGTGTCAGTAGTAAAACAAGCCGTGATAATGCCGATGCTTTGCCAAGCCGTGCCCCCGTTGCATCCAATCCAGCAGCGCCTGGTCGTAATTATCCGCCAGCGCCACATGGTTGGTCGGGTACGCCGCCCAATAAGGGGCTTCGTAATTGTAATCCAGCGTGTAATCGCCATTCCAGCCCATGTGCGGCGAGGTAATGAAATTACCCCACAAACCGGGCGCAATTTGCCCCGGCGCACTGCTGCACGCGAAAACATACAGTGAACCGTACCAGAAATTCTCAATGGGCTTATTGGCTATGTGAATATAGGAATGTCCCCAGAAATTCTTCCACCATGCCAGATGCTTATTCCACAATTGCTCCACGCCGGACACATTTAACGCATTGAGCAGTTTTAATGATGCGCCGCGATAATTCGCAACATCGCGATTATCCAGGACCGATACTGCAATTGTTGCATCGGCCCCTGGTTGCAGCGTCAGCGATACGTGCGCATGGATAACCTGCACCTTCCCGCCAATGACGCGAAACGCCAGCAGCCCTTCTGGGGAAGCGCCATTAAAAATAATCTGTTTATCGCCCGGGTGAATGGCGTTCCAATCCCACTTCGGCCCGACAACTTGCGCGGCGGTGGGGAACTGAGCCCTTGTTGCCGCGGATACGCCGTTGACCACCAGGGATAGTCTTTTTCCGTTATAAATCGCCGCCACATGAGACCAACGATTTAATGGCAACTTTCCGGGAGCGGTAACTCGCACGCGATTGAGCATCGCGGACAATTTCCCGTTCAAAGTCGAGAACGTAAAGCCGTAGGAAATCTGCGGCGGATTAGGTCCCGGCTGCCCCCAATGTTGCCAGGTATCACTGGTCATGGCACTGAAAATGGCCTGTGCGCCCTTGGCGGATCTCGGATAAACCAATGCCGATACGGTAAACGCCTGCTGAGGCATCACCAGATTGCCGCAGTCAAAGCGCGTTGATTTGCCGTGCACATGAGCATTGCGGCGGATAGGACGAGGTAAAAACGAAAACTGCGGCTCCAACCGCACCGCCCGTGCGGCCGCGGGCATGTCGCCAAGCAGACTTGGGGCAACCGCCTTCGACAAAACCTGCACATTTGCGATCAGCCCGTGAAACGGCCCCGCCGGATCACGCCCGCTGGGCAAACCAATCCGCGCATCAACTGTGTCGGGTGATACGCGCAGATATTCTATCGTGCCCTTCTGTCCGGACATTCCCACCGCGCCGGCTGTACCCCACGCATCCAATAATTTCGGGCGAATAACCAAAGGCCGTTGGCCGCTGTTATGCAGTTGCATAACCAGAAGATTTTCCGGAGTTGCCACCCATGATTTAAACTGCAAATCGTGACCTGTGTTGGTAGTAAAATTCCCCACAACATCCGCAGGGCCAATATTTTCGCGCGTCAGATAATTCCCGTTACGCAACGCCGGGATAGACAAACTAAGCCGCCCCACCGGCATAATGCGTCCCCGCAACACACTCCAGAAACCCTCCCGCCCGATATACATGGCAATATGATCCGTATTGCGCCCCTGAATCGCCACCCCCACGCTGCCATTACCAATTAGCGGCCCATCCGGAAAATTATTCGCCGGCGCATGGCCGGGCGCATGCGTACGAACACCGGATATTTGAGAAACAATTTTCCACGCCGCCAGCGACACAGAAGTAGCGACCGCGGCACCCGACGTTGCGGCACACAGTAGCATGCCAAGCAAGGCAGCCAATACATTCGACCGCCCAGCACCAAAGCGTATCCCGCCGACCAAGACACTGCGCATAAAACAACTCTCCAATTTCGCCCGGATACCGCCTTCCTTTATTAACTGCAAATACCCCACTTTGCAAGCGGCTTTCGCGCGTGTGTTCGCGCGTGGCCAACCCGCAACCCGTGAGCAACACGTTGCTAACCATCGACGACTATTGGCACTGGTTACCGAATCGCCGCACGCCGCCAAGAAAGATTCATCGCGGCCGTGCCGGTAACGGCTGCGGTCACGGTACCGTTGTGCAGCCGCACGATGATAGGCGTTTGGGCAAACCATTCACGCGTGGCATCCAGCGTTGCGTGCAAAGGAAGCGGGGAATGAAACAGGCCACGCGTGGAAATGCCGGAACCCGATGGCACACGGACAAATACGACATGCGGCGTCCA
>DAHXLH010000052.1:0-3608 GCA_027366115.1 Phycisphaerales bacterium
TAAAGCTGCAATCCATGGGCATCTCCATTGATAAACTCACCACCCTGCAGAAAAAGTATCTCTCCAGCCATGATATGGGCACCTGATTGTCGCCCCATATCCGTCGTAAAGAAATAACCGAACCTCACACCGGGCACCGCATCACAAATGCGGTGCCCTTTTTTTTGCCCAAGCGACGATCCAGCCATACTTCCTTGTGCATTCAGGCACCGGCACCCGAAAGGGCCGGCAAACCGCTATGCTGGCCCTAACCCACCGCGCCATCTATAGACTCTACAACAACGGACAAACTGATTTGTGGGTGCAAAAGGTATCCGCCATGGGGAGTCGGATTGCGTTTTTGGTACCATGATCTGGAGTATGGATTTTTTGCTGTTGGCGCGGGTATCGGCGGTGTTGGAAAGCCGAGCATTAGGGCCAAAGAGACCTTGTGGAATCGGGCGCAGGACCGTCCGGGTTGCTCTTGGAGGTGGGAATTGTTTCACGGGGGCTATTTTGTGATTTCAGGAGTGCTGATAGCACTGCGGCACGCATGTGGCTTAAGATAAAATCTGTCTCCGCGAGAACAAATAGATCATTTCGCATTGTTTACGCTGCCGGGCGGTGCGGCTGGCGGTATGGTTCTCCAGATCGGCAGCGAGGCCACGGCAAATCAGGCGGCTTTTGATTCAGTCATTGGGAAGAAAAGACCTGTGACGCAGGCGTGCTTCCGAAAGAGTGGTGGATTTCTTCAGATGCATGTGCCATGTGTGCCGCGGCGGAATCAATGGGATAATTATGTTGTCGGAAATATCTTTTATGCCATGAGCTTGCATGGTGATGGCTGATATCAGTGTTCCTTCAGTGTTTCGGCACAATGTGCACAGCCTGCATGTAAACGGGCTTCTGGCCGCTGAAGGGTTCAAAAAGCCGCCGGGTGATGTTGGCGGTAATTCGCTCTGGCTGCTGGTGGTGTTGGAAGTCGTGCAATATTGCCGCGGAAATGGGTTTGCGATCGCTGAAATGAAAATGCAACATCCAGAGGTTGTCTCCGGCCGTGGCCAGCCAGGCTTTGCCGAGTTCCGGAAGAATCAAAAATGGATGCGGAGCGGTTGCCAGTTGCCAGGTCAATAAAACCGAATAGCGAAAGGGGTGCTTGTTCATAATGACAATTTTGGTGTCAGTGCCCGCGTGACGGAATACGTTGCCAATAAACCTTTGCGCCAGCAACGGTGCCTCCGTGCGCCAGGGGTAGCGAATATCTTTGCCGATCATCACAACCGCGAAGATCACCATCACGGCGACCGGAATGTTGGCGGTGTTACGCCAAACGCGGAGATTCCGGTTTTTTTTGACAGCCAATGCGCCAAGCGTCACGGCGCCAAGCGCGGCAAGAATGGTAATGGAGGGAACCAGGTGCTGCTCCACGCGCGAATCCGCTCCGTACGGGTATTTATGAAGGTAAGCGGCGATGAAGGTTAATACAAACGGTCCAAGCAGCAGAATCAGTTCAGCTGCGCGGCGCTTTTTCCATAATCGTAAAATGCCGACAACCACCAGCGGTGCTATAAGTAGTGCAATGCCCTTGGAGCCACCAAACGGGTAGCTCATCATATTGGATATATGCGCATCGATGAGCCAGGGGAATATGGCCCAACTGTGCGGCGGGAAAGCGGCCTTCCAGAATTCCTGCATGAATGTGTGCGTGTGGTGCATCTGGCCATGGATAACCGTAAAATAAATTACAGCGAAGCTGCCGGCGGCCACAGCGGCCCAGCAGACATATATGACGCGCCACAGCATATTCCGGCATCGCCACAATGTCGGCAATTGCGCCGCCCACGCCGCCGCGAGTACAAATACGCTGGGATAAGATAGCACAAGGGCCAGAGGCGTCAGCAGGGCCAGAAATAATACCGGGCGGTAATCGCGCGGCCTGCGAATGGCCACCAATGCCAAACCGATAATGATCAACGCCAGAAGTAGATCCATCGAATAGGGTTTGAAGTCCGTACCAAAGCGATTGGTTGCCAGCGAGCAGGCAATTAAAGCGGTTGCCAGCAAGCCCACACGCCGTCCCGCCACTTTTCCCGTTACGCGCCAGGCCAGCAACACCGCGGCGATTCCGGCAACCAGCGGTATGAATCGCAATACCCAGACATCCGTACCGAATGTGTCGATGAGCCATTTGCTGATCCAGAGAAAACCGATGGGACAAACCTGCCCATACCGCAGCGGGTGCAACAAACCCAGGTAACTGCGATGCACAATATTTAATCCCAACGAGGCTTCATCATCCCAGACGGGGAAACGCAGCAGGTAATCCGTCACCCGCCATGCAATTCCGGTACCGATGGCCACCCAGAGCCAGAAACGCCAGCTCTGCCAGAATCGCATGGTTTGCAGCTTTTTGATCATCGTTTGCTCGTTGCCCGATGTGGCGGTTGTCCATCCGCCGCACCAAATGCTTTGGATTAAAAAGTTAACATTCGCCACCATCCGGACATTTCATATCTTCTCCCGCAACGCTCGAACCCACAAGGTTGGATGGCGAAGCATACGTTATTTATGCCGCGGGTATTTTTTTTCGACGTAGCGTTGCAGACTGCTGCGCCAATGAGTCATGATGTCCATGCCGAGTTGTCGCAGGCGGGCGTTATCGAGCACCGAATAGCCGGGGCGGTGTGCCGGTGCGGCAAATTCACTGCTGCTGACCGGCGCTATGGGATGGTTCATTCCGGCCAGCGTCAACGCGGTACATGCAAATTCATGCCAGGAGCACTGCCCGTGCGATACGGCATGGTAAAGGCCCGGCGCGGGGCGGCGTTGGATCATGAGGATTAATTGCCTGGCCAGATCATCCGTGGGCGTTGGAGCGACAATCTGATCAGCCACCACGCGCATGGGTTTGCCGGCGCAGGCCGCGGTAATCATGGTGTCCACAAAATTCAGGCCGCCCTTGAGTTTACATCCGGCCATGCCAAATAGTCCGCAGGTTCGCACCACATACCCCATGGTCGGGGCATGGGTAAGGGTCATGCAATCGCCGCCGAATCGTGTCAGGGCGTAAATGCTTTTGGGATGCACAGCCGCGGTCTCCGGCAGCGGCTGGGAGTCTGCCGGGCCGTCCATGACGTAATCCGTGCCGATTTGAAACAGCAGGATGCCGCGTTTTTGACATTCAATGGCCATGCCCCGCACGGCCAGCGTATTGACGCGATACGCATTGTCCGGCTCGCTTTCGCATAAATCCACATTGTGAAAGGCGGCAGTATTGATAACGGCATGGGGTTGATGCTGGTCAAGGTAAGCGGCGAAGGCGGCCGTATTGGAAATATCCAGATCCTGCCGCCCGCGGACGGGCAGCACCTGTAAGCCGGCCTGCGGCAAAGCGGCAACCAGGTTAATACAAACGGTCCAAGGGCATTGCACTACTTATAGCACCGCTGGTGGTTGTCGGCATTTTACGATTATGGAAAAAGCGACGGGCCGCTGAACTGATTCTGCTCCTTGGACCGTTTGTATTAACCTTCATCGCCGCTTACCTTCATAAATACCCGTACGGAGCGGATTCGCGCGTGGAGCAGCACCTGGTTCCCTCCATTACCATTCTTGCCGCTCTTGGCGCT
>DAHXLH010000070.1:0-4636 GCA_027366115.1 Phycisphaerales bacterium
GCCACATACCACCGCGCCTGCGACTCGTTGAGCGTTCGCAGAAGTTTAAGTTTCATCATCTTCACACCGTCTATCCGCATACATTATATTATCGGACGGATTATGTGTGAATCATCACATTTATTTTGTCACAAGCCCTAAAGCCACTCCGCCCGTGCAAATGTTTCGAGACCGTAAGCCGCTTGCAAGGCATTTCTTTTCCCATGGCATAACTCCTGAACGAAACCGAATTCCAAAGTCCATCAACACAGAACCCTGCGAATAACAATGCACGCACCGGAACAGCAAAAGACAATTCCGAGTCGCCCGCAGGAAACATTTTTTATCTCACCCGATGTAACAGGAACAACTTCAAGCCGTCCAGTTAAATCGGTTTATTCATTTGACATTCGAACCGCACTGCGTTGGGTGGCGATACCCAGTCCGAATTTTCTTACTTCCGGAGTATAGAACGCAACTCCAGCCGCCGCAAGGCCATTTGATGGTATTTCTCAACTGCTTTACCATAAAAGCATTTTTCTCCCGGTTCCGGTAACCTCTGGAATACGGCGAAATGCGCGCCGCTCACGCACCACAATCTGCACACATATATTGTAAAATAGCGATTATTCTCACTCTCTGAACCACAATAAGTCACCCTACAAAATCTCGGTCAATTGCTGGAATAAACTGCATCCGGCTTTACCATAAAATGGTATAAATTTGGGATTAAGCGGCCCCCTGCGCAGAAAAAACCGGCAGAAGCACCGGCACTCGCCGCTGCAAAGGCGTAAAAGGACGGCTAATCCTGATACCCTGGGAATTATGGCGATTTGGCATTCCGGCAATTCATTTACTTCCGGACTCGTCCATTCCGAATGACAATATCCCGCGAACTTGAAAGACAAGCACCACGGACGGCAACGTTACCTCGGTCGTGGAATCGTTTATGATCAGCAACTTAAAGTGGCGTACTTCACCCAGGTGATTTATTCCGAGGTCGGCAACAATGGCTCCTGTCGGTGCGGGGCCTCAAGAGGAGATTCGGCAATCATGACTTTCAGAAAGCTCGTTTTCATCCCCTGCCTTTTGGCGTTCTATATACTGCTTGCGGTCCCGGCAGCGTGCCGGATTCAGGCGGCGGCAGTCGGCACCGTTACCCAAAAAAACGAAGCCGAAATCGGTCCATCCCGGGCCGGTGATATGCAGGGTTTATCCGCTACATTCAGAACAATCCACCGGCGAATCCGCAAGGCCCTCGTCGAGATCAGGGCGGTCGGTATCACGAAGACAGTCCGCAAAATCATCACCACGACGACCCGAGAACGTCCCCATCACGCTGCCCCCAAGAGCACGATCAATACCAAGACCGTTACAACCGTCGTGACCACCACCAATGTGGGCAGCGGGGTCATTTGCAGCACCCGCGGATACATTGTCACCAACGACCATGTGGTTTTTCATGCAAAAACCATTTCCGTGACTCTAGCGGATCGCAGAACGTATCCCGCAACACTTATCGGTGCCGACCCGGAGGCGGATATTGCCGTGCTGAAAATTACCGCACCGTTTCTTACCCGCGCTCGGTTCGGCCATTCCAGCACCTTGCACGTGGGGCAATGGGTATTGGATTTTGGCGCACCATTTCAACTGGCTCAGAGTATGACCCAGGGAATTATTTCCGCGTTGCATCGGCGAAACAATCACGTTACCTCGGCGGAGGATCCGCAGATCAAATTATTATCCCACGAGGATTTTATCCAGGTGGATAGTCCCTCGGACCCTGGCAGTTCCGGGGGGCCGCTGGTAAATCTGCGCGGACATGTTGTGGGCATTAATGAATCCATCAAATCCGGAGGCGGTGGATCCTTCAGCGGCGTCGGGTTTGCCATTCCCGCGCGCGAGGTGGTTTATGTGCTCCACCAAATTATTAAAACCGGCAGCGTTAAACATGGCCATCTGGGCATTGGGATTACAGAAAAAACAATTGTCACCCCATCCGCAGATAAAAAAATGCTGGTAACCGGATTACACGTTGACGCGATAACCGCCGATTCCGCCGCCGCCCGGGCCGGCTTAAAAGTCGGAGATCTGATTGTCAAAATCAATGGCGGAAGAGTTTACCGCGTAGCCCAACTGCGCAACCGCGTGGCGTTCAGCGCTCCGGGCACGCTCCTGAATCTTACAGTTTGGCGCGACCATAAACGCGTGATGATTCAGGTGCACACGGGTGCCAGAGACGAACGTCGAACCATCAACTCGCCATGAAGTTCCGAATGTACCGGCGGCAGCAGCGGATCGTCCATGCGTTGCAGCATCGTGCGAAGCGCCACCGCCGCCACGCCGACAGCAGGCTGCCGGATGGTTGTCAGTGGCACCGGCAGATGGGCGGACATGGGCAGATCGTCAAAGCTGCCCAGGCGAAGTTGCTCCGGAATTTTAATTCCCGCATCCAAAGCAAATCGCATCACCGATGCCGCGCGTGAATCGCTGACCACAAGTGCCGCGTCAGGGTGCCGCTGCTGCAATGTATTAACAACGAAGTCACGGTCAAAAAGATTTCCTCGACGCACAGCCCCGGCATCCGCGCGAAGCCCATTGGCTTGCAGCGCCCTCAAAAAGCCGTCAATGCGCGATTCTTGCGTAGGCACGCGGGTCGTGTGGGCGAGAAAGTCAATACGCCGACATCCCATGTCAACAAAGTGCCGGGGCAAGGCAAATCCAGCTTCAAAATTGTCAATCCCCACCAAGTCAACACGGCTTAGCTCCGGATAGCGGACAATGTCGCGGTCGATGAGAACCACGGGTATTCCGGCGGCCTGAAAATCCTGTACTACCGCTGCGGTGGGCGAACTGAACTGGTCGGCCAGGATTTCCTGCGGAATAAGAAACGCGCCCGCCACACGCCGGCTGATAAATTCGTCGGCAATAGCGCGGTAGCGGTTCGCAACCCCCGACTCTCCAGGATCTTCGCTCCATGAAGGGTCCTGTGCCAGTACAAAACTGTTGTCCATACCCGCCCGGCGGGCAAGCTCCTTACTGATCATATCACATACGGTCTGCTCCCGATGCTGGCTGGCCAAACCGATGAGTATGGCCCCGAAGGTAAGCGATTGTCGGGGTGGCACGGCTATAACCGTCGACCCGGCTTTACCATTGCGGCGGATAAGGTTTTCCTTTACTAACCGCTGAATGGCTCCGCTGGCAGTGGGCCGCGAAAGGCCAAATTGCGCCGCCAAGTCCCGCTCCGTTGGAATGCGTTGGTGAAGTGGAAATCGACCGGTCTGAATGCCCCGGCGGACAAAATCATACAGGCGATTGGCCTTGCTTGAGTCTCGCACAATTTCACCCGAAACACCGCTTGCAACGGATACCCTTGATACATCGGGCCAGCGGTCTTCCCTGAGCCGGCCCACTAACCTTGTTTCATTTGCATAATTTCTTCCGCCAGCACCTGATAATCCGCGGCACCGGCGCAGTTGGGCGCGTAATCAAAAATGCTTTTATTGAAGCTGGGAGCTTCCGCCAACTTAATATTTCGACGAATATGCGTGTCCAATACCACTGCGGTACTCCAAGGCTGGTTGCTTTCCCGACCCGCGTCGAGAAATTTTTCAACTTCTTCCGTCACTTCGCCCGTAAGGCGGGGGGCGGATTCATATTGGCAGAACAGAATCGCACTGATGCGCAAGGAGGAGTTGAGCCTTTCGCGGACCATGGAACAGGTTTCCAGTAGGCGTGCCATTCCCTGCAGTGCCAGAAAATGCGCCTGCAAAGGGATAATAACCTCAGTCACCAGGCACAACGCGTTAATGGTTAACAGCCCCAAGCTTGGCGGACAGTCAATAAGTAAAAAATCGTAATCCAACGCCTTGGCGGCCGCCATTTTCCGCAGCCGTACTTCACGCTCCGGAAGATTGACCAACTCCACTTCCGCCCCCGCGAGGTCCGGCGTCGCCGGCACCACCCACAGGCGTTCCGCCACCGGATACAATGCATCCGCTAGCGGCAATTCCTGACACAGCACATCATAAACCGAATGCTTCACCTTGTCGGCTTCCAAGCCGAGATGAAAGGAGAGATTCGTCTGTGGATCCATATCAATGAGGATCGTTTTTTTCCCAATCGCCGCCAAGGCCGCGCCCAGATTAACCGTAGTGGTAGTTTTGCCCACGCCACCTTTTTGATTGAATAAAGCAATAGTTCTCATACACACCGCAGTGTATCCGATTCTCGTTATCCGCGAAACAGTGTTGTCTTCTACAAGTAATTGCGCCATCAGAGCCTTCCACATTGTCAAAGAGTTGCTGATCGCCGCTCAGGCGGATGTGGTCGTGCAGAGCGTGCGGGAGCCGCATGGCCCCACGCAGCAGTTGAACCTGAAGCTTGAGCCATGGCCCATCCCCCCCCCCACTACCCCAACCGCAATACTGTCCGGAAAATGGTAACACAAAACCCGCGAAGATTTAACACAATCTTAACTTGCGCATTTGCGCCGGACATGTTCTACTGTCAGCCATGAGCAAAGCTGACCAGCCATCTCTGATTCCGGATTCCGACGCGCTGCCGGCGCTGCTGAAAAAAAGGGATGATCCGCGTTTGGAGCAACTCGCCGGGCGCAAAGAGTTGCGTGTGCTTCAAGAGATTCTGGCCCGGC
>DAHXLH010000116.1:0-19591 GCA_027366115.1 Phycisphaerales bacterium
CGTACCGCTTGCGGCTTGTACGTTTTCCCCTGGAGTTCACACGACAGTTCCTCCAGCCATTGCTCCAAGCCGTATTCCTCGATGTCCTCGAACCTCTGATTATCCACGCCCGCTGCGCCCTTGTTGGCTTTGCAGCGGTCATAGGCGTGGGTCAGAAAGTCCTTTCGGTACACCTTGTCATAAATCAATGTGCCGTCATTCTTGAGATTGCCGTTGGACGCGCCCGGCGCGCCGCCGAATGAGGATTCACTTGCTCCCAATGGTGACATATTTTACCCTTCCGTTCTTTCCAAACACTACGCCGTACTCGAATCCCGGCCAGCGTAATTGATCTTCGTAAATGTAGGTCATACCACCGGATGTGCCGGGCGGGACGGCGTAACCGGTGTCAGATGGTTTCCCAAAGCGAGCGACAACCTGCAGTTCTGTCATCCCCTTGAGTTTTGAAAGCCGAAATGCAGGACTCGGGATCCCACCCCAGACAATATAAATGCCTGCCAGCACCAACAGCAGCAATGAGCCCCATCTGCGCCAATAACCGAATTTCTGCATCATGCCGAGCCGCCTGCCGCGAACGACCAAGCACACAGCTCGAACTATAAGAACAATCGCAAAAGCCACCACAACTGTCCAGCATACGATGGTAAAGTGGAAGCACCCGCTGACATAAATCGTATGAAATTCGTCCACGCAAACACCGCTCGGCCAATAAGGGGATTCTTAGATCCAGTTTTGGGCTAACTTTGCCCCTGTAAAAACCCCCAATACCACGACAGTGGTAACTTGTTTTGGACTGCATTGGGAACGCACTCTCGGAACTTCCGAGGGGGCGGGACGGCTGTGGGGTTACCAACGGTTCCCGCAGCCCACCAATACCATTTCTGTACAATCGGACTTCCTGTCGCCAAACCGGGAATGATTGGATACACTACTACCTCATATTCAAACAGCTTTGCGTAAGGTGCGAATTCCCAGGAGCTGTCCAAGGCTCTATAGATCAGCCCGGCCAGCCAATAGTTGACAGTGCCCTCTTGATAGCAGTTGCCCGCAACGGTCACAGTACCCACACATTTCCCAGTGCCAGCTTGGGTAAGCGGCGCACCGCCGATAGCCATCCCGTGAATGCCGCACGCGTTGATCGCGAACGGCGGTATGACCGTCCAACGTGCAAGCACTTTTTTAAATAAGTTCGGTAGGGCATTCCAAACCATCTGAATTTGGCGAGCCATCGTGATAAGCTGGCCGGTGATATCTGCACCGCAGCAGTTGCCCTGCCGTTTCTGGCAGCACTGGTGTTGATTGCCTGATGTGGTTCCCTTGGCATCCAAAGCGATTACAACTCGTCCGCTGACATATTCATACAAATTAATTCCGCCGGCATAGCCAATCGGATCGCGTTGCACCCAGCGGCCCAGCACGGCGTTGTAGCTGCGATTACGCACGTAATAGAGTTCCGCTTCCGGATCGTACCGGTAGCCGCAGAAGATGATTTCATTGGCACCGGCGCTGCGCTCAAATATCAATGAGCACGGATCAATGAACAAGCCATCGGAACTGCCAAAGTTTTGATCCGTGGTCTGCGGGCCGTGAAGATTGCAAACGTCCACAGTTTCCCCGTCCCGCTGTAACCCGTAACCTGTCCCCTGTAACCGCGACGGCGTGCCGTTGGGGTGAAATTGTTCGTGCAATGCAACCATGCGGTTTTCCTGATCACAATCCGCCTGATGCTGGTATCGCCATTCTACCGTAAATCCTCGGTTTGCAAACCACCTCCTCCTATCCGCGTAATCCGCGGTTCAATCCCGTTGTGTCCCCGATAAAAAGACCGCGGATTACCCTGATCACGCGGATAAACGCAGGGCTTCACAAATATCACATTCGCGCTATTGAGGCTCGATAGCAGGGAGTGGATCGTAGACCGCAGGAGGGGAAAATTGTTCGGCGACAGCCCATCTTATGTTCCAGCCGAATTTGCTCTCTTTTCAACTCTCTCCTGTCTCTGCTCTAATCGGGCCGCCGCCCGTATCCGCGTTATCCGCGCAATCCGCGGTTCTTTCGCCTGGGACCGTATGAAAAATAGTCGCTTAGAGCGCTGTCACAGCAAGAGATCAGGTACGCAGTGAGGTCTTGCGGCGGGCGCGTATTTCCCGGGTGATCTCGCCAGGGGTCATTTTTTGTTGAAGTCCTGCGCGGTCTGACGGGCCGCTTCGAGACGGTGGACCCATTGGTCGCGGGCCTTTTGGCCGGGCTTGGCGGCAAGAGCGGGCACGGGCGTCCCCCGATGCGCCCTACCGTTGCGCGGGGGGATCTTTTTACGCGATCCGGGTTGATCAATAAATGTCTTTGTCATGATTATCGTAACGGAATCGAGCGGGCGGTTCAAACCACCGGATGCGGCCCTGACATTGATAACTTTGCGAATTGCGCTGGCCTCCGTTGGCGTGGCACTGTAGAATCATTCCGCCGCGTCGCCGATGGCACAAATCCGGGCACTGGTGGAAGCATGTTGTGCGTTTCTACCCCATCGTGATGCGGATACTACGGGACGATTTTGCATGAAAATTCTTCATGTGCTTACAGATATGCGTATCGACAGCGGGCCGCTGGCCCTTTCGGTTTGCGGCATGGCCGAAGCAGTGGCCGCGCGCGAACATGACGTGAGCATTGTCTATTTAAAGCGCGACGGCACGGTCCTGCAGCCGCAGGGCGTGCTGGTGCGGGGGTTCGCCCCCGACGGTCCATCCGTTCGTATGCCCAGTGCGGCGTTGCGCGCGTACCTGCAGCAGAATGTACCGCATTTTGATCTGGTTCATATTCATGGCCTGCGGCACAGCCCGGCGGATTATGCAGCCGCCGCCGCACGGCAGGCTAACATTCCTTACGTTCTGGCACCGCACGGACAGCTTGAGGCGGGGGTTGAGGTACCCGGCGGCCGACTGAACCAAAAAATTAACTGGCTGCTTAAGGATTCAGCCCTGGTCCATCATGCCGCGGCCATTCAGTGTCTGAATATTTCAGAAATCAAACATTCTTCGGCTCTGGCGAATCTTAAAAACACCATTATCGGCAACGGGATTCCGGCCACGGTTTGTGAGAATCTTCCAGCCCGGGGTTCCTGGCGCAATGAAATTCAATCCACGCTGGGCAAACCGGATCGTCCGCTGGCTTTATTTCTTGGGACTATTGAGCCGAAATGCGGCTTGGACCGCCTGTTGCCCCATTGGCCGGCCATTCTCCGGCAACAACCGGACCTGATTCTGGTGATTGCGGGAACCGGAGAAAAGCCTTACATCGACACGCTTAATGAGTTGATCAAGAAACACAATTTAACCGGGCATGTGGTATGGACGGGCGAACTAACCGGCTTGGCGAAATGGCGCACGCTGGTGGATGCGGATGTGTTTATTCTTCCCGCGTATCAGGCGACGTCTTCCCTGCCGATTATTGAGGCCATGGCAGCGGGTCTGCCGGTGGTGCTCACGCGGGAATGCCATTTTGATGAAGTTGAGGGCCAGCAGGCCGGCGTGATTATTGAACATGGCGATATGGCGGCGTTTGTCACTTCGGTTGCGGAACTCCTGGGCAATCAGGAAATTCTCACCTCCATGAGGGAAAACGCTAAAAAATTAGTGCAGTCAAACTTTACCTGGGAAGTTACCGGCGAAAAGCTGGAACGCCTTTACGAAGCCCTGGCTTTGCATACGGATATACCCCCGGACTTGCTGCCGCCCGGGGATCAGCCATAATTAGGCTTTTACATGAGGAGCGGAACATGGGTACCACTTTTACAGAGTATCGGCCGGCGGACATCCGCAACATTGTGTTAATCGGCCACAGCGGCGCGGGAAAAACCACCCTGGCCGAAGCCATCGCCCACCGCTGCGGGGTTATTACGCGCATGGGCAGCATTGAGGAAGCCAATACCGTATCCGATTTTGAACCCGAGGCGCGGCGGCATAAACATTCCACCAACTCCACCGTGATGTTCGCCAATTTTGAAAACCGGGAAATTAATCTTATTGATACGCCGGGATATCCGGATTTTATCGGGCACGCTCTGGCAGCCATGCCGGCGGTGGAAACGGCGGTCATTGTGGTCAACGCCCTGCAAGGTGTGGAATATAACACGCGCCGGCTTTTTCTGGCTGCGGGCGAAATGGGCCTGGCTCGCATGATCGTGGTAAACAAACTTGACGCCGCCACCGATTTGCCCGGCCTGGTTGCCCAACTGAAAACGACTTTTGGAACCACGTTGCATTGCATTAACCTGCCCGCCGCCGACGGAAAAGATGTCGTGGACTGCTTTGACCATGACGCCGGAAGTACGGATTTTGGCGATGCCGCGGCCATTCACGCCGAAATGGTCGAAGCGGTGGTGGAAATGGATGACGCCCGACTTGAAGAATATCTGGCGGGTAAAAAGGTTGATCCTGCGGAACTGCGAAGCTGTTTTATTAAGGCCATGAACGCCGGGCATGTAATTCCCATTCTGTTTGTCTCCGCCAAACACGAGGTGGGAATTGATGATCTGCTGCATATTCTTGTGGAAGAAGCCCCTTCTCCGGTATCCGGCCGCATGAAGCGGCTGCAACGACCTAACGCGGAAAATCCGGGACAGATGGAAACGCTGGAAATTCAAAGCGACCCCGCCGCTCCCCTGCTGGCGCAGGTGTTCAAAGTCACCACCGACCCGTATGTGGGCAAGCTCTGTATGATGCGGATATTGCAGGGCAAGCTCGACGCCAATACCGCATTTGTATACGGTCAGGATAAAAAAACGCACCGGGCGGGACACGTGTTAAAAATCGAGGGACGCGATCATCCCGAATCTTCCGTGGCGTATTCCGGGGATATTGTTGCCGTCGCCAAGCTTGATGATCTGCACGTCAATGAAATTGTCCATGCGCCCGCCGCGTTAAACAACCTCCACGCCATTCTGCCGCGCTTTCCCACGCCGATGTTTTCCATGGCCGTTGCGCCAAAATCCCGTGGCGACGAGGCCAAAATTTCTTCAGCACTTGCCAAACTTACGGAGGAAGATCCAACCTTTCGCACCTCGCATGATCCGCAAACGCATGAACTGATTATTCACGGCTTAGGCGATCTGCATTTGCGCGTCATGCTGGAAAAAATGAAAAACCGCTTCAATCTGGATGTGACCGCCGCCCCGCCGCGCATCGCGTATCGGGAAAGCATCACCACCCGTGCCGAAGGCCATTACCGCCACAAAAAACAGTCGGGCGGAGCGGGGCAATTTGGTGAAGTATATTTGCGAGTTGAGCCACTGGAGCATGGTCAGGGTTTTGAGTTTGTTAATGAGGTATTTGGCGGTGCGATTTCCGGCCCGTTTATTGCGTCGGCGGAAAAAGGGATTCGCGATGCCCTGGAGCACGGCCCAATCGGCGGGTATCCGGTACAGGATGTGCGGGTGATCATTTATGATGGCAAAACCCATCCGGTTGATTCCAAAGATATCGCGTTTCGTGTTGCCGGGAAATATGCGTTTCTCGCGGCATTACAAAAAGCCCGCCCCACGCTGCTGGAACCCATGGTGACACTGGAAGTGGTAGTGCCGGAATCGCATCTTGGTAGCGCCACCGGTGATCTCAATGGCCGACGCGGGCGGGTGAATGCTACTGATTTACTGCCCGGTGGAATGGCGGCGATTCATGCCACGGCCCCGCTTTCAGAGTTGGGGCAATATGACAATCAGTTGCGCAGTGCTACCAGCGGCCAAGGCAGCTTTTCCATGGAGTTCTCCCATTACGAAACCGTTCCGCCGATGATTCAGGCAAAAATATCCGCCCAATATCAGGCCCCGGTGGAGGAATAGCCTTTATAAAAAAAAACCGGTGGTTGCGTGGGAGGCAACCACCGGCGTTCGTGGGGGAGAAGGAAGGAACTTTGCCACGGGAAGCCGTGGGAAACTTCACCGTGACACTGGCTATACGCAGGAGTCTACGGGCCGGTTCAAAATATTTTTTTTGTTTGGAAGTCGCGGACATCCACAATAGCGAAAGTCGCCTTTTCACCGCACCTGCTTCATAGCCGGCTTTTGCGAGCCCTACTTCATGCGTTCAATAAGATGATCACCGACACGAAGCGCATTGGCCATGGCCGTCAGTGAGGGATTAACGGCTCCTATACTGGGGAAAAAGCTGGTATCCACAACATACAGATTATCCAGTTCATGGGCTTTGCAATGTATATCCAAAACGCTGGTAGCGGGATCAGTGCCGAAACGAATGGTACCAGATTGATGTCCCACACCCGCAATCGGGATGCTTTTACTCATATATAAATGATTGGGAATTAAATGCGGGTGTATATTGGCGTGGCTTAGAAGCATTTCCAATTTGGCCCGCAATCGGCGCGTTGCTTCCTGATTATTGAATGTGTAGTTCAACTGAATCTCGCCTTGGCTGTTAAGAGTGACGCGATTATCGGGCATGGGCAGATCTTCTGTAGTCAGCCAGAAATCCACGGCATGATGAGCCATTTCATTGAGCAGAAATCCCGGGGCATATTTTCCGGCATCCGCCCGGAACATGGGTCCTTGGGATTTGCCGATCATCTGAATATTGCCCAGGGGGAAATCAAAATCATCCGCTTTGAAATAAAAATCATTAAGGGAGAGCGTTTTCTGGAACACCGTTTCATTGGGCTGGCGAGACAGGGCCACAACGGCATCGGAATTATGGAACATAAAATTACGTCCGACCTGGTCCGATCCATTGGCCAGGCCGCGGGGATGTTTGTCATTGGCGGAAAGCAGCAATACACGGGCGGAGTTGGAGGCTCCAGCCGAAAGCACGACAAGCCCAGCCGAAAACGCCAGTTTTTCACCGTGATGCTCCACAAGCACGCGGGAAACTTCCCGCCCGCTGTCGCTGGTTTCAAGCTTATAAACGTGGGCCTGCGTCAGCAGCGTGACGTTGGGATATTCCAGCGCGGGACGAATGCAGATAATTTCCGCATCTGATTTGGCCCGTACCAGACAGGGAAATCCGTCGCAGGTATCACACCGGATGCACCGCCCGAGATGCCGTTGTGCTTCATTGAGCATAATTCCCGTGGGCGCATGAAACGGATGATACCCTTCCCGGCTCCACGCCTGGGATATTTGTTCAATCACCGGCTCATGCTGTATTGGAGGAAAGGAATAAGGACCCGATGAAGGCCCTTCCGTGGGGTCCTCCCCGCGCAGGCCATGCACCTGATAGAGCTGCTCAGCCTGCAAATAATACGGCTCGAGATCCTCATAACTGATGGGCCAGGCTGGGGATATTCCACCATGGTGCACCAGCCCTCCAAAGTCTTCCTTACGCAAACGAAACAGTGCAGCGCCAAACATTTTCGTGGCACCGCCGACGTAATAATGCGATCCGGGCTGGAACGGCTTACCCTCTTTGTCGTACCAGGTATCTTTGGAGACGTAATGATTATTCACGAATACCGTCGTGGGATCCCAGTTTTCTTTCTGCCGCGGCAACCATCCGCCGCGCTCCAGCAGCAGAATGCGCTTTCCCGTAGCAGCCAGGCGATGCGCCAGCGTGCCGCCACCGGCACCGGTGCCGATGATGATGATGTCATAGTCGTTTTGTGCGTTCATGTTGTTACCTTTCTGTTAAAATCCGGGCCGGCTAAAGTGTCTGGAGAAGTTGGATTGCGACAATCACAAGGATGCAATGTCGTGTGTTTAACGCTGTGGTTCAATCGCAGGCATAGTTTGGAAAGATCATCCGTAAGCAGGCGGTGTACTTCAACAGCCCCCAGCATTCCTACGACTGGTGCTGTAAAATAAATCCACCATGCCGTCCAGATGTTACCCACGATTGCCGAACCAAACGTGCGGGCCGGGTTCATGCTGAACCCGGATAGCGGAGCTTCAAAGATTACAAATAATGTAATCAACCCCCCGCAGAACAGGCCGGTGCGCTTCACCAGCGACGGATAGCGATTCACCACCAGCACCGTGGCCACAAGAATAAATGAAATAAGACATTCGCCCCCCCACGCCACCGCGATGCCGTCCGGGCCCGGGGTTGTCGCAATATAACGTACGGAGGGCGTGCCCACGATGGACCCAAACATAGACCCTGCCAGCCGCATGCCGGCCACCGCGCCAATGAATTGCCCCGCCATATAGCCCAGGGCATCCCGCGGTTTTATTTTTCCAAGCCGCAAAAAACTTAAGGTAAACGCCGGATTCATGTGCGCACCGGAACGTTTGCCCCACGGGCAGTAAATCAGTACCACCGCGGTTAAACCCATGGCAGCGCCAATGACCACGCGCCGGAGAATGGGGGATACCACCAGATGGGAAGCAATGGATTTTGGCGATTCCATCATAATTGTGGCACTTGTGGCGGAAATCATGAAACAGCCCAGAAGAAAGGCCTCAATAAAATACAGTTGCCAGATCTGGTCGGGAGCCGGCAATCCCGGTTTGTCGCCCGTGGCTTTACTGAAAGTGGTATTGGCCATCTGTATATTTCCAAGCAATTACCGGCTCCGCTGCATAATAGGAACGCCGGCGCGGCATAGCAAGGCTTGCGATAATACCGGCCCCGCTTGGCATTCGGCATTTGGCATCGGGCCTTCAGCATTTGGCATTCGGCATGCCGCAGCGCCTGCCACTGCTCGCCAGCCTGCTGCACGTAAGTGCTCTGTCACGGGAACTTTTGCGCGGAGCGTACGCTGGAGAGTAAATGGGCATTGGCCCGGCCGATGGTGCCGTCTTCCGCCTTGATCGCCCGGCAGATGTTATTCTCATCATTAAGGAAATCCTTGGCATTGCCCGCCAAAGCTTCCATTTCCCGGAAATATTTAATTGCTTGGCGCGGCTGATCCGCCAGCAGCAGCAAATTGCCCTTCTCCAGAATGGTCCAGTTGCCCGTGCCGTGTAGCGAATGGATTTTTTGCAGGTAGGGCGTGGCCTTTACGGTTACCGCGGCCAATACCCCGCAGCGTGTAATGGGTTCGTGCTCATCGGCGGGGACTTGGGCACCGGTTATTTGCTCTTCGATAAAGGCATTGATAATACGCGGGTGTCCGTGATAAACCGCGGCAACGCATTGTCGCACCAACGACAAGGCCGATCGGGTATCCGCCAATGTGCAGATGTTAAAAAGGCTTTTGGCATTTCGCAGGGCCGCGTGTTTTTTACCCATGGCCAGAATCGCCTTTACCCGGCAGGCCAGTACCGCATCCACGTTGTCGGTTAATCCGGGGTTACGCACGAGATCCAGCAGTGCCAAGTTCGCCACAGCTTGATAATCATGCTGTTTCAGCAGACTTGGTAGCCAACCATATTGCAGCCTGTAGGATGCGCTGTAGGCATTGGGCACACGCAACAGCATACCGATTTGCTTAATCGCCCATGCCATCTCTGGAGCCTTTCCCGACGCTATCGAGGAATCAATAAGGTTGTAAACCGGATTGACAGGCGCAGCCGCTGCGGTGGCACACGTTGCCCACGCCAATAGCGCCACACATAACCCCGCCGTGGTAAGGGCATAATGTGTGGGGGAGATTTCCTCTGTGCTGATCGGCACGCTGTGGCTGAAATTGGTAACTACCTCGATGGATTTTAGATCTTTTGTCGTGCCACCATTGGCCATTTGCCGGTGGTGCCGCCGCTGCTCGAGAGCCGGTTCATATCAGGGCTGGGCGAGCGCGACATATTCCGGCGACGGATGGGCCGGGTCGTTAAGCCAGGGGATTTGGGCGAATGCGATGCCGCGCGGCAGTTTCAGCTTGGCCAACGCTGATTGCGGAATTGTGGCGGGAATTGCGTATAATTACCATTTATGAAACGCCTCATAATATGTTGGCTTTGGGGCGTAATGCCCATCCGCCTCATGGGAGCGGGCGGCAGCGGGCGGAATCGCATCCGCCGAAGAGGCGTACGCGGTTTTTGGCAAATGCACGGTACGCGATGTTTGCGAACATTCTCACCGGGGGCACGCGCAACAGGGTAATAAATATCAGACGATCCAGTCGCACGGGCAGCGCATGCCAGATACATATAAATGCGTCAACCTCGGTAAAGACCTTTCCGTCGGCGGTCAAGACGTGCATGACATTATGGACATGTTGAGCATCCAGGCCATAGGCTGTAGCATTGAAATCCGGCGCGGCGATGTTGATGGCTTGAAGGTGCCCAAGACGATCGTGCCGGAGATGGCGTTGAATTTCGCGGTTACAGACCGGACATTGACCGTCATAAAAAACGCGCAGCGGATAGTGTTGTGGCAGGGTATTCATACGAGGTAACAGTAGGCGAACAGTGCGGGGAATTCCAGAATGAGCGGGTATAATTCGCATTTGTGTTAAATAAAAACTACTGTCTTGGGTAGCTGGCCGTGAAAATGAATTCTCCCAGCGCCAACGTTTACAATAGCCGGCGCGGATCGAACAAACTACGAGATTCCGCGTAATAAAGGAAGGGCCGAATGGCCACGGATGAAGATCTTGTTGCGGAGTTTGTGGCCGGTAATCAGGCCGCATTCGCCGAATTGGTGGAACGGTATCGCCGAGAGCTATTTAGCTTCCTGCAGCGATTTATCAACGAGGCAGCCTTAGCGGAGGATTTATTTCAGGAGACATTTATACAGGTGTACCGTAGCGCCCCGACGTTTGATTCCCAACGTCGATTTCGGCCGTGGTTATTTACCATTGCCGCCAACAAAGCCCGGGATCATCTGCGCGCGGCCATGCGTCGCAATACACAGTCTCTGGATAATATCGCGGGGGCGGATGGGGATCAGGGAACGTTTATTGAACTCATGGAGTCAGATACGCTTTCCGCTCCGGAACGTTTAATAGACATGGAGGATGCCGATGCAGTGCGGCAAATCATCGCCCGGATGCCAACAATTTATCGTGAAGTGTTGTTGTTAAGTTATTACAATCGCTTTGCGTATAAAGAAATTGCCCAGATGCTGGGCATTCCACTGGGAACGGTTAAAAGTCGGCTCCATACAGCCTTGGCCATGTTTGGTCAGGCGTGGAGGGTACGGCTTGGTGAAGGAAAAGAACGGCGTCAATGACCGTGGATAATCAGGCTCCGGTATACCGGGAGCCAATGAAGGTACGCAGGTGAGCCATGACAAACCCCGTGAATGACAATCCGGAAACTCCTATTCCCCCGCTGGCGGATCATGAAGTGGCGTATATTGATTCCTTGCTGGAGCACGGCAGCGCGCCGCATACGCCTGCGGAACCAAACCAATCGGCGGTCTGTCCGCCCCGACTGGTGGAAATTATTCACGCCCTGGCCCAACTGCCCCCGGTGGAACCACCCGTGGATTTAACCCGTCGGACCGTGGCCGCCGCCGGTGCTGCATCGGTGCTACGCCTGACACCCCATGCCGGTAAATCCATGCTCACGAACACCCGGCTCAAAGCCCGCGCGTGGGATCCGCGCAAGGCGGACATCGCGGTCATGCTGATCGCGGCGGCTCTGCTGCTGACGGTTACCCTTTTCCAACTTAATAAAGCGCGCACGCTGGCGGTGCAAACGGACTGTGCAAACAATCTGGCGATGTTGGGAGCAGCATTTGGGCAGTACGCGGAGGCGAACAGCGGCTTGCTGCCTCGGATCAGTGTTCCTGCCGATCATGACTGGCTGCCGCGCAGTATGACCGGACCGGCCCATCGCGCCGCCAACGCGCATTGCAATCTGGCCAATCTGGCACCCATGCTTAATGTGCGGACCCGTTACACGTCCTGGACACGGATGATCTGCCCTGCCGTGGTGCCTGGCGCGGGGCTTAGCGGCACGGGAACACGCCCAGCCTGGTCTAACGTCGGATATAGTTATATCGATGAGTTGTCAAATTATCATCATCATTGGGCACATGGCGGCCATATTGCCATCATGGCGGATCGCAATCCATTGTTTTATGGCGGAGGCGTGGGGCAGGTAAACGCAAATTCATGGAATCACGCCAGCCGCGGGCAGAATGTGCTTTATGATGACGGCAGCGTTTTCTGGACGCGCACACCGGATGTCGGCCCGCGGCATGATAATATCTGGACACTGGGAAACCCGCCAATAGTAGTCTATTCAGGTATGGAAGAACCCGCATCACGTGACGACATTATTTTAGTGCCATGAGGGTCGGCGCTTATCGCCCGGCAGAAATAGTGGCCGATGGGGACGTTGCCGGAGCCGAGGCGGGCACGGCCGAAGGGCGGTAGGAAATTTTGCACAGGATGGTTCTGGGACCCTTTACCAGGGTAACGCCTGCGGGCAGCGCGTAGCGAATGTGATGTGCTACCCAGCCGTCCGTGGTGGTCACGGAGGGTGTAATATTTAAAAAAGCCACGACGCGTTGCCGCACGGGAGCTAAATCTCCGACGAGCATTTTCCGCCCCAGGCGTTGCAATGCGATGCGCGGACCTGCCACGGTTACCGGCACAGTTTCCGGACGGAGGGAAATGTTATAGCGATTGACCAACCACGACGGGCCGCGAATCCAAACCGGTACAATGCCGAGCTTTAACTTATGGGCCGGCTCCGAGGGCACGGTGAAACTTACCAGCACCGTGGCTGGTGCAGCAGTCACCTGGGCACTGACCACTCCGGGATAACGCACAACCAGTTGGGCCTGCACCGTTTGTCGCGTGCGCGGCGGCAACGTGGTTAAATCCGATAAGGGTTGCGCCACCACCCGCACCTGATCCTCCCCGCCAATACTGGTTAGCACGCTCTTGGGTAACTGTATTTGCGCCACCGCCGGCGTGATACTGGCGGCGACATGGGGCAGTGCGGTAAAGGAAATGGGGCGGGAAATCGACACCATCTGGTCTACTGCCAGTTGAATGCGGGCGGGCGTGGCGGAGATGACCCTGACATGACGCTGCCGGAAATAGGGCAAATCATTGAGCACCCGCACGGAGCTGATATAGTTTTTCGAGCCGATGGCCAACGTGCGAAGCCGCCGCACGACATAAGCGAGATTGTTGCGATCATCACGGGTAAATATAGCGCGGCCATCCGCCTGATCCCGAATCTGCTGTACCTGGTCGCGCGGCCCCTGAATGTTAACGTGAAATTCCCCATTGGCGGGGCTGACAATCCGGACAATATCATTGGCGTCACTAGGTGGCACGACCACGCTGATCTGAAATGGCAAATCGTTTTCAATCGCGGTCAGGTGGGCATCGGCGTACATCCATAGCAGCAGTGTCAGCAGCAGCGTCAGCGGCACAACTTTAAGGTGTTCCAGGATGCGACGTTGTTGAGGCATAACCGTTATTCTTTCAGGCCCACTGGGCCGTACTGAATTATCAAACGCCCGCGGCATTGTTTCCCGCAGCGGCTGCGAACCTACGCGGCCGATCGGCTCATTTCAGCGTGATCGGGCTTTTGTAAAGCCTTGGTGAGCCGTTCGCGCAACTGTTCATTGGTAAGCTCCCGGACAAACTCGCCCCGCATAGCAACGCTGATAATGCCGGTCTCTTCACTGACCACAATAATGACGGCATCACTTTCCTGCGACAACCCCAAAGCCGCCCGATGCCGCGCTCCCATGTCCGGGCTGACTTCAATACCTTCCGCCAGGGGAAACTGCACTCCCGCCGCGGCGATTCGACCGTCCCGAATCACCACGCCCATGTCATGGAGCATGGAACCAGGCCAGAAAATGGTATTTAATAGTTCCGGCGTGGCATCCGCGTTAAGCAGAGTTCCCTGTTCCAGCAAAGCTCCCAAGCCCACTTCACGTTCCACCGCAATTAATGCGCCGATGCGATTGCGGGAGCAATATTCAGCACTTTGACACAGACAATCAATTAATCGCCGGGAGGCGGAACTACCGGGGCGGAAAAATCGCGTTTCTCCCAGGCGAATTAATGCGCGGCGCAATTCGGGCTGAAATACCACGACGATGGCGAAACTGGTGAAGACCAATAGCCGGCTGAAAAGAAATTCCACCTGCGGAAGTTTATTGCCGCCAAGTTTAATAATCGTGTAGGCGATGATTAAAAAAAGCGCCACGCCCTTGATGAGCCGCGCGCCGCGTGTGCCCCTCAGAAACTCCAAAACCCAATAGACCACCACGCCGATCAGGGCCAATTCCAGTGTGACCACCCACCAGGGATAGGCGGTCAATCGATTCAGCAGCGTGTGTAAAAACTCCAGCATGCGCTTATTAGTATAAGCCTCGGACCGGCGATGGGAAACTACGATGGGAATAGCACGCGCTGCTGCGGCTATAATAGCGCGGGTTACCAATCAGGCGGGAGGAGAAGTTAGGAGTTCGCAATATAATGCAAGCCGATAAAAAGGGAGTTGTGCTGGTGACCGGGGGCACCGGGTTTGTGGGGCAGGGCATCGTGAGGCGCCTGGGGCAATCGGGATATAAGGCTCGCATTTTGGCCAGAAGCATCCGCGCTGACCGAAGCGACCAACCGTTGGTCGAATTTCGCCAGGGTAATGTGGTGGACGGGCAGGGCGTGGAAGCGGCCATGCAAGGCTGCACCGCAGTGATTCACCTGGTGGGAATTATCCGCGAAACGCGCTTTCAAAGCTTTGAGCAAGCCCATGTGCAGGCCACCGAAAATGTCCTGAAAGCCGCTGCGGCTGCCGGGATTCAGCGGTATATTCACATGTCCGCGTCGGGTACGCGGGAACGTGCCGCATCGCAGTATCACCAAACCAAATGGCGGGCGGAGCAGATGGTGCGGGCGGCAAACCTGAACTGGACGATCTTTCGCCCCGGACTTATTCATGGCCCCGACGGTGAATTTACCCGGATGGTAATGCAATGGCACGCTGGAAAGGCACCCCCGTTTTTATTCATGCCGTATTTTGGCGGCGGCCTGATGGGCCAACGGGCCATAGCACGCGTGCAACCGATCTTTATTGAGGATCTCGCCGAATTGTTTGTGCGTGCCTTGGAGCTGCCGAGCACGGAAAAACGGACCTATGAAGTTGGTGGCCCGGATCAATATACATGGCCGGCCATGCTGGAAGTATTTAATACTGTGCTACCGGGGCCGCGGCGTGCAATTTTGGGAATACCATTTTGGCTGGCCAAAGCATTATCCGCATTTTCGTTGCCCGGGTTGCCGTTTAATCATGATCAAGTCGTCATGGCCGGTGAAGACAGCGTATGCGATCTGGCGGCGGTAAAGCGGGATTTCCCGGGCTTTGCGCCGCAGACACTCGAGAGCAGTGTTCGAGGCTATATCAACTCCATGGCCGCCGCTTGATTGCATAGAATCCGCGCAGCGGAAGTCCACGGTTGGTAGACGCGCCGCCAGGCCGGGAATCCTGTCGTTAACGCCGCGGCCGTTATTTGTAGCTATGTTCATATTTATATTGTGATTTATTGCGTCGCCAGCGGCACCAGCAACAGGACCGTTTCACGTCGGGGTACATGATGCTGTTGAGTCAGAAAACAACTGCCCAGGGAAGTATTCAGCACGCCGATCTCCGCGGGAGCCAAAACAACAAAATGCTTCGGCGGCAGCAGAAACGAAAACTGCAAATCAGAAAATGCATGGCGCACCGGCCCGGCCCCCGGTGCAGTGACGCTTAATCCCGGGCCGGCGGGCGCTGGGGTTACACCGAGCTTTACCGCCGGTTCCAAGCTGATGACTGTTAATCCAAATTTGGTCGCGGTATTGGCGGCAATTAAAAATTGATCCTGGCAATTTCGGAATGTGCGAACCACCAGCGGTTCAGCGACGGTGTGGCATGTGAGCATCTGATGGCGGATATTGGAATGCACGGTCAGCACCGCCGGCGCAATATTGGCGATCTGACAATACACCGCCTCTGACGTTACGCCGGGGCCGTTGATGAGTTTACGAATGGCGGTCCATACTTGGAACGAACCATATCCCGTTTTGAATCCGTTGGCTTTCAGCAGGGCCGCGGTGCGCGGACCGACGGGAGCTTTGGCCAACAGTTTCCAAACTTTGGGATTCTGGCTGAAGGTCCCGATAGGAAGATTTACCTCAATAACCTGAATCAGCGCCGCGCGCGGCGCATTGGCTTTTGCCGACTTTTTTTGCTTAGGCTGCGTTAATTTTGGAATCGCATAATTCGGGTGATGCAGCGGAAAATACACCGGCCCCTTTTTTATGACCGTACAGCCCCCCAGCATAGCAAGGGCACATGCGAAGATAATGCCAAAAGCGGAGTGAAACCTAATAATCGGTGACGTTCTGCTCATGAAGCGTATCATAAAGTAACTGTTCACCATAGTCGAACAGCAGTTCACAACTTTACTAAGAATTCCCATGCCGGCCTGGCACCCGGCTCCCCAGGTTTTTCACAGAAAAGGTGTCAGGTACCTTTTTTTTGGATCTTTTTATGGGGAAGCATGGGAGCGGCCGGAGAGATGGAGGGATAGCACCAGGAGATCGGCGGGGGTGATGCCTTCAAGCCGGGAGGCCTGGCCGACGGTGCGGGGGCGGAATTTTTCCAGGGCCTGCCGGGCTTCGATGCGAAGTTCCGCGATTGTCTGAAAATTCAATTTCGGCGAAATGAGTTTATCTTCCAATTCCACCATGCGTTGAGCAGCATGTTTCTCCCGCAAGATATACCCGGCGTATCGCGTTTCAATTTGAATCTGCTCCAGCAGCACGTGTTGCGTTGGATCAGCCAGCAGTGCGGCCAGTTTTGGTCCGTCGAAGCCCAGCAGGGCGGGGAGAGCCACCAATTCCAAATCCGGACGCCGCAGCAGATCCAGGGCCGTGCCCCCACCGGGCACGCGGCAGGCTTTGAGGTCCTCCGTAAGGCGGCGCATGGCCACCAATTTATTTTCCAATCGTCGGATGCGCACTGGTTCCGCCATGCCGATTTGCGCTGCCGTGGGCGTAAGGCGTTGATCGGTGTTGTCGCTGCGCAAGGTAAGGCGATATTCCGCGCGGCTGGTGAACATGCGATATGGCTCGGTGGGGGTTTTGGTGATCAGATCATCAATCATCACGCCGATATACGCCTGATCGCGGCGAAGAATAAAGGGTTTATCGCCGCGAATTTTTAAAGCGGCGTTGATTCCCGCAATCTGCCCCTGTCCCGCGGCCTCCTCATAACCGCTGGTGCCATTAAGTTGCCCGGCGAAAAATAATCCGTCAGCGCGGTGAGTTTCCAGGGTAGCCCCCACTTGATGCGTGGGGGAAAAATCATATTCCACCGCATAGCCATGGCGGAGAATCACCGCTTTTTCCAAGCCCGGCACGCTGTGAACAAGCTGCTCTTGGATATCCACCGGCAAAGAAGTGGATATGCCGTTGCAATAAATTTCATTGGTATCGAGGCTTTCGGGTTCCAGAAAAATCTGGTGCTGGGTTTTATCCGCAAAGCGAACCACTTTGTCCTCGATGCTGGGGCAATAGCGTGGGCCGCGGCTTTGAATCTGTCCACTGTACATGGGTGCCCGGTGCAGATTCGCACGGATTAAATCATGAACCGCCGAGTTGGTGTATGTGATATAGCAGGGTACCTGCGGCAGGGCGGGGAATTGCGATCCTAACGGTGCGGCCGCGGAGCCGGATAAATCACTGAAGGGAATTGGCGGCGTATCGCCGTGCTGAGGTTCAAGGGAGGAAAAGTCAATGCTTTCCCGCGCCACACGCGGCGGCGTGCCGGTTTTCAGACGTTGCAACTCAAAGCCCAGCTTCACCAGCGCGCCGGATAATCCTACCGCCGCCTGTTCACCCACGCGGCCGCCTTCGGTTTTGATTTCCCCGGTATGCATCAGCCCGCGCAAAAATGTGCCAGTGGTAAGAATGGCACAGCGGCAATTTAATTTTCTCCCGGATTTTAAAGCAATGCCGGTGGTGCGCCATTGCAGGGTTTCCTGATGACCCAATGAATCAACCAAAATATCTTCCGCGATATCAGAGATGATCGTAAGGTTGGGGCAATTTTCCGTTAAAAGCCGCTGCACCGCCTGAGCGTAGCGGTATTTGTCAGCCTGGGCGCGCGGCGACTGCACTGCGGGGCCTTTGGAGCGGTTAAGCAAACGAAACTGAATACCGGCGGCATCAATGGCGTGGGCCATCAGGCCGCCAAGAGCGTCAATTTCCCGCACCATCTGCCCCTTGGCTAATCCGCCGATGGCGGGATTACAGCTCATGCGGCCAATGGCGGCAGGGTCCATGGTAATCAGCGCAACGGTGCCCCGGTCGCCGAGCAGGCGTGATGCGGCCCATGCGGCCTCGGCCCCGGCGTGTCCGCCGCCGACAACAATAATGTCAAAATATGCAGCTTGATCCGTCATGGGTGAAAAGTTAACCATCCTTTAAGTATAAGGGAAGACAGCCTTCAACTTTCAGCATGATAAGCATGAAAGCCCAAAAAAGTGATCCATCGTCCTGTGCGTTAATAAGCCTGCAAACCAGGCCTGAAAGTACACCATCTTACCGTTGGGAAATCAGATCCGCTTCGCGCTGGCGTTGCGTAGCGCGATGGAGAATCCGTTTTTCTCGGCGTGTCAAGCTGTGCATTCCTTTCTCGCTGACTTTTTCGAGAATTGTGTCCACCATCTGTTGCTCTTTTCGGTCGCGATGATCACGCCGGCCAATCCAGTGCAGCCAGCGTTGCAGGAGCCGTTTGCGTTTGGGTCCCGGCAAATCGCTGATATTGGCGCTGGAGGAAATAAGTTGGTCAATGGTGCCCGAGCCATCCACCTGCAAGGCGCGACGGCGCTGTAAGGAGTCAAAAAACAGCATGGCGCAAACCACCATGCCCATGTAACCCCGGAAGTAGGCGGAAAGCGCAAACAAGGGAATGGCGATGACCATGCCGGTCATGCAGGTGAAATCCACGGATTTATACGCCCCGGTTATGGGCCAGAGAATCGCTTGCAGCAGATATCCTCCATCAAACCAGTAAAACGGCAACAGATTAACGGCGACCAGAAAAATATTGGTCATGCAAAACATATACAGCGCGGCAACCAGAAAATTGGGCATTAAAGCCATCGCGACGGGGTCCGGTTGCGACACGCCGTAGATTAAGGAATCTACCCAGGGCGTAATATGCCAATTGACTGCCAGAATGGAACCGACAAACATGGCGACAAGGGCATTCGCCAGAATACCGCCGCCCTGCGCAGCAAACATGGGCCAGGCCGCAGGCGGGTGCGTGGGCGGAAGCATGTTACCGGCGGGCCACATCAGAAAGTCATCATGCCGGCCGCCGACAAGTTGTGCCGTAAGCCTATGGCCGAATTCATGAACCAAGAGCGCCGCAAGGATTGCTGTGATGGCCAGCACCGCCAGCACCAGCGACTTGGTGCGCAGCACATCAAGCAGATCCAACGCCGCCAGCAACACCAGCCAGAAACTGGCCTGCATACGAATGCCAAAAAATGTTCCCAGGGGTAACGACCAGGAGAGTAACGATAAAACACCACCGCCTCCCCACCCTCCGCCGAACCCACGATTATAATCCCGGTCACGCCAACTCATATTTATGCTACACTTTCCAATTGCAGTTCTCCCACCGGCCTTCACACGCCGGCACGATTCCTTATCAGATATTTTAACAGAACGGCAATGGTTTTTCCGTCCACGATCTCATTGGAGGCAATCATCGCGAGAATTTTATCCGGTGCCAGAG
>DAHXLH010000125.1:0-6495 GCA_027366115.1 Phycisphaerales bacterium
CATCCACACGCCACGGGCAGCCATTTTACGGTCCGCAGTGTCAGGTTACGGCTGCGTAGTGCAGCGCAATGATTCTCTCATTGTTCTGGGACGAGGGACAAACTGGCAATTGCTGACGAAAGAGTTGGTAAAGGGTACCGCTGAATTGATCTGCCTGCATGGTCTAAGTGGTCTAAGCGATCCCACGTATCAGGGCGTTATAGATGCGGCTGACAATATCGAATTTGAGCCATGGATGTTACAAACTGGCGGGGAACTCTGGCGGCGTCTTCTGGCCATCCTCCCAGTGGGCCGACCAATCGCTCGCGTGCTGATGCAGTTGGCACGCCTGCCCGCACAATCATTGGAATCGCTGGTACGGGCAGTTATTGAACAGCCGCAATGGGCGCGGGAACTGTTAGCTGGGCTGGAAACGTAACCAAGCAAAAACACGTAATAATAGTAGAGGGAGAACGCAATAATATTTTATTTAGCGTTTCTCCTTCCAAGCGTGCCCTTTGGTTAATCCCGGCTATTTAATTGCAAGTCTATGCTTTTACTGAGCCGCAAGTGCTTTGAAAATTTCCTGCATGAGTTTTTCCACTTTGAAGGGTTTGGAAAGCACGGCCGCCAATCCCTGTTTGGAGGCCTGCACAATGCTGTGATCCGGATCATAGCCAAAGCCGGTCATCAGAATCACCGGCGGGTTATGGCCGATTTTTTGTGCCGCCGCGAAGACTTCATAGCCGTTTTTGTGCGGCATGCGAATATCAGAAATCACCAGGTCATAGCGCGGCTGTCCGGCCAAATGAGCCAGAGCCTCGGCACCATCGGCGGCGGTGTCTACGTTGCAGCCGCAATAAGTCAGAACATAATGAATGGTCTCACGAATATTGGCCTGATCATCCGCTACCAGAATGCGCTTGCCATGCAGGCGGGGGTCTTCACTGGGCAAGCGACGCTGATCATGGGCACCAAATACCTGCTGCGGGCTGGAGCACAAACTCCAAAATGTCTGCCGCACGGTGTTGGCGTTGGTGAGAATTGAATTTAACGATTGCAGCAACGCTCCATTATTCAAATTAGCTTCTTTGATGACTTCCAGATCATAAATCATATCATTGAGCGGGCCGGCCACTTCGCAGGCCATTTCCTGCACGAGCTTGCCGCTGCTGCTGCGTTGTTCCAGCATCAACAGGTCCAGCACATTTAACGCCATCGCCACATACCGTCCGAATATCTCCGCGAACTGCCGATCATCTTCGGTGAAAAAAGCATACTGATCGGATTCAATATTCAATACGCCGATCGTTTTGTCGTGCAGCATCAACGGGACGGTTAAACTCGATTTTGCGGTATCCAGCCCGGCAACGTAACGTGGGTCCTTGGCCACATCCGCGGAAATATAGGATCGTCCCGTGGCCGCGACATGGCCGCAAATGCCATTGCCTTCCACTTCACAAAACAATTCCGCTTCCATGGCTTCTTCGGGCATGCCCACGGCGATAACCGGTTCAAGTTTATTATTCGCGGGATCGCGAAGCCGAATGTTAAAGTGATCAAAGTGCATGAGCTGCCGGAGGAATTTTATAATGCGTTCTTCCAGCAGTTGTTGACGTTGCAGAAAATTCAGTTTAGCAATGGCGTCTTTTTCCAGGCGAACCAGTTCTCTGCCCGCCTGATCAATGGCATCAAGCTTTTGCTGAAGCCGGCGGGTGTGGGTGGCATCCCAGCAGACAGCAACCACATGCGAAATTTTATCTTCCTGATTATGGACCGGTGAGCAGACGAGCTCAAAAAACTGTGAATCGCCAATGCTGATCGCGAACTTGCGGGAACGGGGAGCATGCGCTTCCGGCCGGGCGACCATCTGAGGATCGGTGAATACTGAAACCGCTTCCATGCATGCCTTGCCAATGCGCTGGATAACCTCGGGCGACCATTGTTTCATGCGGCGGTTGCTCCAGACCATCCGGCCGGCCGGGTTGATCATGCAGACACCTTCGCCAATCGTATCCAGCACCAGTCCGGATTGCATAGTGGCATGGGCCCGTTCCAGCGGCAAAAAATCCGCGGACTCAGACATGACCATATCAAATGTTCCACCGCGCAATTCCGCGACAGCTTGATCCATGGTTGATACGCACACGACCGCATCATAGTTGTGGGAGAGGTTGTTGTAGAGGTCGGTAGTGCGGAAGTCTGGTCCCGAAAGCACCAGTGCGCGTCGAAGGTTAGATACTACACCCATGCGACACCTTAATAAAACGTTAATTATTATAGCGGTTAACTCGGGCCGGACAATCTGTCGTAGCGTTCAAGTATCGCAAAAGTGAATCGTATGGATGTTCTCAGTGCTCGCTCTGCCTAAATTCTTTTCGCATCCGGGGCCTAAATTGCGGCGTCAGGATTTAACTTTGCGACCGGCTCCGGGGAATTGCGCGCGACGGTTTGCTTGCGGCTTTCGCAGGCATCCTCGTGGGGACTTTTGCGGGGTTAATAATCGTTGGCTTCGCTTGCGCCCTGGCCGGTGGTTTAACTTTCGGCTTCGCCTTCGCTTTTGCCGCTACCTTGATTTTTCTTGCGGCAACGCTTTTTTTATCCGTAACAGATTTTCCGGCAGTTTTGACGGCCTTGGCCGCCGGTATTGTCGCGACTGGCGTTTCAGCAGCTTGATCCATTTCAACGCCAAATACATCGGCCAACTCATTACTGGCGATGGTTTTGCGACTGGCACTGCCTGCGCTGGTCAGGGCGTCAAGCGTGTCGGACGTTGGCACAAGTTCCAGGTGGTTGACCTGTCTGAGTTTGAACAACAGTTCTGGTTGGGTATCCAGCCTGGCCCCAACGCCATAGAGCACTGCGGCCAGATGCTTGCATAGTCCGGCGGAGTCCGGGCAGGAGCAACCCATCTTGATATGATCCGGTGCGGGAAACATTCCACCTGCGCGATCAGTCACCACAGCCATGACCGCATCGGACATGCGCCCCTGCAGCAATTCAATAATGCTGCGGATCTCCCCTGATAAGCGTTGCCGGATGCCATCCCATGTTTCTCTGGCCAACGGCTTAATGTTGATGGCAATGTTGTAAATTTCCGAACCGCTGACCAACGCGATGATTTTGCCGGGTTCAATTTGCAAGTCCAGCACTGAGCCGTTCCGCAGGTAGGTTCGCCCGCGCGGTAAACGGTTGGAGTAATCACTGTAAGATTCCAGATGTGTGCACCAGGCTTTGCCCCAAAACGTGCTGGCAATTTTCCTGCCCTCCACCCGCACCGGCGAAATTTTCCGCCCGGCTTTTTCTAATTTTGCAATTTCTTTCCGGGCCATCGCCTGCCGCTGGCCTACTGATACGTAAGGTTTATAAGTCCACCACATGTGGGTGCTCCTGTTCTTCGCCACGGTTGACGGGCCATATCATAACTCACTGACCCTATGAATATCCAGTGTGACAAAATTCAGCAATTCCTGGTTGTTCATCTCAGTGAGCATTTGGTCGGCACCGCCTTCCAGAATCTCATTGGAGAGATTTATTTTCTCGGTCATTAATGCATCGATTTTATCCTCCAATGTGCCCTGGCATACAAACTTGTGCACCAGCACATTTTTCTTCTGACCAATCCGAAACGCCCGGTCCGTCGCCTGATTCTCCACCGCCGGGTTCCACCAGCGATCAAAATGCACCACCTGCGACGCCGCTGTAAGATTCAACCCCACGCCGCCGGCTTTTAATGAAAGCACAAAAAACGGCGGGCCGTTATCACTTTGAAATTGCTGGACCAGTTGTTTCCGATTCGCTACAGCGGTGCCGCCGTGCAAAATCAGACCGGGGCGGCCGAAAATGGATTCCAGAAATCCGGCCAGGGCCGCGGTAATTTCCCGGAACTGCGTAAAGATCAGAACCTTTTCCTGTCGTGAGGCCATTTCCTCGCACAGTTCAGCGAGTCGCAAAAATTTTCCGCTGTGCGCCGGATCGTAAGATCCATCACCCAGCAATTGCGATGGATGGTTGCAGATTTGTTTAAACCGCATGAGATAAGAGAGCACCAGGCCTCTTCTGGCAATGCCGTCGGCTTCTTTTATTTTCACGGCCATCTCATCGACCGCCGTTTGATACAAGGCGATTTGCTGTTTGCTTAACGCACAAAACGCCCGTACCTCCGTTTTATCAGGCAGATCCGAGATAATGCGTTTATCGGTTTTCAGTCGCCGCAAAATATAGGGTTGCACCAAGGCCCGCAAAGGCCCATAACCGCCCGGCAATTCCGTAACGGATTTGGCATACGTGCTGAAAGCTTTGGCTCCGCCGAGCAGACCGGGGTTAAGAAAATCAAAGATGGACCATAAATCTGAAAGCCGATTTTCCACCGGCGTACCGGTGAGTGCCACCCGCGCCGCCGCCTTTAGCTGCTTGACGCTTCGCGTCTGTTTGGTGCCGGAATTTTTAATCGCCTGCGCTTCATCAAGAATCACCACATTCCACGGCTGCTCGGCCAGCCACGTCAGTCGCGTTGCCATCCCATAAGTGGTGATCACCAAATCCAGCGAGGCAATAGTATGTGCGATCATTTCCCTATTGCCATCAGACCAGTCGTCAAGCTTTTCAGACGGGTGCACGACACAGGCCTTCAGGCTCGGGGCAAATTTAGCCAATTCATCGCGCCAGTTGGCTATCAGCGATGCTGGAACAATCAGCAAGGACGGCGGCGCGGGCCTTCCATCCGCATCATGTTCCTTCAAATACAGCAGCAGGCCCAGCACCTGAATGGTTTTGCCCAAGCCCATATCATCCGCCAGGCAGGCACCCAGACCCAATTGGGCCATAAAATGCAACCACTGAACCCCGATTTTCTGATAAGGCCGCAGTGTGGCTATTAAGCCCGCAGGCGTTTCCGCGGGAGGCGCCGCTTCAGGATTTCGCAATTCTGCCAGGCGTGCCGCCAGCCACTCTCCGGCGACAACTTCAGACCAGGCCCGGGTGGCCGGATCGGCTGTCGGCGATGTGCTGCTGCCTACACCAACGCCGGAAAGCATTCGCATGGCTTCAAAAAAGGATACGCCGCCGGTGCCGGCCTGCGTTTCCACCTGCTTCCATATTCCCAGAGCCTCTGTGAGTTTTTCTTTGTCGATTTCCACCCACTGACCCTTTAGCAGCATTAACCCATTGGATGCCGCCAAAATAGATTGCAATTCCTCATCAGTGACTTTCTTCCCATCCACGCTGACGCTTACGGAGAAATCCAACAGGGCATCAGCATCCAGCCGGGTTTTCGCTTGCTTACCAATGGTCACATTCACTACCGCGCGGGAGGATTTGCCGGAACGCCACCAATTCGGCACGCGCACCACCAGGCCACTTTCTTCAAATACCGGCACATCCTGCAGAAAGCGGTAGGCCGACTCAGGTCTCCATGCCAGCGGGTGATAAATATCCCCGGAATCCACAAGTTCACGCACCAGTTGGCTTTTTTTCGCGGCCCTCTCTATCGGTGTCAGCAAGGCAATAAGCCGTTCACGATTTCCGGCACCGGCATATTCTTTAAGGGCTTCGCTTAGCGGCAGGTGCCGCAAGGTGGCCTGCGCCGATAATCGATTGGCGTAGGTGGCCAGAAAAGCGAAAGGGTTTGAAGGATCGCGTTTGTTTTCCGCGAGATGAAACGTCACGCGGCCCACCAGCCGCCAGATGGGATTTTTTTCTTTGAGATAGGCCGCCGTTCCACCGGGAAACTCCGCAATTTCCTGACGCACTAATATATCGAGATCAGTCCATAATCGCACCAGCAGTTGGGGGTTCAGATATTCCAACCCCTGCATGGGCGGTGCCTGCATGCAGCGAAACGTCAAGTCTTCCATGGCCGGAGGTGCCATGGGCTGCTGCGAGCCGGCTTGATTTTCCAACCCGGGTATGTGGCAAAGACGTACGAGATATTCGCGGCCAAGCTCGCGGAAATAAGCCAGTTCCGGCGTCAGATGACTTTGCAATTCTACTGTGGCGAGGTGAAGTAATCCCGCTGAATCACTTTTGGCAAAACAGTCCACGATGCGCTGCGGAATGGCCGGCGACATCGCGTCCGTGTGATCCGAACTGCTTTGAATCCAGAGCAGTTTACCTTCCGGTGTAATTCTTAACGCGCCATTCATGTCAGGCTTGTAACCAAAGATGTTCCGGCGGTCAACGCTGCACCGGCAGCCGGAGCAATACCCTCGCGTTGCGGCCGTCCGCCCAGGCGCCCGCCGTCAAGCCAATCGCCCCGGTGGGGATGGCGGCGGCCAACCAAGTTACGCCCCGCTTCAAACTCGACGCTTCCGCTTCGAGCTAATAAATATTATCGGGGGCCTGAGGCAATGAAGTTTCCATCTCCTGCTGCCCGACAGTTAGTATTACTATGTTAAGTAGAATCACAGAATTTCGGGTTGAATTTTGTTTTGCAAAATGGACAGCATCCGATGGACCGTATCAACCACGGCTGAATCGCTCGCAGTGCCGCTTCCCACGTCACACCGGAAGTTTTTT
>DAHXLH010000126.1:0-6921 GCA_027366115.1 Phycisphaerales bacterium
TTTTGCCGTACATTATTACGCAGGTTGTCGCGGCGATTGCCGCGGCCGGGGTGCTTTATGTGGTGGCCAGCGGTAAACCGGGGTTCGTCACCGGTGGCTTTGCGTCCAATGGGTATGGCGCGCTAAGCCCCGGCCACTATAATCTGCTGGCGTGTATGGTGGGCGAAATTGTCTGTACCTTCTTTTTCCTTACGGTGATTCTGGGCGTTACCAGCCCCAGCGGGCAGTCGGCGTTTGCCGGCGTGGCCATCGGCCTGACGCTGACGCTGATTCATCTAATTATGATCCCGGTGGACAACACCTCGGTCAATCCGGCCCGCAGCACCGGACCGGCTCTCATCGCCGGCGGCGCGTATATCGGCCAACTCTGGATGTTCTGGCTGGCACCGATTGTCGGCGCGGTTGTGGCTGGGCTGGTATATCGTTTGATGAATCCCAAAAAGCAGTAACGCGGCGACTACTCGGACAGGCTCCTGGAGGTTCTTGCAAGCGCTGCGCGGCAATTTTGATCGGCGGATTAAATCCGCCGGTGCCTGCATTTACTGATCAATACCGAATGTATTGAAGTTACTGAACGTACTGTAGTTCACTGAACCCGCTCAATCCAGCCGCCACCGAGTAATACCTCGCCGTCGTAGCAGACGACCGCCTGACCGGGCGTGATGGCGGCGACAGGCTCGTCGAATGTGACGGTCAACTCATCCGGGCCGGTGAGGTGGGCCAGCGCGGGGGCGGGGGGGGTGTTGTACCGGATTTTCGCCAGGCAATGGATCGGTTCTGTGGGCCGAGCCGAGAGCCAATTAACTTCTCGGGCTATAAGCTGTCGGTGCAGCAAATCCTCATGCGGGCCGATTTGCACGGTGTTACTGGCGGCATCAATGCTGGTGACATACACCGGATATCCCAACGCCACGCCCACGCGGCGGCGCTGGCCCAGCGTGAAGTGCTGGTGGCCATCATGCGTGCCGACGGTTTTGCCATCATGATCCACAATGGGACCGGGCTTGACAGTTTCCGGCGAGCGCTTTTTGACTAAATTAAAATACTGGTTGTCAGGCACAAAGCAGATTTCCTGGGAGTCCGGCTTGTCATGTACTGGTAAGCCGAAACGCTGGGCCATGGCCCTTACTTCGCTTTTGGGATATTCTCCAATCGGCAGCATCATGCGCGGCAATTCATCAGGCGGGACACCAAAGAGCACATAACTTTGATCTTTCGCATGATCCGCAGCCCGCAAAATTTGCACGGCACCGGCGGCATCGCGGCCCATGCGGGCATAATGACCCGTGGCGACAAAATCCGCACCCACCGCCCGGGCGTAGCGCGAAAGTTTCCCGAACTTCAGATATTCATTGCACCGCACACACGGATTAGGCGTTCGCCCCTGATTGTATTCCCGCACAAAATAATCAATAATTCCGCCAAAATCATGCTGGAAATTCAAGGCATAAAACTCAATACCCAGCAGGCCGGCAACGTAGCGGGCGTCGGCGGCGTCGTTGGTGGAGCAGCAGCCCTGATGATGCGGCTTGGCCGCTTTTTCCGGTGAACAGGCCACGAGTTCATCGTCAGCCTGCTGCATAGGATCGTTTCCCAGGCGCATAAATACGCCCAGGCAGTCATATCCCTGTTCTTTTAGCAGCGCCGCCGCGACCGAGCTATCCACTCCGCCGGACATCGCCACGACAACTTTTTTTCCATTCGCGGACAAATCCGTCTCCAAAAGCAGAGAAATTATAGCACATTTCCCGGCAAGTCGGGGCGTGAGTCAGGATGTGGCATTTGGCACCCGGCGTAATGTCAGTCGGCAGGTTTACCTGCCCAGGGCGGACAATTTTTGGATTTCACGATAGAATCCAATGCTGATAGTGCGCCTTAAACTGGAAAGGTTAACCATGGCGGAAAAGAAAAAACTGCGGCTGGGGCATTCACCGGATCCTGATGATGCCTTTATGTTTTATGGCTTGGCGACCGGACAAATGGATTCCGGCAATTATGAATTTGAGCATATCCTGCAAGATATCCAAACGCTCAATGTACGGGCCATGAAAGGCGAACTGGAAATCACGGCGATAAGCCTCCATGCGTATCCGTACGTGAAAGATAAATATGCTCTGATGGCCAGCGGCTGTTCCATGGGGGAAAATTATGGTCCCATGCTGGTGTCCAAAAAGCCCTTTACTATTGAGGAATTAAAAACCAAACGCATCGCCATTCCCGGCACGTTGACCACCGCGTTTTTGACCATGCAGTTGCTGCTGGGCAAGGGCGTACATACGGTGGTTAAGCCTTTTGACCAGATTCTGGAATATGTGCAGGCCGGCCATGCGGATGCGGGGTTGATTATTCATGAAGGGCAGTTGACCTATCAGAATAATGGCCTGGTCTGCTGCGTGGATCTGGGCAAGTGGTGGAAAGAAAAAACCGGTCTGCCGCTACCGCTGGGGGTCAATGTTATTCGCCGTGATATGGGCGAAGCCGCGATGCAGGAAGTCACAGGCATCTTGAAGCGCAGCATTGAATTCTCTCTGGCCCATCGGCCTGAGGCGGTGCGTCATGCCTTGAAATACGCACGGGATATGAATGAAAGGCTGGCGGATGAATTTGTGGGCATGTATGTGAATCACTGGACCTTGGATTTTGGACCCGAAGGCCGGAAGGCGGTTAACGCGATTCTGGATGCCGGCGCCAAAGCCCAATTAATTCCGCCCTGCACGCCGGTGGAATTTGTGGGATAAGTCCGCTGCGGCGCAACTTTTGTTAACAGCCTGATAATGGAAGGAAAATTTAATGACTCAAACCCCGTCAAAGAATCCGTTTACCGTTGAGCAGCGTTCCGGCAAACTTGCGGTAAGTTCCGGCAGCGCGTGGGAACCCAAAATCGGTTACAGCCGGGCGGTAAAAAAGGGCAACACGATTTTTATCAGCGGATGCGTGGGTATTGAGGCGGACAAAACCTTCTCCCCCCATGTCGCCGAACAGACGCGCCGGTCGCTGGCGATTATTCAATCAGCGCTGGAGGCGCTGGGAGCTTCCATGGGCGATGTGGTCATGACGCGGATGTATTTGACGAATATTAAAAACTGGGAGCAGGTGGCTCTGGCGCATGGGGAAATATTTGGCGAAATCCGCCCCGCCACGGTCATGGTGGAAGTAGCCAAACTCATTGATGATGCGGCCCAAATCGAAATTGAAGCCACTGCGATGGTTGGTTAGGGCCGCCGGGCGGAGGATTTAGCATCGGGCATCGGGCAAAAAATAGCAGCACCTGCGCTTCCAAAAGATGCTGAATACCGGCTGCCCGATGCCGCGCCACGCGTTCCAAGCTCATGGGGGAGCTGCAAAGCGGCCGAGGCATTGCAGCCTGCCGGTGAAGCTGGAGCAATCGTGGAGCGTCTGCTGGCTTCACGGGTGGAAAGATTGCTATAGTAATGGGACGGGTTACTCCGATAACCTAGTAGCATGGTTTGTTGTTCGGCCGAGGTAATGGCATATGTGCGGAATTGTGGCTTATGTGGGGAATAAAGACGTTGGGCCTGTTCTCATTGAGGGCCTTAAACGGCTTGAATATCGCGGTTATGATTCCTCGGGCGTCTGTATCGCCGGAAAAAACGGCCTTTTCATACGCAAAGCCGCCGGGCGCATCAGCGTGTTAGAGTCGATTCTGGATGATGATAAATCCGTTCCCGCCAGTCACGTGGGCATGGCCCATACACGCTGGGCTACACATGGCGCACCCACCGAAATCAACGCCCATCCGCACTTGGATGACCAAAAGCGTATTGCGATTGTTCATAACGGCATTATCGAAAATTATTCCGCAATTCGGCAATTTCTTACCGGGAAGGGCCACACCTTTGTCAGCGATACAGATACGGAATCTTTAGCGGGGCTGATCGGGCATTTTTATGATGGCGATCTGGCCAAGGCGGTGCAATTGGCCCTGCATGAAATTCGCGGTACCTATGGCTTGGCGGTGATGTCCGCAACGGAACCGGATGTGCTGGTGGTTGCACGCCGCGGGTCGCCGTTGATTATCGGCGTTGGCAAGGATGAATATCTTGTCGCGTCCGATGCGGCGGCTGTGGTGGAACACACCACACAGGTCATTTACCTTAATGATAATGAAATGGCGGTCATTACCCCCAAAGGGTTCCGCACGATGACCATTGATGACGTGCCGGTGACCAAAGATGTGACATCCGTTGAGTTTTCTCTGGAGCAAATTGAACTCGGCGGGTATGAGCACTTCATGCTCAAGGAAATTTTTGAGCAGCCTGAAGCCATCGCCAATTGTTTGCGCGGGCGTGTGGATCGCCACGAAGGCCGCGTGGTTCTCGGTGGCATCGCCCAATACAGTCGAGATATTGTCCGGGCGCGGCGTATTATTATCACCGCCTGCGGCACGGCGTGGCATGCCGGGCTGGTGGGCGAATTTTTGTTTGAAGAACTGGCCAAGATTCCGACGGAAGTGGAATACGCCAGTGAATTCCGTTATCGCAATCCGATAGTCGAAGATGGCACGATTGTCATTGCCATCAGCCAATCTGGTGAAACCGCCGATACGCTGGCCGCCCTGCGGGAAGCCAAGGACCGCGGCGCGTTAAGCCTCGGCGTGGTCAATGTGGTGGGCAGCACGATTGCCCGCGAAACGGACGCCGGCGTGTATCTGCACGTCGGGCCGGAAGTGGGCGTGGCCAGCACCAAAGCTTTCTGCGGACAAATTGTCGTGGAAGTGCTGCTGGCATTAAGCATTGCCCGGCGTAAATACATGTCGCAAACCGTGCTGCAGGAATTTTTAACGGCTCTGGATCGCATTCCTGAACAGATGCGGCACATTTTGGAACAGAGTGAACTGATCCGGCAGGTAACCACGCAATATGTCCAGCGGGAAAACTGGCTGTTTTTAGGCCGCGGTTTTAATTACCCGGTAGCGCTGGAAGGGGCGTTAAAACTCAAGGAAATCAGCTATATCCATGCGGAAGGCTTGCCCGCCGCGGAAATGAAACATGGCCCGATCGCCCTGATCAACCCCGGAATGCCCGCAGTGTTTATCGCCACGCGCGGCAGCCAGTATGAAAAACTCTTAGGTAATATCCAGGAAGTGAAAGCCCGCGGCGGAAAAATCATCGCCGTGGCCAGTGAAGGCGACGACCACATCACCAAAGTCGCCGATCACGTCTTTACCGTTCCCGACACCATTGAACCACTCCAGCCGCTGCTGACCGTGCTGCCGCTGCAACTGCTGGCCTATCACGCCGCCATGGCCCGCGGCTGCAACGTGGATAAACCCAGAAACCTCGCCAAGAGCGTCACGGTGGAATAACGGACAAAGCGAAGGGAACGCGATAAGAAACAGCCGTTAGCCCGACGCGGAAGCGTCGCGGTTATGCGGAACGCGGTTCGGGAAAAATCCGCACTCCGAAGCGGCACGCGCGGCAAGCGCATTGCGCCGCGGCTGTGCCAATTTCTGCTGGCTTCCCAGTGCGAGTCTGGTTATAACTTTCAGCATGGGTAAAAGTGTGGAACATGAACTGGAATTGCTGCGGGATGAGATTCGGCGGCATGATGAACTTTATTATCAGCAGGCTAAGCCGGAGATTTCAGATCAGGCGTATGACGCCCTGTTGCGCAAGCTTACGGATCTGGAGCAGGCGCATCCGGAACTTATTACTCCTGATTCCCCGACTCAGCGTGTGGGCGGCAGCCCGTTGCGGGCTTTCGCCGTGGTGCACCATGATATACCCATGATTTCCATTGATAATACCTATAGCGAAGGCGAAGTGCGGGAATTTGATCAGCGCTTGCGGAAGTTGTTGGAGGGTCGGGCGTTCAGCTATATCTGTGAGCCAAAAATTGATGGCGTATCGCTTTCCCTGCGGTATGAAAAGGGCTTTCTCACGCAGGCCGCCACACGCGGCGACGGTGACAATGGCGATGATGTCACGCAAAATGCGCGGACCATTTATGATATTCCCCTGCGGCTTACCGATCCTAAACATCCGCCGGGCGGGGATTTTCCAAAGCACATTCCACCCGTGCTGGAAGTCCGGGGGGAAACTTATTTAACGCGCATGCAATTTTTAACCATCAACCAGCGACAGGAGGCGATGGGGGAAGAACCTTACGCCAATCCGCGCAATACCGCCGCCGGCACGCTGAAACTTTTGGACCCGCGCACCGTAGCGGCACGCAAGCTGCGTTTCCTGCCGCATGGGCAGGGTGTCGTGGAAGGCTTTGAATTTTCCACCTATCAGCAATGGCTGACCTATCTGAAAATGCTGGGCTTTCCAGTATCGGAGCATATCGCCCCGGCGGAGGATATTGATGCGGCTTTAGAATTTATTCATCGCTTTAATATCCAGCGGAAAAATCTCCCGTATGACACGGACGGCGTGGTGGTCAAAGTAGATGTGCTGGCACAACGTGAGCAGTTGGGCACCACCTCCCGTGCCCCGCGCTGGTGCATTGCCTTTAAATACCAGCCGGAACAGGCGGAAACGCAATTAGCGCGCGTGGTGTTTCAGGTGGGAAAAACGGGGACAATCACCCCCGTGGCGGAATTTGAGCCGCCGGTGTTTATCAGTGGCACGCAGGTGTACCGGGCCAGTTTGCACAATTTTGATGAAATTGCCCGTAAGGATATCCACCTGAATGACTGCGTGATTGTGCAGAAAGCCGGCGAAGTCATTCCGTATGTGGTCGGCGTGGTAACCGCCAAACGGCCCACCGATGCACAGGTCATTGCCCCGCCGACACTTTGCCCCTCCTGCGGATCATCCGCGGTGCGGGATGGGGGATTTGTTCGCTGCCCGAATCTGGCCTGCCCCGCGCAACGGGAAGAGCGGTTACTGTTTTTTGGTGCTCGAGACCAGATGGATATTGAAAATCTCGGGCCAGCGGGCCATCGGTCTGCCGCAC
>DAHXLH010000191.1:0-6069 GCA_027366115.1 Phycisphaerales bacterium
CCAAAACATTCTAGCTCCTAACTTCTAACTCCTAACTCCTCGGCGCATGTCCTAGCCACACCTTACCCTCCACGGGTATGATGCGTCTTCGCTAATTAGAGGCGCCTTTGCCCGACGGAGAAGAAATATGCCCATTCAAGACATCGCAACCCCGCTGCCGCACGCGCAACCCATGGAGCCGACTGATCCGAATTCTCTTTTTGCCATGGCTGTGGCGTCGGTTAACGAAGCCTGCGGAGTTATTCAAGCCCCCGATTTTGTAAAAGCTATTGTATCGCAACCCAAAAATGAATTGATGGTTCATTTCCCGGTGATGATGGACGATGGGCAATATCGCCTGTTCAAGGGCTATCGAATTCAGCACAACAATATCCTGGGCCCCTACAAAGGCGGCATTCGATACCATCCGGATGTGAGCCTCGATGATGTGAAGGCGTTGTCGGTCTGGATGACCATGAAGTGTGCGGTTATGCGCCTGCCATTTGGCGGGGCCAAGGGGGGCGTTAAAGTTGATCCTCGGAAACTTTCGCCGACGGAACTCATGCGCATGACCCGGCGCTTTACTTCCGCACTGGGGGGGAACATCGGCCCGGAAATTGATATTCCCGCTCCCGATGTCGGAACCAATGCCCAGATTATGGACTGGATGATGGATACCTATCTCAACACCCATCAGGAAGGCCGCCAGCAGGGGATGCTGAATGTCGTAACCGGAAAATCCGTCGGTTGCGGCGGCAGTGAAGGGCGTGAAAAAGCCACCGGGCAGGGACTTTGTTATGTGCTTCTGGAACTGCTGCCGGAATTTCGGCTCAAACCGGCGGGATTGCGCGTCAGCATTCTGGGCTTCGGCAATGTCGGTAGCAACACCGCGCAAGCGCTTGCATTGCATGGTGCCAAACTCATTGCGGTGATGGATCACACGTGCGCCCTGCGCAAGATTGATGGCCTGCCGATAACGGATTTACAGCAGCATGTGCAGCAGACCGGAGGTTTAGCGGGCTTCACCGCTTCAGGCGTGGAGGTTATTGACCGTGAAACATTCTATCGAACGGAAGTGGACGTGTTTATCCCCGCTGCTCTGGAACGTATGATTGATACAGCGGAAGCAAAGTGGATCAACGCTCGGGTGATTGCCGAAGGAGGTAATGGCCCCGTGACGCCGGCGGGGTCGCAGGTTCTGCGGCAGCGCGGCATTGCGCTGTTGCCGGCAATTTTGTGCAATGCCGGAGGGGTAACGGTCAGTTATCTCGAATGGGTGCAAAATAAGGCGGGCGTGCATTGGGAACTCAACCGTGTAGACCGTGAGCTGCAAAAGACCATTGTTCTGGCGGCACGGCGGGTGCGACTGGCGGCACATCAATATGACACTGACCTTTCCACGGCGGCCTTTTGCGTGGCCGTGGAACATGTGACACGCGCTTATAAGCAGCGGGGGATTTTTCCGTGAGCCAGATTCCAATATCAGCAACGCCCACGCGTCCCATGGCGATGTATTGGCGCTCGCCGCTGCTGCCTTGGTACATCGCCCATTGGCTGGCATCGTTTATGACCGCCTTAACTTCCAATGCGGTTTTTTTCTTTGCCGCATATGAACTGCACCAACCGGCTGAAGTGCAGCTCGGTATGGTTGCCGCCGGCGGCTTGGTCTATACGATCGGGGCATTTTACGGTGGACACCTGGTGGATCGGTTGGGGCAACGCCGCCTGGGAAGTTATATGGCGTTGATATGTATTCCCGTATGCGCGTTTGGAGCATTGGCGGTAATACATCGCAGCCTGTGGGGCGTGCTTGTTTTTCTGCTGATGATCAATTTTTTCACCGCCCCGCTGTGGCCCGCCGTTGAATCCGCCTTGACGTGCGTGCCGGGCAAATTGCGTTTGACCAAGCGAATTACAATTTATAATATTAACTGGTCCACCACCGGCTTTATCGCCGGCGGCATCGTGGGATCGCTGGCCCTCTGGCTTTCCTGGGCCGGGGTTTTTATTATCGCGGCGATCCTTAGCCTGATGGTTTGGATCTTTATTACGCTGTTTTCTCTTCCGCAGTCGCAAATCCACGCCGGCCATGTTGAAGATTCCCCGGAAGAACTCGCCCGCAGCCAGGCAATTTTAAGTTCGCCAAAATCCAAAACATTGCTGCACATGGCGTGGCTTTCCAACATGCTCTCTTATGTTGCCGTCAACACGGTGGTAGCCGTTTTACCCACCATTACTATTTCGCTGGGAATAAAATCCTATGCGCTGGCCACCGCCTTGGCATCGGTGTGGGCCTTAACCCGCATCGGCGGCTTTTTACTTACCAGTTTCTGGACGGGCTGGCATTATCGCGTGCATTGGATGATGATTTCCTTTGCGGGCCTGCTGCTGGGAACCGTCGCGCTGCTGTTAAGCCAATCGGTCGTTATGTTGATATTATCCGAAGCGATTTTTGGCGTGGCGGTGGCCATGCTTTATTCGGGATCTCTTTATTATGCCATGCACCTTAGCCATGGATCAGGTAGCAACGCGGGGATTCACGAAGGGCTGATCGGCATCGGCACGGTGCTGGGGCCGGGCGTGGCGGCGATCTCCGGAGCGCCGGATTCTGTAACGCCCAAGGCCATCGCCATGTTTGTTATTTTGACCATCGGGGGCGGCGTGATGGCCGTGATGGCGCGCAGGGCAAAAGGGCTGAGATCCGTAGCGGGTGACGTGGATATTAAGCAGGATGCAGCCAAACCAACATGAAGCAACAACGTTCACCATCCGCCAAGCGATTGGCGATTCTGATTTCCGGTTCCGGCACCACGCTGGAAAACCTGGCCGGTTATATCGCCGATGGGAAATTATCCGCTTCCATTGCCTGTGTGATTTCCAGTCGGCCCGATGTCTACGGCCTGGTCCGGGCGCAAAAATTGGGCTTGCCGCATGAAGTCATTCCGCGCCGCAGTTTTGCCGATGCTGTTGCATTTTCCGATGCGGTCTTCACAGCTATTGCCAAACACCAGGTGGATTTAGTCATTATGGCCGGCTTTTTATCACTGTTGCACATTCCACCGACATTTGAAAACCGCGTCCTGAACATCCACCCCGCCCTGTTGCCGAAATACGGCGGCCGCGGCATGCACGGCCTGAAGGTGCATCAGGCGGTAATTGACGCCGGCGAAACCACCTCCGGATGCACTGTTCATTACGCCGATAATCAGTACGACCATGGCCCAATTCTCCTCCAACGCACCTGTCCCGTCCTGCCCGGTGACACCGCGGAAATACTCGCCCACCGCGTGTTTGAGCAAGAATGTATCGCCTATCCCGAAGCCATCGCCCGTTGTATGGAACGCCAGTGAAGGGCATATCCGCTGCCCATGGCGGAAAACCATTTCTTTCTTATCGCAATTCACCAGGAAGCGGCTTAATTAATGCTTTGCCTTTTCCTGACAGTCCCGGAGGCGTGTTATAACTTTTTTAAACAGCTTTTTAAACTGCTTCTCGTTAATCACTGGATTTTGCGGGGACGTTGCGGCTTCCTTATACCCATAATCGCGCAGTTTCGGTATGGCATCCACCCACTGGCGGGTACCCCGCATGATCAGCACCAGAGCGTCACGTTCTATTGCCTGCCTTACAACGTCAAAGCTGTATTGCTGCGAGGGCAGGTCGGCAATCCTGCGAAGCGAGGGACAACGTTTTGAGTGGTAGGGAAAAAGCTCAACGCATAACACGTGATTAGCGGTTATGACCCCCGAAGGGTCATTAAGGGCGTCCATCAGCGGCTTGAGTTTACGCCGCCACCAGTGATGCCCCGGTGCGAAGTGCAGGCTCGGGTCAAGCAGGAAAAAGGGGTAGTCTTTAGCCGTCTGCATCAAGTTGGCACGTGATTTTCTCCTGAACGATGGATTTGCGTGAGCCTGCTCGTCCATTTCATCGAATCCCGGATTGAGGCCCAGCAGCACAACCGGCGCGTCGTGCCGACCGATATACGGCTCAGGCAGCAATTCAAAATGAATTTTGAGGGGATCCGTGTTTTTGTATTGGCCGTTAATCTTCTGAATGAATTCAGCGTCGCTTGGGACTTGATAGGGAGCCTTCCGGGGCAGCTGTGACCATGGATTGGTGATTGCAGTTTCGTTCACGTGGCGGTCTCCTATGTTAATGCCCCAGGATACTAACCTCTCGGATCAAGCATGGCAATATCGTCCGGAATCTCCGGGAGTGTGTTAGCGTTTGGCAGGTCAGGCCTTAAAGGTTAAAATAATCAGTATGAAATTCATGACAGTGATAGAACGTGACGAAGACGGCAAATGGGTGATCGAACGCCCATCCATACCCGGTTGCGTCAGCCAGGGTGACACGCGGGACGAGGCGCTGGCCAATATCCGCGAGGCGATTGCGGCATGTTTGGAAGTGCGGGTGGAGCAGGGAATGCCGCTGACTGTGGCAACACGGCAAATCAAGGTAACAATCTGATCCCGCCTTTGCCGGTTGGCGGTGAATCAGGGGCCTTGCCATTAGCGACCGAGAAGTAAACATCCACAGATTCTCCGGATTCCCCAGATTCACCGCCTGAACACCATCGCTTGGTGCCTTTATGCCGGCTGGTGAAATTGTTCATTTACCGCAAGATCTCGCAGCACACCGTAGCTTCCCGCTGCTAAAAAGCACACGGCGATTATTTTATTTACGATAGCAACGGGAGAGAACCGCCCGATAGAGCAGAGAACTTAGAGAGTTGAACAGTAGAGCAAATAAGGATGACAGCAAAAGGGTGGCAGTTGCCCAGGCAAGAAGGCCGGCCTGCGGTCCACTGTCTACTTTCCATTCTCACGCCTTAAATATCGCGAACTGTGTGATTTCAAATTTCAAATTTGGGGCTTTTGTGAAGCCCGTGTTTATCCGCATAATCCGCGCAATCCGCGGTTTTTTTTACGTTGCTCTGATCAGGACTTGAGGGTAGAAAGTAGACCGCAGGAGGAATTCTTCCGCTCCGGCGACAGCCGCTCTAATGCTCGCAGCCCTATTTGATCTACTGTCTACTTTCTCAAAACCCTGCTCTATTGGACCGCAGCCCAATCCGCGGTCTTTTTGCAATTTACTTCGCAATCAGTGGAAATTGTTCCGGGTGCAGAATCTGATCCAGTGACAGGTCAACATCAAGGGCCGGCCAATACAGGTGTGTGCCGTGATACAGTTCAACGGCGAAAATTTGTTCCATGGTGGCCAAGCGGAACCAGGGAAAATTATCGAACGTAAGGAAATATTCCGCACCATTCACCATCAACCAGAATCCATGCGGCGACAGGTTGAGAACTTCAGGGTTTGAAGTGCCGATGCCAGTGTTCGCGGATTTCATTTTGTCGCTCCTGTATAATCTTTTGCAATTCGTTTATCTCCGCTGGATCGAGACCTTTAACGAAATTACTACCCAATATTGGGATTCCCCTTCCCCCCGCGCACTAGGAGCCTGTCCGAGTAATCCTCAGAATGTGAAGGATCATCGCCAAGACGGACAAGGCCAAGACCCAGTAACCGCCGAATATCGTCAGCCTCCCTTTCCTGTCTGGCCCGCAGACGGGGAGCTTCCTCTTGGGCCAAGTGTTGTAGCCATACGAAAGAAAAAAGAGTCCCGCGAGGAAATCGAATATTATGTCCTTAATTTGCAAGGGAAGACCCCTTTTCTCGGTGATTGCCAGTTATGCAACGAATGTCGAGATCCCGCTCGGTGCGCCGATTGTTATTGGGCAAAAGGTCCAAACCCGCGGGGGGTGGACGGCCCCATCGGTGCCTGCCCATAGTTGTTGGCGTTACCCTGTGGCGGAAATCCATGGCTCCCCGTCATACCGTCATAATACGAGGGGGAAGTTCGCGTGCCCCAGCCCCGTGCCTCCGGAGCAGCATAATTCTGGTTCGGAAATTGGCTGCAACCAGCACAACAGAAAAGTATCAGTAATGCCCAGAAGAGCACGCGAATCAAGAACTCGCCCATCGTCTTTCGGGCGGCGGATCGCGAGGCGCCGGCCGAGATGATTCGGCTTAATCCAGCGACCAGCGCGACAGTTACACCGAAGAATATCACCGCAACCATCGCCC
>DAHXLH010000195.1:0-12761 GCA_027366115.1 Phycisphaerales bacterium
GAGCGGACCAAGCTGGCGTCCGGTTACGTTGTCATGTCGATTGCCGGCGGGGCCATAATGCCGATGTTCATGGGCTGGTTGGCCGACCGTTATTCCATGCGGGTCGGCTTTATGATGCCACTGAATATCCCTGTCTGCGCAGCAACGTAGCAAAACTGCGCGACGACCCCAAACACAAAGTGCCATTCCTTAAATAACGCTCGCTCGTGCTCGCCGCTTCGGGTGCTGGTTTTCGCTTCTTGCGGCGCGTGAATATCCGGCACGGGTGCCAAGATGAAGGCCACCACCAAAATAGCCACGATCCCGGCCAGAAAGAGATAAGGAAGATACAGCGAAGCGTTGCTGGTGTTGGCCACGCCGCTATTGGACATGATAAAGGCGCTGATGATAATGGGGCCGACCATCCAGCCCACCGCATTGCAGCTCTGCGCCAAGTTGATGCGTGAAACGGCACTATCCACCGGTCCCAACACGGTGGTGTAGGGGTTGCATACGGTCTCCAGAAAACTCATGCCGGCCCCCACCACAAACAGCGCCAGGAGAAACGCCGCAAACATCACCGCTTGCGAACCATGAATTCGCACCGCCGGGATAAACAACAGTGATCCGACCAGGGCCAATGTAAGTCCGGTAAGAATTCCTCCGCGATAACCGAATCGGCGGGCCACCCAGCCCGAAGGCAACGCCATAAGGCAATAGGCTCCATACCATGAACCCTGAACCAGCGCGGATTGGGCTTTGCTCACGCCCAATGAATCCTGAAAGTGCTTGTTAAGCACATCAATCATCCCGCCAAACGCGCCCCAAAGCAGAAACAGACTGGTGACCAGCGCAAAGGTCAGCCAGTGGTTAACCCCATCGGGCGTGCGAAACAAGTTTTTAAATTTATTCATTCAATGGTCCGCCGAATCCGAATTACCTGTTTACAACGTTCCATGCGGTGTGTAACTGAAATCATATCGGCCAGGTGCGATTCTTATGACTATCGCACCACTTTTCACGACCGATCGAGTAACGCTTTCAACCCCGGGTGTTCGGTTGCTTAATCGCAGACCGTTGCACCGGATCGTTGATTGACTGGCCGCAGGCAATGTTACAATGGCGGCCGTAGCCGGAGGAATTGCGACATCAATGTTTAATAGTCGGCCATGCCAGTGCCAGCGGCTGACAATCGGTCCAAACCGGCTGTCATGTGCCGCACCCGCCCAAGGCAATGCGCGAATCGGATGGGGATCAATCAATACTGTGCGGAAGCCCGGTGATCGCCAATCCGGCTTTATCCCAGCCAGATCGTTGTACATCCAGCCGAGAATATCGCCGAACATGATGTGATCCATGGACGCCGGGCCCGGCTGGCCCGGCGGCACGGCCTTCGTTCCCCAGCCCTCCCAAAGCGTGGTGGCACCATGCAATATCCATTGGCCATAGCTGGGATACGTGGTTTGGGTGGCGATGCGATACGCCAAATCGGTGTGTCCATACCGGCTTAAAACTCGGAAAAGACATTTATCTCCGAATATGCCAACGTCCAAGTGGTCGTGATGAGCGTGGATGTTCCGAATCAGGCAACGCAAGACCGCAGCGTATTGGTTCTTCCGAGCCACATCATAATACAGGGCCATTGCTTCGGCGGATTGTCCTCCATTGGCATACACGCCGTGCCCCTTGTAAAAACGCCGGTTAAAGGCCGCGCGGATGCCGGCCGCATTGGCGGTAAATATTTTCACATCTCGGTTTTTATGCAATATAGCGGCCATACGAGCCAAGAGGACCGCATCGTGGTAAAGAGCACAAGTGGACGTAAACGAAGCAGGCAGAACGTACCTGCTGGAACTTGCCCAACCTCCGATACCAGCGTGCGTCGGGAGAATGTTGTAGTTGGTCCGGGAGAGGGCATAATTGAAATACCGCTTAATACCACGATAGTGCAAAGAAATAACCGTGCCGTCGCCGTAATAGCGGTATTGATTCCATGTGATAAATTCATAGGCGCTTTCGTAGTCCGGATCAGGATATTTGCCGCCCTCAGCGCCAGGCGGCCAATCCCAACCATCCGGATCCGGTATAATCACCCGCAGCCGGCCGTCGGGATACTGCGTGTCCGCGAAATCATTGAGCCATTTGGCATAACCCAACTGATTGGCAAAGGTCATCATACCCTGCACCGAAGCCAGCCACGCGTCACCGGTCCAGCCCTGTTTCTCACGGGTCGGGCAATCCGTGGGATAGCCCATAAAATTGGAACAGTAGCTGCGGTTGGTGGCGTCCGCGATGGCATCCAGCAGTTCATTGGAACACCAGAATACGCCGGAACGGTGAAACGCCGTGTGAATAAAATCCGCCAGAATACGGATGATATCTTTCTTGGATTCCAGTCCGTTGATCTGCACGTATTGAAAACCGTTGTACGCAAAATTCGGATGGTACGTGAACGGCTTATTATTGGCGGGAATAATGGTATCCGTCTGGAATGAACCGGTGAAGGTAAACAATGCAATCGTCTGACGATTGACCAGACCGTTGGAAAACAGCCGCTCTCCATAGCGCAGCACCACCGGCACGCCGGGTTTACCCTTTGCCGTAAGCGTCACCCACCCTGACATATTCTGGGGGAATTTAACCACGAACACATGCGGTTGCGGCTCGGTTATGGATACCGGAGCCAGGCGTTGCACGACTTCGCATGGCGGCATGAGCTGCGATGTGAGGCGGCCCGGTGGCGCTTTCACGATTTTGGCATGGGCAAGCCTGGCCATGGCACGATCCGGATTGTTCCAGCCATGTATTTTCAGCGCCGCGTCATATACTTCGCCATTGTAGACCCCATCGGCCAGACGCGGCCCATCCGCGGCCTGCCAGGTGTTGTTGGTGACGAGCCATTTTGCTTTCCCATCCGGTGTTTGAAGCCGCAGGTTCATCCGGGCGCGCGGCCACGCCCGCCAGAAGGCATTCTGGAAGCCCCATACATCGCGTTCCATGATGTTGTACCAGCCGTTGCCCAATGCAATCGAGACGACATTGCGTTTCCCCTTGCGCAGCAACGATTTCACATCAAAGCTTTGATATGGCACAGCTTTGGAATAATCGTACATCGTGGAATAAAGCACGCCCGGACCAACCGCGTGACCGTTGACCAGCACCTTCCAATAACCCAAACCGGATATGTACATGTAAGCGTGGCGCAAGTTCGCTGGCACGCGAAATACCTTGCGAAAAATCGGACACGGCTCTTTTTGAATCCAACTTTTATGGAAAATCTTCTTCGGCAACGGCAAGCCGTAATAGGCGTTATGTGGCGTGGTGTAGAAAGAATTGCTAATTTTATGCCGATAACTGATCCAACTTCCCCTCCAATCGCTGACCTTCAAAGGCCCGGTCATCCAAGTAGCCACGCGGCTCCATTGTGATTGCCAACCCGAACGGCTCCATACCCGCACGCGCCAGTAATAATGCGTATACGGCTTAAATGTCGGGCCGTTATATTGCGGCAGAAAATCCGGATTCTCCACCACCTTGCGGGAATCCCAGATCAGATCATGCCCGCCGCCAAGGTCCGATGGCGATTTGGCTACCTGAATCTGATAGGCCGCTTCGTGCCGCAATGTATCTCGTTGCGGCGGCATCCACGTCAAACGCGGATGCGATTGCTGTACGCCCAGTGGATCGCGCAGCCATTGGCAACGCAGCCGGCTCGGTGCGTTGATTATCCCTTTATGGTTCGACAACACCGGCCTGAGGCGATCCATCAGCGGAATTTGAGCCATGAGCACGGACTGTGAACTCGCCGCCGCAGCACAATCCTTGCCGCAGACACACAGCGCAAACGCGATTAGCAAAGTGCAAACACGGACCGGCGAGAACACCAGTCTTCGTACCGAACATGAGATCATTAAACGTCTCCAATAAAAACTGCAATTATGATCATCCTCGCTGATCCGGATAGCCGACCGTGCGGTACGATGTTTCCGACTAATCATCCGCCGCCGGGTACGAGTTCAAATGTGTGTGATACTGGCACGGCCAATGCGTACACTCGAGCGGCCACGACCTTGAAGAGATTCTTATAAAGCGACGCGAAAAGTGTCCGCCGCGCCTTCGCCACATGTTTAGATTTCCCCTGCGGAAGCTCAACGAACGGCCCACCGATTGCCTTCGTGACCCAAGACTCGCTGGCTTGGTATTTCCCGAGCGGCAATTGTATAAACCGCCATATATAAAATCGCGTTTGCGTTTCACGCCATATCCGTCGCAACACACGATAGGCTTGGGTCATCATGGGCGTGTCATAGCGGGCCAGATTGATCCCCGCCGCCAACTGCTGTTTGGAAAACACACCAACCCTATGACCATTAATTTTCAACGTATATCGCGAGGCGGCCAGCCCTTTCACCCGCAACGTCTCAGAATCCAGGTTGCGATAAAATCCACACAACTTCACGACCATTGCCGTAACAGGATTGGTGTACTTCCAGTTGGGCGTCGGAGGTTTCCACAGTGATCGGGAAAACGCTCCAAAAGGTGGCCCAACGGGTGCCAAAATTGGTGGAAACTGAGGCCAGTTTTCATGTAAATCCATGATGGGTAAAGGCAGTGCCTGATCCTTCTGTATCCATGAAACGGTGCCTTTTGCCTCGCCGAGTGCCAACACCGTGGTATTAACGGATTGGAGAACTGACTTGGCACGGACATTAATATCCACCGCCGTAACAATCGCCGGGGCGTTCCATGCCTTCAGCAGCGCTTCGGCCATAACCAATTGGCCATTGGCAGCAGGATGTACCCGCTGGGGAATAATGTGTTGTGCCAATTGTGGGTTAATCTTTTCCGCTTGCTGCAACACTTTCACCAGTGGTTTATTGAAATTCACATATCCCAAGTGATATTTGGCCGCCAAGCTTTTTACAAATTGGCCATAGCGGATCAGAACCGCGTTGTAGCCGCCCGCAAATTGTGGCGGAGACGTTACATCATCGAAAGGCGATGGCGCAATAAGCACAATTCGCGCGCCGGGAAGATGACGTTTCAGTGCGTTGATAATGTGTTCATAACCCTTGCAATAAGTGCTAAATAATCTCGGATTAAACGCCTGATAGCCCCCGTCATTCATGCCCAGCATGATCGTGACCACATTAGGCTTAAATGCATACACATCGCGTCTAAGTCGCAGATTGATCGGGCCTGCCCATCCCCCGCTGACCGTATCGCCACCGACGCCGGAGTTGACGAACCGAACATGCAACTTCGGAAACCGCGTGCGGACATACAGTTCAACATCGGTGGTATAGAACCTCTGTTCAGTGATACTATCCCCATAGAATACCACGCAATCGCCGTTCTTAAGATAAAATGGGCTCGTCGCGGCAGCTACCGTAGTCCCCATTATTCCCATAGCCAAGAGGCCACAAACCAATACCAATTGTGCTAACCCGTCGCGCATTGGTGTATTAACATCAGCCAAATACAACATCAAAAATTTACCCTTCGTATTTTTGGAGAGATGCGTCAATAGCTTATCGTCATTCCCCCTGGAAGGGTTGGATCAACGGGATTCCACTTTAGCGCCCAGAGCTTGCCCAAAGGTAAACTCTCCACATGGCCATCAAGAAAAGCCATATTCGTTGTCAGGCCATGCCGCTCGGTTTCAAAGTATCCCATGTCTGAATGGATGTAACGAAATTGTCCCGACAGATTTGCGGAGGGTGAATTCCAAAACTCCGGCCAACCCGCAATATACGTTCCATCGCCCATCAATGGAATCTCGCTTGTTGTTTGTTGGCCCGGGTTGTTGGGCCAATAATAACTCGCATTGCCGGGCTCGTACGGAGATGTGGCAACCTGCATGGTCACGTTATAGTTAGTCATCCAATTGTTAAAGCAGTAGCTGCCAACCTCATTCTGCCCGTCATCCCATGACCACTCTGTATTAGCGCTACCGTAAGCAAACCCAACATATATGTAGGATGTCGGAGGTAAATCGGCTGACGGGCATACAAGTATCTTTTGCTCGGATGCGGGTAAGACGAGGAACGGAGACTGGGGCGATCCTTGGGGACCGGGAGGACTGAAGAGTGGCGCGGATGATAGCGGAGATGAACTGAACATCTGCGCCATGGCCTGAAACCACACGTAACCCGGACCGTTGGGTGTGTAGGGAATTCCGTGGACTGCGTCCTTCGCCTGGCTGTATTCAATATAGGCGGTGCTCAACTGCCGAAGGTTAGACTCGCATACGATGCTGTTGGCCAGTTGTTTGGCTCTGGCCAAAGCGGGCAATAGCAGGGCGATCAGCAGGGCGATAATGGAAATCACCACCAAGAGTTCAATGAGTGTAAAACCGGGACGTTTCATAACACACTTCCTTTGATTCAAAAAACCATGGGAAATTGGGAAAAACATCAAGAACACAAAACGCTCCTCGCTCCATTTCGGAGCCTCCCGAAACACCCGCCAGTTTGCCGGGCTAGGGCCTCCCCGCAAAATGCGGCGAACAGAGCAATATCAACATCAACATCAACGTTTTGGCTGCCGCAAATATTTAGTCAGTAGCCGCCGTCTTTACAAATGAAGTATGACTCAAGTACCTGCACCACACAATGTCAGATTGCGTTTTATTATTGTCGATTTTCGTCGAAGTCTTTTGAATCTCAAAAGACCGCATGATCAATGGGCGTATCCGAAACAATCTGGAAAAACCTCCCAAATCAACAACCGCGCCAACACGTGCGTCACAATGGTTGCCAGAATGCGATGCCTCGAAATAACCCTGATTAGCGCCCGTAAAGCAGATACAGCTTACTAACTTCCAGTTGGTTCTCGCCAACAGCGCTGTTGTTATTCAGGCCTACGGACAGGAACCTCGCGCCAGCGAGGCTGTGCAGAGGAGGGCCGTTCCCCATTGACTTGAATCGCGAAAGCGGAACCAGCACGGTATTCCATTTCCCATTGGCGGCAATGATCGGCGATAAGAGCGTACCGTACGTGGGCAAGCCGGGCTTAAACAGCATTAAACGCACCTTCGCAGGCTTGGCGGCGCGCGCCCGCAACAGCACCGCGACCACCCTTTTCCCATGGATTCCACTGGGCAGTGGAAATTGCGGATACGCCCATGGGCTACCACCATGAAAGGCCAATTTCATGCCCCATTCGCCTGCCTTGGGCGAAAAAAACGACATATCGGCGTTGGCGGTGAGGTTTTTCCGCCAGAGAGATATATTACCGATGGCCAGCCGCGTGTGCCGAGGATACCGGGCCAAGTATTGGTTAAGGCTGCCTTTCAGCCGGACCGGAATCGCCAGCGGGCTGATGGCCGGGGTATTGGCGGATCCAGACATCTCATGGCCCGTAACCATCAGATAATGGTAGTGCGTGATGCCCAAGGCCATTTTCCGGGCCAACTGGCTGACCGTCCATTGCACCAGCATGTTGCTTTGTGCCGGTATCCGCCGCCGGATTCCAAAGGCGGCCTTTGGCGTGCCGGGATTTTTCCCGTGGTGGCCGCGCAGGGTTAATTCTACAGAAATAGCGTGATTGGCCAAATTCCAGACACGCACGCGGATTGAGGTACTGGATGAATATGGAAACACATAGCCGCCGGAGGTCCAACGACTGCCCTGATTGTCAAATTGTAGAATGATCGGCGAATGACGGTGATGTGGCTTCGGTGGAGGTTGTCGCGAAATTGCGTAAAGCCGCCCGGCTTCGGTGTCGGTTTCCACTTTTCCGACAAAGGATTTGGCTGGGCCGCGCAAATACACCAAACCGTCGGCAATCGGTATTGAACCGTTGGCGTTGCGGTGCAGGATGCGGCCATCAATACCGCGAATGCTGATCCCGTGCAGCCGCAAGGTTATCGTCGCATGGGCGTTCGCTTTCCCGGTATACACAACTGCGGTGCGGCGGCCCCTCCGCGTAAACACCGGTGCCAATAGAACCTCCTGATTATTGATTTTAAGATTTCCTACATACGACCAGCCGGAGAGTTCCGCCACACAATTAACATACCCGGCCATACTTCGTAAGGGCGTATGTTCTCGTCCCATCATGCCGAAATTATTAAAAGTTGCGTCGTGCTCCGTATAAAACGGATAGACAAACGCGAAATACCGGGAAATGCCGCAGGCGCGGGCCTCCACCGCTTTCATGGTGATCCAGAGCGCGGAAGTCATGTCTGGCCCTTGCCGGGGGCGAGCCGTGCCGGCGGCCCAAGGCTTACCGCTTTCGGTTATCCACAGCGGCATGGACGGTTCGCCAAAGGCTTTGAGCCATTGCCGATATGCCGCAACCGCATGGGGAATTTCGGTCGGTGCCCGATAATCGTGAAAGCTGATTGCGCTAACTTGGTCGAGCAAACCGTTCATCGCGCAAACGCGTTGGAACTGACCGGGGACGGGTGACGCAAACACGCCTCCGATCAGGGGAATGTGAATATTCGCCTGTTGAAAACTGTAAGCTATGGCTTTGATCATCGGCAGCAATTGATTCGCAGGAAAACCATGACCATCCGGCTCATTCCAGATTTCCAAAGCCCCCCAATCCCGGTGAAAATAGCTCCCGATGATCGCCCAACTGCGTGCCGTCCGCACGAGGTTAATCGGATAGGGCCCTGAAGTGCCATCCCACGTCCAATCCGGTGCGTCCGCAAATAATTGGAGCATCCGCACGCCACTGCTGGAATAATCCCGCCCCAGCAGGCCGTATTGACAATCCTTGTTCCAGTCAAATCTTCCCGGCGAAGGGTTGATCTGACCCCATCGTAACCTTTCCCGCGACATGCCAATGCCGCTGCGACGCAAAATCCTGATCATCCCCACCCGCACCCGCTGGCGGTCCGCCGGATGGTTGACCAGCTCGGACATCGCGCTATCGATGGCGAAAAAAGGATCCGCCGGCCCCCGATGCGCCGCGATCGACACCACCCCGAATTTTTGCCCGCTGGCGGGAAAAGTCACCTGATAAAATCCCCGCGCCAGACGCACCGGCAGATTAATCGTGTTATTGGCGGGCAGTGAAGTTCCCGCCGCAATCCGCCGGCCCCAATAGTTGGTGATGCGCCAACGCATCGCCCGCGATCTTACAGGATTCTTGAATTTCCATGACAGCACCGCCGGTTGATTCGGCGTAACAAAGAATCGCGTGAAATCCCTGGCCTGCAATGGTGCTGCCGCCGCCCTGGCACCACCCGCCGTGGTTTGCTTGCCACTAGCGGCAGCGAATAATCCGCCGACCAGAATCCATATTGGCAAACCGAGAGCCGCCCGCCGCGAAAACATATACGCCATTACAATGCTCCTATTCTATAACGTTTTATGATTTTTTTGAGAGCATTACTCGGACAGACTTCTAGGGGAGTGTTCCGCAAAAATCTGCGGGTGGCGGAACGAATTATGGCCTTAAATGTCCGCCACCGCAGGCCTCCAATCGCGGCCTACGCCCGTAAATTATGGAGGAATGGCCCACTAGGACACAGCATCCCACGATGGGAACGCCCCCAACAACGGCCTTGTCCGAGCTATTTATTAAACCTGTTCACGGGCACGGGCGGCCCCCACTACCGGGCGACGCTCGAACCCTGTGTTTTTCCCGTCTAATGAGCAGCAGCGCGATACCACTGAGCGCGAATATGTCCAGCGTGGCCGGCTCTGGCACGGCCACCAGGGAAACGTTCGATACGTCGACGGTGTTGTCTATTCCCGCCGCGCCGTTGTTGGGGAACTCGCTGTTGTTGAGAAACTCAATGTTGGTCGATCCTGATGTCGCGGTGAAATTAAGAAAAAATGGGGTGAAGACCGTATCGGTTATGGCGGGTGTCAGGGTGATTATCTGACTGCCATTTGTCGCGTTCGTGAGGACCACCTCCAGCACGGCATTCGTGTTGGTGCTCCGTTGCGCCGCGTCGAACGTAAGCGTGTACGAGTGCCCGGCGGTGGTGGCTGCGACTTGTGAGATGAAAGCTCCCTTACCCTGCAGGAAACTGAAGTCGCTCACGCCGGCGGTACTTGCAGGTGCAAACGGCTGGTAATCGGTGCTGCCGTAGACACCGGTATCCGGCCCGTTAACGCCGGTGTTTCCACCACTTACAGCCCAGCCGGTGGGTGCTGCCGGGTTTACTCCCGAAGAATAACCAGGTGCTGCGGTGTAGGCCGCCGCGTTCGCCGAGAAGACGCCATTGCTAATCATGCTGGCCTGTACCGTAAATGTGGCGGGAGCCTGCCGGGAGATCAAAGCGGGGCCGTTCTGGGGAGTGCTGACTGCCACCGAAAACTCATTGGACAAGATGTTGCCGGGATACGACATATCCCATGCCCCCACATGGGTTATACCCCTGGCGGCAGTGGCCTGTGTGCCGTAATTTTCTGAAAGGCCCGCCGGCGTGGTATAGAATATGCCGAGGTTGTCTTGGGTATCAATGCTGGCGATCCACCCATTTGAGGTGAAGTTCGGCTGCGGCCAAGCCGGAGACCCGGCGACCATCTGCACCGACCCATTTGAAGTGGGGTACATGAAGGCGTCGGTGCGAAGCGAGTAGAGGATGGGCACATTCGTGTTTATAATGTACGACCCCGGCTGGTAGTCGTAGCAGGTGTAATGGAAATTGGCGACCCCCTGGGAATTGATGCTGACGTTCTCCACATAAACCCAGTCGGTGGGATTCCCCGTGAGAAAATCCAGAGGCGTGATGACCGCTTGGAATTGACTGGCGCTGGCCGACCATCTCACCACCGGACTGCCTACCTCAGGAAACTGACTGCCATTGGGATGCTGATAATAGGGTTGGTTGCCGTAAGCTCCGCCCTGGGTGGGGTTAAGCATCATCTGCAGGCTGCCGCCGATATTTTGGTAAAGAGCCTGATCCTCCTGCAACTCCACGCCCACATCAGTGGCATCCACGATATTGAGACCATTGGCAACGTTGGTATTGGCCATGCTGGTTACCACCGCGCCCCAGGAAAGATTAAAAGTCACCGAGAGGCCGCCGTTGGAAATAGTAACGTCGTTGCTTGCTCCGAATGCCGGCAAGACGCCAGCCGCTATTCCGGACACAACAACTGCACCGGCAGCAGCTCGCAAAATAAAATACGAATACATGTATTTTGTTTTAGAGAGCATATTCATCTCCATTCCATCCTAAAGAAAACCGAATACTATCGTTTGCGCAAGACACGCAAAATTCTTGGAAAAACCGCCAAGATTTTCCCGAAGCGGGCCTGATTTTGATGTGTTTTCGGTCACACCCCGCCTTTCATAACACCCGTATTTATCACTTTCTTCCCGTGAACGGTTTCCAATTTACTTTTCACGGTAAACCGGAAAAAAGAGCCGCGCCAAAAGGATGTGGACACGGCCCTTTTGCGATCCAACAGCTAATCACCGATCACGCCCGTAAGCGACGTTTTAGCAGCAGCAACCCCAAACCACCGATTGCCAATAGGCCCAGAGAAGCAGGCTCCGGAACAGAGGATTGCGTCAATGTGAAATTTGAAAAAGTTCCAGGCTCGTTCAAAGCACCGATAAACACATCCGAAATAACTGGATTCGGATTGGTACCGCCGCTTCCGGTAAAATCAATGGTGTTGAAAAATCCTGGTACACCGACTTCGCTGAGACTGGCGGTCCAGTCCAGCTGTGTGGTGTTCAACGTCCACGAGTAGGTCGCGGCCGTACCTCCGGCGATGTCCCAAGCGTACGATGTGCCTGAATTTTGATGCCTCGGCCCTCCACCGTAGAAGGTGGAGGGATAGAAGCCCGCAGGGGTGGCATTGTTCGTTGCCAGATCCATCCATAGTGTGGAACTGCTTGAAAAGGCGGCATTTTCAGAAACTATTCCGCTGTTGGAAAATCCAAGTGCCAGCCAGCCAGTACCAGGGGTGGAATAGCCGCCACCGGCACCAGGATTCATTTTTACGGACAATGTGTAGACATTTCCGCTCTGCGGGGTAAACGGAAGAAAAGGGGTCGCAACAGACGAGTCAACCCCGTAGGCACCCGTTGAAGCGGGGGAAGATGGGTAGGCGTATCCCCCATTGGCACTGGTGGTGTCAAAAACCTCGACGCTTTTTAGGGGGTACGCAGGCGATGGAGGCGAATTCCATGTCGCGCTGCCAACATCAATGGTGGGGGCAGTCCCGCTGAGGTTGGCGTAGCCGGCGCTGGGGCGGGCAAACGTATCCTGATAAAGGGTTATTGTGCCCGCGCTTACCGCACCCGACGAGCCCAACACTCCAACGCCGGAAGCGGCCGCCGCCATGGCACCCAACAGAAGAGAATACGACCTGAAATTGAGAAACATAAAAAACTCCTCGCCCCCTTTTGGGGCCTCTCGAATTATCCGCCAAACGGACGGACGGCGTTTGCCATAATGTATGGCGAAATAATACTTTTCGATTACTGCTAGGCCGTTCTTGCGGCACCGCCAGAAACATGCGGAGGTGAGACCCGCCTACGACCATCATCTATGATCAAGCATAGCCATCGTCCGGTTCTGCACAATGTCAATTTGCGGAACAACCATGTCAAATTGCGTTTTGATTTTATAGGGTACGGTTTTTCCAAGAGCCTTTAGGCTGCACTATCCAACACAGGCAGGTAAACAAATCATGTGTTCGGCAGGACTTACAACATTTGGCGTTGAGGGGCTCGAACCCCCGACCTTACGGGTGTGATCGGCAATTTTATCCCGCCTTAAAACACGCCTAAGGGCTTATGAAACCATTATATACAGGAACAATGATGCTGTCACAAGGCTTCGCATCTTGTACCGTTTT